>JBPCPA010000076.1:0-72935 GCA_050999655.1 Jatrophihabitans sp.
GAGCCGGGCGGTCTCCTCCAGGATGGGGGTGGAGGTCGAGCCCGGGCTGACCACGTTCGCGGTGGCGCCGTGTGGTGCGGACTCGACCACCCACGCCCGGATCAGGCCGGTGGCGCCGGCCTTGGCGGCGCAGTACGCGGCCAGCATCGGCAGGCCCTGGGTGGCCGCGGCCGAGGCCACCGCCAGGAACCGGCCGGAACGTGGCGCCGGCCGGCGCAGCAGGGCCGGTACCGCCACCCGGGCCAGCCCCAGCACCCCACCGAGGTCGATGTCGAGCACCGCGCGTTCCTGATCGGCGGGCAGTTGCCACAGCGGCACCCCACCGGCGATCACGCCGGCCACCGCGAGCGCGGCGTCCAGGCCGCCCCACCGGCCCTCGGCCTCGTCCACCGCCGCCTGCAGGCCGGCCAGATCCCGGACGTCGGCCACGAACGGTTGCACCCGGTCGCCGGCGTGCTCACGGGCCTGCTCGATCACCGCCGCCAGCTCGGCGGCGGTGCCGAGGCGGTAGGGCAGCGCCGGATCGTCGACGACGCTGTCCAGCGCCAGCACCGACCAGCCCTCGGAGGCCAGCGCCTGCACGGTGGCCGCACCGATGCCGCGGGCCGCCCCGGTGATCAGCGCGACCCGACCGTTGTCGCGCACCGGGCTCACGCCGGCACCGTCGCCAACCAGCCGGCCACGTCCTCGGCCAGCCGGGCGCCCAGCTGATCCAGCAGTGCCCGGCCGGCGGCGGCGGTCGCCCGGGTCGGGTCGCCGAGCACCCCCGACGCGCTGACGGCCCGTACCCCGCCGGCACGCAGCAGGGGCATCGTCTCGGTCAACGGCCGCCGGTCGCCGGCCACCGCGAGCTCCATCCGGACCAGCTGCGGCGCCAGCTCCAGCATCATCGAGGTTTCCGGGTGCCCGGCATGCGGATCGCCGGTCCAGCGCGGCAGGTGCAGCAGCACCTCGCGCGACTCCCGGCGCAGCAGGTCGACGGCCCGGCCGACCGCCTCGGCGTTGCCGCCGTGCGCGCTGACCAGCAGCAGCCGGCCGAAGGTCTCGGTGACCGAGCGACCCAGCTCCACCACAAGCAACTCCAGGGCGTCCTGTCCGATCGAGATCGTTCCGGCAAAGCCGGCATGTTCGCCGCTGGAGCCGTAGCTGACCGGCGGTGCCACCAGCACGTCAGGACGGGTTCGGGCCAGCCGCAGGCAGAGCGCCTCGGCGATGTCGCTGTCGGTCCCCAGCGGCAGGTGCGGGCCGTGTTGTTCGGTGGCCCCCAACGGCACCGCCAGCACCGCACCGGCCCCGGCTCGCCGGGCCACCTCGGGCGAGCTGAGCTCGGCAAGCCGGACGGAGCCGCCGGCCTGCCGGCCTGCTGGTTCGATCATCGGCAGGCAGTCATGGACGCGGCGGGCCCGGCACGAAATCGGCCAGCGGATGCTCGTTGCAGGCACTGACCGGGGCCTGGCCGGCGGCCGGTCGCGCGGTGAGCGTCAGGCCAACCGGCCGGGCCCGGCGGGAGTGGTCCACCCCGGGCTTCGGCACGCTGGTCGAACCCAGCGCGGCCAGTGCTCGTTCGCCGTGGCCCTGCACGCATTCGGGGTCCGGGCCGTCCAGCGGCAGGCCGGTGAAGAACTTCGCGGCCATGCAGCCGCCCCGGCAGGCGTCGAAGGCCGAACACGAGGTGCAGGCTCCGCCGGTCTGCGGTTGGCGCAGCTCGGCGAACAGCTCCGAATGCTGCCATACCTCGACGAAACCGCCGGGGCCGCGGACGTTGCCGGCCAGGAAGTTGTCGTGGATCGCGAACGGGCAGGCATAGACGTCGCCCACCGGATCGATCAGGCAGACGACCCGGCCGGCGCCGCACAGGTTCAGCCCCGGCAGCGCGTCGCCGAAGGCGGCGAGGTGGAAGAACGAGTCACCGGTCAGCACCCGCTCGCCGTGGCTGACCAGCCAGTCGTAAAGCACCCGCTGCTGCGCCGCGCTCGGGTGCAACTCGTCCCAGACATCGGCGCCGCGGCCGGACGGGCGCAACCTGGTGATCCGCAGCTGGGCGTCGAAGCGGTCTGCGAGTTCGGCGAACGCGTCGAGCTGGTCGACGTTGTGTCGGGTCATCACCACCGAGATCTTGAAGCCGCCGTCGTCGCAGTAACCGGCATCGTACAAATTCTGCATGGCGCGCAGGGCGGTGTCGTAGGAGCCGGCGCCGCGCACCGCGTCGTTGACCGCCGCGTTCGCTCCGTCCAACGAGATCTGGACGTCGACGTAGTCACTCGCCGCCAGCCGGCGGGCCACCTCAGGGGTGATCTTCACGCCGTTGGTGGAGAACTTGACACCCACGTGGTGTTCGGTGGCGTAGTCCACCAGCTCCCAGAAGTCCGAGCGGACGGTCGGCTCGCCGCCACCGATGTTGACGTAGAAGACCTGCATGCGTTCGAGCTCGTCGACTACCGCCTTGCACTCGGCGGTGCTCAGCTCGCGCGGGTCGCGCCGGCCGGAGCTGGACAGGCAGTGCACGCACGCCAGGTTGCAGGCGTAGGTCAGTTCCCAGGTCAGGCAGATCGGGGCGTCCAGGCCGTACTGGAACTGTTCGATCAGGGGCAGGGTGCCGGTCATGCCGCTCCTCGCTCGCAGATCATCTCAGAACTGGCCAGGGTGGCCAATGCGCTGCGGTAATTGGCCAACTCCGCCTCGGGTACGCCGGCGGCCAGGCAGGCCTGGCGTGCGCTGGGCTGGCCGGCCAGCGCTTGGACCACGCCCAGCAGGGTGGGGTTCTTCAGGAACGACAGGCGTCTGGTGCCGAAGTGGTAGAGCAGCGCGCCGAATCGCTCCGGCCGGATCGACACCTGCCGGTGCACGGCCCAGGCCGCGTCCAGGTCGAAGGCCCCAGCAGCGGCGCTAGTAGACACCGCACATGCCGTCGATCGACACCTCTTCGACGAGCACCTCTTCGACCAGCACCTCCCTGACAGGGGGCTCCTCGGTGTCGGCAGCAGCCTGGGCAAGCTCAGCGGTCTGGTCAGCCATCACGATCCTCCATCGGTCGGTGCCGATATTCGGCACTCGGTGTCGAATATCGGCGTACGTTAACGTCACCCAGTGACCTAAATCAAGACCCTGGCAGAAATGAGTTGTCGATGATGGGCCAATCGGCGATCGGTCCGGGTGCGCGCCGGGGTCGGCCACCGGGCACCAGCGGTCGCGCGCTGGAGCTGGTGGCACTGCGGCTGTTCGCGGAGAAGGGCTTCGAAGAGACGACCGTCGACGAGATCGCAGCCGGCGCCGGGGTCAGCCGGCGCACCTTCTTTCGCTACTTCGACACCAAGGCGAGCGTGCTGTGGAGCGAGTTCGATTCCGAGGTCGACAATATCCGGGCGCTGCTGTCTGACGCCGAGGATCAGCTGCCGGTGCTGCAGGCCGTTCGGGCCGCCGTGCTGGCCGCCAATCACTACCGGGCCGAAGACGTGCCCGAGTTGCGGGCCCGGATGAACCTGATCAGCTCGGTGCCCGCGCTGGCCGCCAGCGCCGCCGTGCACTACGACGCCTGGGAGCAGGCGATAGCCGAGTTCGTCGGCGCCCGGCTCGGTCAGCCGGCCGACTCGCTCTACCCACTGCTGGTCGGCCGGGCCACCCTCGCCTCGTGCCGCGCGGCTTACGAGCAATGGGCGGCTCGGGCCGATGCTGACCTCGGTTACTACCTCGACGCGGCGCTGCGGGCGCTGGCGGCCGGCTTTGCCGACCAGGCGCTCGTAGCCTCAGCCGACTAACGCTGACCGTCGGTCGCGCCGGGATGGCGCCAGGCGCAGTAAGCCTCGCCACGCCGGCTTACCAGGCGGCGACACCGGCCAGCCCTTCGCGCAACGGCTGGTCGCGAAGGTCACCCGATCTCAATCTGGCCAACAACCTCGCCGTGAACAAACTTCGAATCAGCTAACCTCATCGTGCCCGCGTCCCTCGGGCACTCGCCGTACACCGGTGTGTAGCGCTGCTCGACCCGAAGATTCGGGGCCGGCCAGCGCTATTCGGCTTTCTCAAGCGAATTCGGTCGCGCCAGCACTGCTCGCCCCGCATGAATTGAATAGCATTCAGAGATATGGCGGGAACGCAGTCAATCCGGCGCCGCAGAGCACGGCGGAAGTGTGCCGGCTACCGGCATCGTCCCGCCCGCGCAGGAGTCCTTGACCCCGCACAGCTACGAGTCGGCGACCATCAGTAGCGGCTTCGGCTAAAGCTGCGAGCAAATATCAGGACATCCGGGTCGAAAGTCTGACCCACTCAAGACGTCCGATCCGCAGACATCACGCAGCTATAGCACTATGCCCTCCTCCTGACGTATTGTCGCGTCATCCGACAGGAGATGTCCGCAAAATACACCCGAATCGCAAGGGAAGTTTAGTGCCGTACGCCCTCGATCCGTCTTTGGAGCACGCATGACCATAGAGCAGGGGGCAAAATCGGTGTCTGCAACCGACGCCGGTTGGGTCGATGAGATCCTGCTGTCCGGACCTGCCGATCAGCTCTGCTTCGCGCTGCCGGAGCCGATCGACCGATCAGCGTTGCGCTCTCTGGTGGCCGATCGCCGGGAGCGGCTGATCGCGGCCGGCCTGCGTCCCGGCGGGGCAGCGGCACTGCGGCTACCCCCGTCGATCGCCTACGTGGCCAACCTGCTCGCGGTCTGGCAGGCCGGCGGTCAGGCGATCCTGCTGGACCACCGGCTCACCGATTACGAGGTCGACCGCGCGGTCAAGTACCTCAACCCGCAGGTGATCGTCGCGCCGCAGCGCTCGGTCGGCGGTATGCGGATCTTCCACGAGGTCACCGACGCCGCCACCGGTTACGGCGACCAGCCGGCCGGGACGCACCACGCGGTAGTGCAGCTGAGTTCCGGCTCGACCGGCCCGTCGAAGGTGATCGGTCGCACCGCCGCCGACCTGATCGAGGAGATCCGGCGCTACACCCAGATCGACGGCGTCGCGTTGCCGGGCGAGCGGATCATCCTGCTGCCCTCGATGGTCCACGTGCTCGGTCTGGTGGGTGGACTGCTCTACGGCCTGCATGCCGGCGTGACCCTGGTGCCGCCGGAGCGGCTCACCGGCGACAGCATCCTGGCCGCGATCCAGAGCGCCCAGAGCCCGGCCACCGTGCTCGGCGTTCCGTTCCACATCGGCCTACTCAGCTCCACCGTCATCGACCGCCGACCGGCCCAGCTACGGCGGATGGTGACTGGCGGCGAGCTGGTGCCGGCCGCGACGGCAGCCCGCTTCGTCGACAAGTACCAGGTGCCGCTGGGCAACATGTACGGGATGACCGAGGTCGGGGTCATCGGCACCGACCTGTTCGGCAGCCACCGGCCATCGGTGCGCCCCGCGCCCGGCATCGATATCCGTTCCCAGGACGGCGAATTGTGGATCGCCCGGCCCGAGTCGCCCTACCTCGGCGCGGCGGTACCCGAGCGCTGGGCCAACGGCTGGTTGCGCACCAAGGACGCGGGCGTGCTCGATTCCGGCACCGGCCTGGTGACGATCCTGGGCCGGCTGGACTCGCAGGTCACTATCGGCGGCCTGCAGGTCGATCTTGCCGAGGTCGAGGCCACCCTGGGGGCGCTGAGCGGGGTGGTGGCCGCCGTGGTGCTGTTCGACGAGGGCATCGTGGCCTACCTGCAGCTGGAAGCCGGCTACCAGGCAGCCGACGTCGAGGCCCGGCTGGCGGTGCAGCTGGCCCCCTACAAGCGGCCGCGGGCCTTCGTGGTGCTCGAGGAGATGCCCCGCACCACGACCGGCAAGCTGGTCCGGGACCGAAGCGCGCTGCGTGCTGCGAGCAGCTCGTGAGCGCCGCTGAACACCACGACCTGGCCGGCCGGTCGGTGACCCGGGCCGGTGGCGATCGCCAGCACCCGGGCCCCGGCCAGCCGCGACTGCGCCAGGTTCAAACCGCCGGCAGCCGGCCGCAGCTGGCCGTCGGCGACCGGCGGCAGTGCCAACCTTCGTTGCAGACCGGCTCCCCGCAGGCCGCTGCCGAGTGCCTTGCCCAGCGCCTCTTTGGCCGTCCACAGCAGCAGAAAGTCATTCAGCTGGTCGGCGGCCGGGCGGCCGTCCAGCCAGCTCGCCTCGGCCGGATCGAACCAGCGGCGGGCCAGCTCGAGGACCCGCAGCGGCCGCGGTCCCTCCACATCGATGCCGACCGGACCGGCGAGGCTGGCAGCGACCGCCAGCACCTCGCGGCCGTAACTGAGGCTGACCCAGACCTGGCCGGCGGCGGCCCGCACGACCGGCCGGCCGAGCTCGTCGCGCGAGACGGTGACCTCGGCCGTCTGCACCGCCAGCAGCCACCCGCCTGCCTCGGTGAGCATCGCCTGCCCGGCGGTGCGCTGGTCCTGCACGGTTTCCAACACCCAGGCGTACACGGTGTCCACCCGGGACTCCTGACGCCGCATCACGGAAAGAAGGTACCCAATGGCGGATGAGATTCGCGCGTTCATCGTCTCCTCGTTGAAGGACATGAACTACGACGTCGAGGGAGTGGACGATGCCACCACGCTCGGCCCGGCCGGTCTGGACCTGGAGTCCCTCGCGCTGGCGGACCTGCTGATGCGGGTCGAGGACGAGTACCGGATCCGCTTCGTGGAGGACGAATCCGAGGAGCTGGCCCTGATGAACGTCGGCGAGTTCACCAACGTGGTCGCCGAGCGGGTCGGCCAGGCCGCTAGCAGCCAGCAGGCCTGATGGCTGATCACCCTGCGCTGGAAAGGGCGGACGTCGTGCAGATGCTGGGGCAGCTGAACGAACGTGCCACCGATCCGGCCCGCGAGCGGCTCAGCTCGATGGAGGTGGCCTGGCTGGTCCACCAGGTCGAGCAGCGTTACAGCGTCCGGCTCGACCTCGACGATGACGAGCTCGCGCGGTTGCGCACCATCACCGATGCGGTCGAGTTGCTCGGCGAGTCCGTGCGGGCCGGTCATGACTGAGCTCGTCCCGGTCGGCATCGCCGGCCTGGCGGTGTTGAGCGCGCTCGGCCGTGGTGCCGAGCCGCAGTTGGCCGGCGTGCTGGCCGGGGTGCCCGCGTTCGCGCCGGTGCTCAGGTTCGATGTGAGCGGTCGCCGGGTCGGAGTCGCGGCGACCCTCGGCGAGGTCGACACGCTACCCAACGAACTGGCCGCGATCACCGACGAGGCCTGCGCCGATGCCGGTCTGAACCGGGCACAGCGGGCCGAGACCCCGCTGCTGCTGGCGGTGCACGGCCACCCTGGCGCGGCCCGACTGGCCGGTGAGCTTGCCGAGCGGGCCGGCCTGGCCGGTGCGCTGCGGGTCTACACCGCCGCCTGCGTGTCGGCCACCACGGCGGTGTCCGACGCTGCGGCAATGGTCAACCGGGGTGTTGACCGGGTGGTGGTGGCCGCCGGTTACCTTGTCGAATCAGATCAGTTCGCGCTCTTCGACGCCGGCCGGGCACTGTCCACCGACGGCGCGGTGCGCCCGTTCAGCGTCGACCGGCACGGCCTGCTGCTCGGGGACGCGGTGGCCGCTGTGGTGCTGGAAAGCACCGAGGCGGCGGCGGCGCGCAACCGGCCGGCCGCCGTCCAGCTGGCTGGTTGGGGACGCGCCGGCGACGCCTACCACCCGTGCCAGCCGGCACCGGACGGCCGGGGACTGGCCCGGGCCATCGAGGCGGCGCTGCAACGCGCCAGCATCGAGCCCGAACAGCTCGGCTATGTCAACGCGAACGCGACCGGAACGGTGTTCAGCGATGCTGCCGAGGCTGCCGCCCTGGCCCTGTCGCTGGGCGAGACCGCGGGCCGGTTGGCCATCAGCTCCACCAAATCCGTGCACGGGCACGCCCTGGAAGCCTCCGGCCTGCTCGAGCTCGTGATCACCGTCCTGTCGTTGCGGGCCGGCAAGCTGGGCGTCAACGCCGGCTACCTCGGCCCCGCCGAGGACTGCCCGCTGGATGTCATCGTGGCCGCGCCCCGTCCGGTCGGATCGCCCTACGCCCTGAGCCTGAACTCGGCCTTCGGGGGCGCGAACACCGCGCTGGTGGTGCATGCCCGATGATGCCTACCCCTGTGATGGCCGAGGTCGCGCGCCCGGTGCTTCGCCATCAGGCCCAGTGGTCCACCGAACGCGACGGTGCTCCGCCGATGCTGGCCGGCTTCGTGCAGTCAGACTTCAGCCCGCTGCTGGCCGCTGCCGCTGACCGGTGCCTGTCCGAGCACTACGCCAAGCCACCGATGCCACCGGAATCCCGCCAGCGCACCGCGTTGCTGCTGGTCAGCGGTAGCGGCGACCGGGTCAGTGCCGAGCACGTCCGCCGGACGGTGGCCGACGGCCGGCGGCTGGGCCCGCTGTTCTTCTTCCAGTCGGTACCCAACAGCGTGCTCGGCCAGATCGCCTCGCACTGGGGGCTGGGCGGCCCGGTGCTGTGCATCAGCCCGATCGGCGAACCGCTCACCGACGGGATGGCCCAGGCGGCGCTGCTGATCGATGACGGCGACGCCGACGAGGTGCTGCTGCTGCTGGTCGAGCAGACCGAGCCTCCAGCCGGCGCCGAGCACAGCGGCACCGACATCGCGCACGCATTGTTGTTGAGCAAAGGGGAAACTGAATGAGCACCATCACCCGGGCGACGCTGGCCGCCGATCCGCAGATCGGTGCCGGCAACGTGCTGCAGACGCTGCTCGCGCTCGGCGCCGACCGGGACGGCCCGGGCCTGATCTTCGACACCGAGGTGGACGGCTTCGCCGCCGAGCACCCGTTCACCCTGGGCGAACTCGATGACCGGGTGGCCGCCCGGGCCGCCTGGCTGCACGCGCACGGCATCCGGCCGCGCGATCCGGTGGCGATCTGGTCGGCAACGGCGGCCGATCACATCCTCACCTTTCTCGCGGCCTGCCGGCTCGGGGCGATTCCGGCGCTGATCAACGGCAACCTGCCGGCCGACACGGTGGCCGCCTACGTCCGGGGGCTGCGTGCCACGGCCGCCTTCGCCGACGCCGACCGGCTACCCCAGCTCGCCGACGCCGACCTGGGCGGTGCCGTGCTGGACGAGGTCAGCCAGTTGGGCCAGGCCGACCCGGCATTGGCGCCGAAGCCGTACCGGCACCACCGCGACGACCCGATCGTGATCACCCACACGTCCGGCACCACCGGGATGCCCAAGGCGGTGATGCACACCAACGCAACCCTGTTCGCCGCCACCCGACACCTGCTGAGCATGCCGCAGGCCCAGGGCACCAGGCGGATCCTGAACGCGCTGCCGGCCGCCCACACCGCCACGGTGCTGATGATGAACCAGGCGCTGGGCAACCGCGCGGAGTTCCTGGCGTTGTCGTCCCAGCAGGGCGAGTACGTGCTGGCGGCGATCGAGCAGTGGCGGCCGGAAGGGGTGTTCGGCTTCTCGGTGACCTGGGCCCAGCTGTCTCGGTTCGACCTGTCGAACTATGACCTGGACTGTGTACGGCTGTGGTTCAACACCGGCGACAGCACCCACGAACCACACATCCGGCACCTGGTCGCGGTCGGTTCGCGCGACACCGTCAGCCGGCAGGGCGTGGTGCGTACCGCCGGCTCCAGCTTCATCGACGGCCTCGGTTCCAGCGAGATGGGTCACGCGATGTTCCACGTCACCCATCGCAGCGACACCGAGACCTACGACCGCTGCATCGGACGGCCGTACCGGTTCGCCGAGGCAGCGGTGCTCGACCTGGACGGCACCCTGCTCGGCGACGACGTGGTCGGTCATCTCGGCATCAGGTCACCATCGCTGTCGCCCGGCTACTGGAACGACTCGGTGACCACCTTCCGATCCCGGCTCAGCGGCTACTACCTGACCGGCGACCTGGTCCGCCGCGATGCCAGCGGCCGGTACTTTCACGTGGACCGGGCGGCTGATTCGGTCATCGACGACGACGGGACGCCGTACTACACCGCGCTGTCGGAGGAGCGGATCCAGGCTGCCTGCCCGCAGGTGCTGGACTGCACCGTGGTGATCAGCCGGGAGGGCGGCAAGGTGGTGACCGACGTGCTGCTGGATCTGGCGCCGGATGCCGAGGTGGCCCTGGCCACGCTCACCGAGCGCATCCACCAGGCGCTGGGCGAGGCCACCGCCGCGACCGTCCGGCAGGTCACCGTCGCGATGGCCGGCGACCTGCCCAAGGGTGCAACAGGCAAGGTTCGCAAGGCTGTTCTGCGCGAGCGGCGGTTCGCGTCATCATGAGCGAGGATCGCAGCGAGCGCCAGCGAGTGAGGACCGGAGCGAGTGTGGCGATGAGCGCTTGCGTGAAGAGCCCGAGCTGCCCGAGCGAGGATCGCAGCGAGCGCCAGCGAGTGAGGACCGGAGCGAGTGTGGCGATGAGCGCTTGCGCGAAGAGCGGATCGATCTCATGAGCGAGGATCGCAGCGAGCGCCAGCTGGCGGGTGTGGTCATCACCGGGATGGGCATGCTCACGCCGGTCGGCCGCGGCATCGATGAGGTGTTCGCGTCGGTGATCACCGGACGGTCCGGGCTGTCCAGTCCGCCGACCGACCATCCGGCGGCGGCCTCGATCGAGGTGGGCGGCTTCGCGCCGGCCATCGATCCGGCCACCGTCGGGTCCGGCCCGGAGCTCAGGACCCTGGACCGGACGATCGTGCTGGCGCTGCTCGCGGCCCGCGACGCCCTGGCCGACGCCGGCCTGGTGGTCGGGCGCGACGTCGAGGCCGGTCGGATCGCGGTGATCGTCGGCGGTGTCGGCGGCATGGCTACCTTGGAACGCCAGGTGCTCGAACGCGCCGAGCGCGGCCGGGTGGCGATCAGCCCGTACCTGCTGACCGGAATCCTGCCCAACATGCCCTCGGCCCGGATCGCCATCGAACACGGTATCCGGGGTTACAGCTCGGCGGTCGGCACCGCCTGCGCGTCCGGCGCCCAGTCGATCGCCGACGCGGTCCGGCTGATCCGTTGCGGCGAGGCCGACGTGGTGGTGTGCGGGGCGAGCGAGGCGCCGCTGTTTCCCACCTTCGCAGACACCTTCGGCAACGCCCGGGCGCTGGCCCGCGGTTGGGACGAGCCGACCGAGGCCAGCCGGCCGTTTGACCGCCGGCGCAACGGGTTCGTGCTGTCGGAAGGCTCGGCATTGCTGGTGCTGGAGCGGGCCGAGCACGCGATCGCCCGTGGCGCCCGGGGCTACGCCGACGTCCTCGGCTACGGCGCCACCACCGACGCGCACCATCCGACCACCCCGCGGCCCGATGGCACCGGTGCCGCCGAGTGCATGCGGCTGGCGCTGCGGCGGGCCGGCGTGGCCGCCGGCGAGGTCGGCTACCTCAACGCCCACGGCACGTCCACCAAGCTCGGCGATGTTGCCGAGACGATCGCCATCGGCCTGGCGTTCGGAGACCGGCAGCCGGCGGTCAGCTCCACCAAGGCGCTGACCGGGCACATGCTCGGCACCTCCGGCGTCGTCGAGGCGGCGGTGAGCGCGATGGCGGTTGCCAGTGGGTTGCTGCCGCCGACCTTCAATCTCGATGACCCGGACCCGAACTGCGCGTTGGACCACATCCGCAAGCAGGCCCGGGCCAGCGGCATCAGCTACGCGCTCTCGAACTCGTTCGGCTTCGGCGGGCAGAACGTCAGCCTGCTGTTCGGCCGATCCAGTGCACCACCACGAGCACTGCCCGTGACCAGCGACGGCTCCGGGACCGCAACCGACCATCAACAAGGGACCACGAGATGAACATTCAGGGGATTGACCACCTAGAGCTCTACGTCGGCGATGCGCAGCAGTCGGCCTACTACTACGGCTCGGCATTCGGGTTCGAGGTAGGTGGTCAGGGTGGCCCGGAAACCGGTCTGGTCGGGCAGCGCTCGTTGTTGATGAGTCAGGGTGGCGTGCGGATGGTGCTGACCTCGGGGCTGTATGCCGAGCACCCGGCGACCGAGTATGTGCTGCGGCACGGCGACGGGGTTGCCGTGGTGGCGCTGCGGGTCGATGACGTGGCCGAGACCTTTGCCGAGTTGGTGCGCCGCGGTGCCGAGCCGATCGCGCGGCCCAAGACCTACACCGACGGCACCGACACCGTGATCACCGCCGAGGTGGGTGGCTCCGGTGAGGTGGTGCACCGGTTGGTGCAGCGCACCGGACCGGAGGCCAGCTTTATGCCCGGCCCGATCGCGATGGCGACCGGTGATGACGCGCCGTCCCACGAGCCGCTGCTACGGCTGATCGACCATCTGGCGATCTGCGTGCCCGATCAGCAATTGCAGACCACCGCGAACTTCTACAAGCAGGTCTTCGGCTTCGACCAGATCTTCTCCGAGTACATCCAGGTCGCCGGGCAGGGCATGAACTCCCTGGTCGTGCAGAGCTCGTCCGGCCTGGTCACCTACACCCTGATCGAGCCGGACACCAGCCGCCGGTCGGGCCAGATCGATGACTTCCTGCAGTCGCACTCCGGGGCCGGGGTGCAACACATCGCGATGATCACCGACGACATCGTCGACACGGTCGACCGGCTCGGCGAGCGCGGGGTGCGCTTTCTCAAAACCCCCGGCACCTACTACGAGACCCTGGAGGAGCGGGTCGGCGCGCTGGACGCCCCGATCGGCGAGCTGGCCCGGCTGGGCATCCTGGTCGACCGTGACCACTGGGGCCAGCTGATGCAGATCTTCACCGAGTCCACCCATGTCCGGCGCACGCTGTTCATCGAGGTCATCGAGCGCCGCGGCGCGCGCACCTTCGGCAGCGGCAACATCAAGGCCCTGTACGAGGCCAAGGAGCGCGAGATGGTGCACGCCCCGACCCCGATGGCCGCCGACCCCGAGCCCGAGCCGATGGGGGTGTGAGCATGGACAACAGCGAGTTCCACCTCACCGCCGACGAGCAGGCTCTGCTGCCCAGCGACGCCGACGTCCGGTTCTACGCCGAGCACGGCTGGTACCTGAGCAAGAAGCTGTTCACCGACGAGGAGATCGACACGCTGGTCGCTGCCAGCGATGACTACTACGACGGCGCCCGTGACCACGAGTTGCCGGTCCGGCCGCCGAAGCTGGCGGCCTGGGCGCCCGAACACGGGCCGGTGCAGCGGCACAACGACTATGTGCACTACGAGAGCGACCCGATCGCCAAGATCCTGCGCAAGCCGCTGGTCGGTGCGGTCGCCGCCCGGCTGGCGCAGGTCGAGGAGATCCGGATCTTCCAATCCACCATGATCTACAAGCCGCCGGTCGCCACCGAGCCCACCAACCTGGTGCCCTGGCATTTCGACAAGCATTACTGGGCGGCCTCATCCTCGGAGCGGATGCTGACCGCCTTCATCCCGTTTCACGACTGCGGTCCCGAGATGGGCACCATCACCATGGTGGACGGCAGCCACCGGTGGCGTGAGGTCGGCTCGGACGACAGCACCGTCCGGCACTTCGCCGAGCGGGACCGTTCGCAGCTGGAGACCATGCTGGCCGACAACGCCGCCCACAACCAGGCGGAGGTGAACAAGGTTCAGATGAGCATTCCCAAGGGTCACATGAGCTTTCACCACTGCCGCACCTATCACGGTAGCTCGGCCAACCTCAGTGACCGGCCCCGCAGGGCGATCTCGCTGCACCTGCAGGACGGTGCCAACGGCTGGCAGGAGTTTGCGCTATCCAGTGGTGAATTGGCCAGTTATAACCACGATGTTCTGGTTCGACGCACCGCCGCCGGACGGCCGGACTACTCCGATCCGGAGTACTGTCCGACGCTATGGCGAGGGTGAGCGCGGCGGACCCCCATTCGCTGTATCGCACCGTCCGGCTGATCAGGCGCTTCGAGGAGCGCGCGATGCAGCTGGTGCGGACCGGCCAGATAGCCGGCGGCATCCACCCCTATATCGGCCAGGAGGCGATCGCTGCCGGGGTGTGTGCCGCGCTGGCGGTCGGCGACATCATCACCAGCACCCACCGCGGCCACGGCCACGTGCTGGCCAAGGGGGCCGATCCGGCCCGGCTGCTGGCCGAGCTGGCCGGCCGCAGCACCGGCCTGAACAGTGGCCGGGGTGGTTCGATGCACGCGGCTGATTTCAGCCTGGGCATCTACGGGGCCAACGCCATCGTCGGCGCGTCCGGCGCGATCGCCACCGGGGCGGTCTGGGCGCTGCGCCGGCAGGGTGGTGACCAGCTCGGGGTCAGCTTCTTCGGCGACGGCGCGATGAACGAGGGCGCCCTGCTGGAGGCGTTCAACCTTGCCTCGCTGTGGAAAGTGCCGGTGCTGTTCGTCTGCGAGAACAACGGCTACGCCACCACGATGCCGGTGGCCGGCGCGGTCGCCGGCAGCATCACCGGCCGGGCCGAGGCCTTCGGCATCCCGACCTGCACCGTCGACGGGCAGGACCCGCAGGCCGTGTTCGAGGTGGCCTGTGCGGCCGTGCGGCGGGCCCGTTCCGGACCCGGGCCGGTGTTGATCGAGTGCCACACCTACCGTTTCGATGCCCACCACACCTACGAGTTGAAGATCCGCACCGACTACCGCTCGGCCGACGAGCTGGCCCGCGGCCGGTCCCGGGACCCGGTCGACATCGCCGGCGATCGGCTGTCCGAAGAGGCCCGGCTGGCCATCGACGCCGAGGTCGAGCAGACGCTGGCCGCCGCGGTGGACTTCGCCCTGACCAGCCCGCATCCCGACCCGGCCGGCGCGCTGGATCACCTCTATGCCGACGGGCTGAAACCCCGCTCGGGTGATGGCGCGCGATGACCCAACTGTCCTACCAGAAGGCGCTGGCCCGGGCGTTGGGTGACGAGATGGCCCGTGACGACAGGGTGTTCGTGCTCGGCGAGGACGTCCGCACCGCCGCCTCGCACCTCACCGCCGGGCTGGTGCAACGCTTCGGCACCGAGCGGGTGATCGACGCCCCGCTGTCCGAGCAGGCCTTCACCAGCTTCGGCACCGGCGCCGCGATGGCCGGGTTGCGCCCGGTGATCGAGTTCCAGATACCGTCGCTGCTGTTCCTGGTGTTCGAGCAGATCGTCAACCACGCGCACAAGTTCTCGCTGATGACCGGCGGTCAGACCAGCGTGCCGGTCACCTACCTGGTGCCCGGTTCGGGCTCGCGGGCCGGCTGGGCCGGCCAACATTCAGACCATCCGTACAGCCTGTTCGCCCATGTCGGGGTAAAGACAGTGGTGCCCGCCACCCCG
This sequence comes from Jatrophihabitans sp., assembly GCA_050999655.1. Lineage (GTDB taxonomy): Bacteria > Actinomycetota > Actinomycetes > Mycobacteriales > Jatrophihabitantaceae > Jatrophihabitans_A. The sequence continues at coordinate 15,130 of JBPCPA010000076.1, forward strand.
GCCGACGCCTACGGCCTGCTGATCTCGGCCATCCGCGAGAACGACCCGGTGGTGGTCTTCGCACCGGCCGGCGCGCTCGGCGTCCGGGCCGACCTGGACTTCGCGGAGTTGGCGCCGGTGCCGCTCGGGGTCGGTCGGATCTGCCGGCCGGGTGTGGACGTCACGGTGGTCGCGGTGGGCCACCTGGTGCACGATGCCCTTGCGGTGGCGCAAGAACTGGCTGGCCGGATCTCGGTCGAGGTGTTCGACCCGCGCAGCCTGTACCCGTTCGATTGGGACGGCCTGGCCGCGTCGGTGGCCAGAACCCGCCGGCTGGTGGTGATCGATGACTCGAACCGCTCGTGCGGCATCGGCGCCGAGATCATCACCAGCATGGTCGAGCGGCTACGGTTGCTCTCGCCACCGCGACGGGTCAGCCGGCCGGACGGCGCGGTGCTGGCCTTCGCGCCGGAGTTGGACCGCGCCGTGCAGCCGGACCGGCAGCGACTGGTTGCGGCGATCGAACAGGTGATGGAGGAGTGGTGAGCGCATCGGTGGACTCGAGATATCGCTGGGGCAGCCCGGGCACCGGCTGGGAGACGCTGTCGGCCCAGGCCCGCGAGCTGATCGTGGATTGCGGCCGGCGTAACTGGGCCCAGCTACACGCCAACGTGCCCAGTTACAACGACACCTGGCGCCCGGCCCGGCCGGTGATCATGACCGCTGCGATGTTTCAGGCCCTGCACGAGGTTTCTGACCGGGTTGCCGAGCTGATCCTGCAAGCCTGCCAGCGCCGGGCCGGTACCGCCGGGGAGTTGCGGCAGGCGCTCGGGGTCCCGCTGGGCCGCATCCGGCTGCTGGACGAGAACGAGCCGCTGACCGGGGAGTTGCTGGTCTCCAGCCGTCCGGACGTGCTGTTCAGCGACGGCGTGCCGATGTTCGTCGAGTTCAACATCGACGGCGCGCTGGGCGGGGCCTTCGACTCCGACAACCTCGCCGCCAACTTCGACAAGTGCTACCAGGCCGAGGGGATCACCGAGCTGACCGGGCTGTACCCGCCGCCGTCGGCGGTGGATGGTCGGCTGAACTCGGTGGCGCGCTGGCTCGGCGACGGCGCGGATCGCCGGGTGGCCATGGTGATGGACTGGACGGTCGGGCACGCCGGGCCGACCGATCCGAGGGACTTCCTGGGCTACCTGCAGCCGGTGGTGGAGCGCGCGAAGGTGGCTGGTTTCGAGCTGATCCCGTACTGGCTGCACTGGCTGGAGACCGACGAGCAACAGCGGCTGCTGGTGGACGGCCAGCCGGTGGCCCACGTGCTGCGGATGTTCGTGCCCGACACCGCGCCACCGAGTGCGGGCCGCGACGCCATCGAGGCAGTGGTGCGGGCCGGCAACGTCCGCTGCTACACCTCCTCGGCGACCTGGCTGCTGTCCAACAAGCTGATCCTGGCCTGGCTGTGGCAGGATCTGCCCGAGCTGGCAGAGCCGGACCAGGCGATCGTGCGCGCCCACATCCCGCGGACCGCCCTGGTGACCGCCGAGCTGGTACCGGATTGCCTGGCCCGCCAGGCTGAACTGGTGCTCAAACCGACGGACGGCTCCAGCGGCCGGGACGTGCTGATCGGCCGGGATGCCGGCGCCGAGCAGTGGCGCCAGGCCATCGAGCGGGCCAGCGACAGCGGTGACTTCCTGGTGCAGCAATGGGTGGGCTCGGACCTGCTGCCGATGGAGTTCATCGATATGGCGACCGGCGAGGTGGTCGAGCACCCGGTGCCATGTTGCTTCGGCCCGTACCTGTTCGGCCACCAGCAGTGCGGCGGCGAGCTGCGGATGGGCTACCCGGGTGGCGGGTCGATCATGAACGTCGGGCATGGCGCGCTGGTCGACGGCTTCGCCATCATCCCCTGACGGGCACACCGTTTACCGGGCTAACGGCTGACTGCCCGGTGAGCGGCCAACCTGGCGCCGAGACCGCGCACCATCTCAGCGGCGGCGATCGCATCGCTGCGGCCGTTGCCGTGCCGGCCGTCCGGGCTGTAGAGCGTCGGGTCGCTGGCCCGAGGATGCCGGCTCAGATCCACGTGCACGCTGTCGTAACGGCCGGCCAGCTCGCGGGCATGCTCGGCGAGCACCGCCAGTCGCTCGCGCAGCTCGAGCCGGTGCCGCTCGGGAACCGCCGGGCTGTAGGACACGTCGAAGATCCCGATGGTGGCAAGCTGGGCACCGCTGGCGCGCAATGCCTCGAACATCGCGGCCAGTTCGGCATCGACCGCCTCGGCCACCGGGCCGGCGTAGCTGCGTCGAAAGGCATCGTTGCCGCCGCACAGCACCAGGGCCAGGTCAGGCCCGAATGCCAGCGCATCGGCCAGCTGGCTCTCACGCACCTCGCGGGCCAGCAGGCCGCTGACGCCGAGATTGAGGTACTGCAACTGTGGCGTCGCGGCCTGCAGTTCGGCGGCCACCCGGTCGGTCCAGCGCAGCGGGCAGAAGCCGTCCACCGGAAAGCTCGGGCCGTTGGCCACGCTGTCACCGAGCACCACGAACCGCCGCCAGGGGTGCCCGGCCAGCAGCGTGGCGCTCTCGCCGGCCGCCAGGCAGTCCGGATCAGCCAGCTCGGCCGGCCGGTCGCCGATGGTGCTCATGACTGCGCCACCGGGGCGGTCAGCGAGATCCGGCGCTGGCGCAGCAGCGGCACCAGGTTCACCACCAGGCAGGTCGCCGCGGCCACGAGCAGCGTGTGCTGCAGGCCGAAGCGCGACACCGCCCAACCGCCGACCAGCGCGCCGATCGGGATGCCGGTGAACGACACCGTGGTGCACAGGCCGATCACCCGGGTCTGCAAGGCGTCCGGCACCCGCTCGTACATCGCCGCGCCGAGGATCGGGTTGACCGAGGCGATGCCGAGGCCGGCCAGCACGCTGACCGCCATCACCAGCGCCAGGCTGTGGCTGACCCCGAGAGCCAGCAGCCGGGGCGCGCAGCTGACCAGCGCGCCCAGCAGGAAGGTCTGGTACTGCGGCAGCCGCTCGGCCAGCACGGTGAAGGCCAGGGTGCCCAGCAATGCTCCGGCAGCGTAGGAGCCCAGTGTCAGGCCGAGCGCCTCGGGGGAATGCAGCACGTCGCGGGCCCACACCGGGATGAAGACCAGGGTGGCCGCGTTGCCGAAGATGTTGATCACGAACACGGTGCCGAGCATGCTCGTGAGCACCCGATCACCGCGCAGGTAGCGAAAACCGCCCTGCAGGGCCAGCAGGTACGGCTCGCGAACGGCGGGCTCGGCATCCGGTTCGACCGGCTTGCTTGCGACCAGGGTGGCCACCACCAGGGCGCAGCAGCCGAAGGTGGCCGCATCCACGCCGACCGCGCCCCGGGCGCCGAGCCAGACGATCAGCAAGCCGCCGAGCGGCGCGCCGAGCAGGGTGGCCAGCCGGACCAGGCCCTCGTAGAGCGAGGTCACCCGGATCATCGAGTACCGCGCGGTCAGGGCGGCGCTGCGCAGCAGGACGTGTTTGGTGCGATCACCCACCCCGCGCAGGGCACCGGCGATCCCGATCAACACCAGCAGCAGGCCGAGGCCGCTATGCCGAAAGGTGGCGATGGCGCCGACGGCAACCGCGCTGAGAAGGTCGCAGGCCACCGAACTGGCCCGCAGGCCGAACCAGTCGGCGACCGGCGTGAGCAGCATGCTCGACAGCAGGTAGGGCACCATCTCGGCGGCGGCGGCGAACCCCATGTCGGTGGGGCTGCCGGTGGTGGTCAGCACCAGCCAGGGAATTGCGACCAGCGAGATCTGGCTACCCAGGCTCGACAGGATGTCCGCACCGATCAGGGCGACGAATCCGCCGCGCGGGCTCACCCGCCGCGGCCTGACGTGGCCGGGGCCGGGCCGCTCGGGTGCTCGCTCAGCGGTGGTGTCACCTCGCTCGGGTGCTCGCTCAGCCATGCCGCGCGGAGAGCTTGCTTGTCCACCTTCGCCGACCGGTTCTGCGGCAATCGCTGGACGAACTCCACCGAGTGCGGCGCCCACATCTCGTTGAGCCGCTGGCTGACCAGCTCGATCAGTTCCGCCTCGCTGACCTGCGCACCCGGCGCGGTGACCACGTAGGCGTGCGGTACCTCGCCGACGGCCTGGTCGGGCACGCCGATCACCGCCGCCGCCAGCACCTGCGGGTGCTCGGCGATCGCGTCCTCGATCGGACGGCAGAAGATCGCCCAGTTGCGCCGGTGGGTGACGATCATGTCGTGTACCCGGTCGACCAGGTAGAGGTAGCCCTCGGAATCGAGGTAACCGAGATCGCGGGTGCGGACCCAGCCGTCCACGATGGTCGAGGCGGTCAGCTCGGGTTGGCCGTAGTAACCGGAGAAACTCAGCTTGCTGGCAACCCACACCTCACCGGTCTCGCCGACCGGCAGCCGCCGCCCGTCCACCGCGCCGGTGTCGTCGGCGCCCGCGGCGCTGGCCCGGATCTCGATCCGGACGTCGCCGAAGGGCCGGCCGGCCGAGCGCAGCCGTTCCGGATGGTCGGGGTCATCGCTCAGGCCGGGCAGCGCGGTGATCACCACCGCTTCACTCAGCCCGTAGACGATCCGCAGCACCGGCCCGAACCGCGCGATGGCCTGCCTGAGCCGGCTCGGCGAGGCGGGTCCGGCGCCGACGTTGAACATGAACATGTTGGAGAAATCGGCCTGATCGAGATCGGGATGGTCTAGCACCTCGTACAGCATCGGCGGTGAGACGAAGGTCGAGTTCAGCTTCTCCTCGGTGATCACCCGAAGGAACGCGACCGGGTCCCAGTCCTCCCGCAAGAACAGCACCCCGCCGGTGAACAGGTTGAACAGGGTGGTGATCTGGCCGCTGGCCAACCACATCGGCGAGTGCGACAGGTGGCGCAGCACCGGGTAACCGGCATCGATGAACTCGCGACCCAGTTGCAGGATCTGGGCGTAGAAGCCCTCCCGGTGATGTACCAGCTTTGGCGTGCCGGTGGTTCCGCTGGTCTGCAGGAAGGACTCCGGCGCCGGGGTGAGCGTGTTCAGATCCCAGCCGGGCGTGTCCGGGGCCAGCGGTGCGGTGAGGTCCGGTCCGGCGCCCGCCGCGCCCAGGCAGAAGACCGGCACGCCGGGCAGCGCCGCGCTGATCTCGCGGCCGGCCTGGTCCTGTCGCCGACTGTCATATACAAATACGTCAGGTGCGGCCAATTGTACGAATTCCATTATTTCGCGACGAGACGTTACCGGTGCGATCCACATCGACCGGCAACCGAGCAGGTGCAGCGACAATTGCAATATCGGACCCTCGACGGCATTCGCCATCATCACCAGAACAGCGCTACCCGGACGCACTCCGTAATCACGCAGTCGGGCAGCCGTGTCCAGTACCGCCTGGCGGGTCTGGGCGAAGGTCAGCCGACGGCCGTCGCCCACGATCGCTTCGCGTTCACCGATCTGGGCAAACAGCGCCAGCGCGCCGTGCACGTAACTGGTCTGGCCGGCCATTGCGGCCTGCGCTGAGCCGGCGGGGTGCTCGGATGTACCGGACTGCACGAATGCCTCCACTCGGTGGTCACCGCGGTGCTGTTTTGCCTCGGACTCTACGGTGCGAAACAGCTTTTATGGTCACGCTTTCTACGTGAGGAAAATTGTTTTTGGTAGTCCTTGACTGCATGAGATCGTCGGTACTACGTTTCGTCACCATTGACCAGGCGCGTCGACCCAACACATTCGGGGGTTCGGGCGACGTGCCGTGTGGAGGTTCATCGGTGATCACAATCCGGAAAAATCGGAAGGCGACTTCGGTCGCCGGCGCGCTGATACTCACCGGCGCCACGGTGCTGCTGTCCAGCTCGGGCGTCACGGCTCTGGCCAGCTCGCCGGCCAAGGCTGCGCCCGCGCACTACTCGCCCGGTCCCGATCAGGGCCGGGGCTGGGCCAACACCTGGATGGCCGCGGTGACCCACGGCGACTCGGCCGGCTCGACCAACGCCGGCCTGAATGACCAGTCGGTCCGGCTGATCGTCCACACGACGGTCAGCGGTTCGGAGGTCAGGATCAGGCTGACCAACGAGCACGGTGACCAGGCCATCACCATCGGGCACGCCACGGTCGCCAAGCCCAACCTCGCGACCGCCTCGCAGTCAGACATCAACCCGGCGACCCTGCACGAGCTGCGCTTCAACGGCTCGGCCTCGGCCGTCGTCCACAAGGGCGCGGACCTGCTCAGCGACCCGGTGAACCTGCCGGTGGGCAGCCAGCAGGACCTGGTGGTCTCGGTGTACTTCCCGACCCCGACCGGGCCGACCACCTTCCACGGCACCTCGCTACAGACCAACTTCGTCGGTCCGACCGACCTGGCCGACCAGGTCAGCGGCCTCGGTTACACCACGACCCGCACCTGCTGCTGGTTCTTCCTGTCCGGCGTGGACGTGCTGCGCGATCACAGCACCGGGCCGGTGCTGGTTTTCGGCGACTCGCTCGGCGAGGGCAACGGCAGCACCCTGGACGCCAACACCCGCTGGCCGAACCTGCTCTACAAGCGGCTCGCGGCGGCCAGGGGCAACAACGCCCCGGCGGTGCTGAATGCCAGCCTGGCCGGTAACCGGCTCAACCACGAGGGCACCGAGCCCGGTGCCGGTGACTTCCCCGGTTACGCCGAGCTGGGCGACAATGCCCTGGCGCGGCTGGACGATGACGTGTTCAAGGAGATCGGCACCCGGACGGTGATCACCGACCTGGGCATCAATGACATCTGGATGTCTGATGACTCGGCCGCCGCCATCATCGCCACCCTGCGCCAGCTCAACTCCCAGATCAAGGCGCACGGCATGCGCAGCGTGGTGGCCACCCTCGGCCCGTACGAGGGAATGGGCGGCCCGGGCGTCTGGACGCCGGAGAAGGACGCCACCCGCAACACCGTGAACAACTGGCTGCGGCACACCAACGACTTCGATGGCGTCATCGACTTCGATAAGGTGCTGCGGGACCCGGCCAACCCGGCCCAGCTGCGGCCGTCCTTGGACTCCGGCGACCACATCCACCCCAACGACGCCGGAAACCAGGCGATGGCCGACGCCGTCTCCCTGTGGATGCTGGCCAGGTAGTACGCATCGGCAGCAAATCACCGTAACCTGCTCATTGCCCCTATGTTCGGTTACCGGCGAAGTAGCCGGAGCCGGCCGGTCTGAAGGGATCTGAGCACGTGACAGCGAGTGAGCATCGTAGCGAGGAACGAGTGAGGAGCGGAGCGAGCGGGCAGTCAGCCGATGCCATCCTTGCCGAGTTGTTCACCGACGAGGCACGGGCCAATCCGTATCCGCACTACCGGGCGCTGCACGAGTTGGGCCCGATCTCGGCACTGAAGCAGGGCGTGCCGGGGGCGACGCCGTTCGCGGCGATCGCCACCGGCTACGACCTGGTCGATGAGGTGCTGCGCGATGTCTCGTTCTACAAGAAGGCCCGGCCGGACTGGCGTGACCACACGCTGCTGACCACCTTCGAGACGTCGATGATGTTCTCCAATCCGCCGATGCACGGGCGGATGCGCAACCTGTTCAGCAGGACCTTCACCCCGCGGCGACTGTCGTCGATCGATCCGACCATCGCCAAACTGGTGGACAGCCTGCTGGACCGGGTGGAGGAACTCGGTGCCGGTGGGGCGAGCGTCGATTTCGTCGAAGCGTTCGCCTCACCGCTGCCGGCCCTGGTGATGGCGGCCTTCGTCGGCATCCCCGAGCAGGAGTTGGACTGGTATCGCGACCGGGTCCGGCCGATCGATGCCTACCTCGACCTCAACGGCAAGACCGAGAACACCCTGGAGATGGCCAACAACGCCACCCAGGAACTGCGGGACTTCTATTCCGATCTGATCGACAGCAAGCGCGCGAACCCGCAGGAGGATCTGCTCAGCGCGCTGATCAAATCGATCGACAACGGCGAGCACGAGCTGACCGACGCCGAGCTGATCAGCAACATGATCGTGCTGTTCAACGCCAGCTTCCTGACCACCATCTACCTGCTCGGCAGCGGGCTGCCGCTGCTGCTCTCGCGTCCGGACGTGGTGGCCGCGCTGCCGGCCAGCGAGGAGCTGGCCCTGGACTGCGTGCACGAGATCCTGCGCTGCGAGAGTCCGGTGCAGTTCCTGACCAGGGCGGTGCCCGAGGACACCGAGATCGGGGGCGTCCGGATTGCCAAGGACGGCGTGATCCTGCTGCTGCTCGGCGCGGCCAACCGGGACCCGGCCCGCTTCGTGGATCCGGATTCATTCGAGCCGGGCAGGGAGAAGATGATCTCGCTGGGCTTCGGCGCCGGGCCACACTACTGCGTCGGGGCCGCGGTGTCACGGGCCGAGGGCCGGATCGCGCTGCCCAGGCTGTTCGAGCGGTTCCCGAAGATGGCGCTGGCCGGCGAGCCGGTCGGTACCGGCAGCCTGTTCCTGCGCGGGATGAATTCCGTACCGGTCACCCTGAATTGAAGGAAGCTCGAATGCCGTTCCATCCGCAGGTGCAGCAGTGGCGGGCGCGCCGGGTCATCGAAGGGTTCACCCCGCTGTACGCCCAGAGCCTGGCCGAGGCCCGGGCGGCGGACCTGGCCGACATCCAGGCCAGCTCGGGTACCCCCGAAGCCGTGCACGAGGTCAGCGAGTCGAGCTTCGCCGGCCGCGGTGGCGAGCTGCCGCTGCGGGTGTTCCGGCCGAGCGCGGCCGAACCGCTGCCGGCCCTGGTGTACTTCTACGGCGGCGGCTGGACGCTCGGACAGATCGCGACCTGTGACGCGATCTGCCGCACCCTGGCCAACCAGGTCGGCTGTCTGGTGATCGCGGCCGGCTACCGGCTCGCGCCCGAACACCCGTTCCCGGCGGCCGTGCAGGACTGCTATGACGCGGTGGAGTGGATCGCCGGGCAGGCCAAGGAACTCGGCATCGACGACACCAGGCTCGCGGTGGGCGGTGACAGTGCCGGTGGCAACCTGGCGGCGGTGACCACCCTGCTGGCCAAGCGGCAGGGCGGGCCGGGCCTGGCCGCCCAACTGCTGATCTACCCGAACACCCGCTACGGCGCCGACACCGACTCGATGCGCGAGAACGATGATCCGAGCATGTTCAACCGGCGATCAGTCGACTGGTACTGGGCGCACTACCTGGCCGATCCGTCCGACGGGCTGGACCCGCTGGCCTCGCCGCTACTGGCCGAGGACCTCAGCGAGCTGCCACCCGCCCTGGTGATCACCGCCGAGTACGACCCGCTGCGGGACGAGGCCGAGCAGTACGCCCAGCGGCTGCGGGCGGACGGCGTGCCCACCGAGCTGAGCCGCTACGACGGGGTGATGCACGGGTTCTTCACCATGTCCGGCGTGCTCGACAGCGGCCGGGACGCGGTCAGCCAGGCCGCGGACTTCCTACGGGCACAGTTCGGGTTGAGCAGGTGAACCCGGTCCCGGTGCTCGCCCTGGACGATTTCGAGACCCTCGCCAAGTCGGTATTGCCGCCCGACGTGTGGGATTTCGTGGCCGGCGGCAGCGGCGCCGAACTGACCATGGCAGCCAACCGGCGGGCGCTGGACGCGGTGTCGGTCTACCCGCGGGTGCTGGCCGGCGCGGCGCCGGTTACCGAGACCACCCTGCTGGGCACCAGGCTGGCGATGCCGGTGGCAGTGGCGCCGATGGCCTATCAGCGCCTGGTGCATCCCGATGGTGAGATCGCGATGGCCCAGGCCGCCCGGGCGGCCGGCGTCCCGATCGTGGCCGGCACCCTGAGCAGCTACCCGATCGAGCAGATCGCGGCGACCGGCGCCCTGGTCTGGTTCCAGATCTACTGGCTGCGCGAGCGAGCCCGGCTGCAGGAGTTGATCGAGCGAGCCGAGGCCGCCGGCAGCGCGGCGCTGATGTTGACCCTGGACGTCCCGATCATGGGCCGGCGGCTACGCGACCTTCGCAACGGATTCAGCCTGCCGTCGCAGGTGATTGCGGCCAACCTGAGCGACGGCTCGGCCAGCCGGGCCCATGTCTCGACCGCCGGTCAGTCCGCCGTCGCCGCGCACACCGGCGAGCTGCTCGGCCCGGCACTCGGCTGGGCAGACCTCGAATGGCTGCGGGAACGGACGTCCTTACCGCTTGCGGTCAAGGGCATTCTCGATCCGCGTGACGCTGCGCGGGCGGTGCAGGTCGGGGTCGATGCGATCGTGGTGTCCAACCACGGCGGCCGCCAGCTCGATGGCGCGCCGGCCAGCATCAGCGCGCTGGCCGCGGTGCTCGCCGAGGTGGGCGGGAACTGCCAGGTGCTGTTCGACAGCGGCGTGCGCAGTGGCGCGGACGTGCTGCGGGCGCTGGCGCTCGGTGCCGCGGGGGTGCTGGTCGGCCGGCCGCTGCTCTGGGCCCTGGCGGTGGACGGTGCGGCCGGCGCGGGCCGCGCGCTGTCGATGCTTGCCACCGAGCTGTGCGAGGCGTTGACCCTGGCCGGCTGCCGCGACCTGGCCGCGGCCGGCGACTTGCGGACCGAGCGGGGAGATCACCGATGAGTAGCGTCGCCACCGGCCGCGAGGTCAGCGATCTCGGCCCGCAGGATCTGTATGCGGCGCTGGAGGATCCGGCGCTGAACTCGATGAACTTTCTCAACGAGATCGCCAACCGGTACCCGCAGGCGGTGTCGCTGGCGGCCGGCCGGCCGTACGAGGAGTTCTTCGACATCGCCGACCTGGACCGGTACCTGCGCCGGTTCTGTCAGCATCTCAAGGACGATCTCGGCTACGACGATGCCGCGGTGACCCGCACGCTGTTCCAGTACGGGCGTACCAAGGGCATCGTGCACGGCCTGATCGCGGACAACCTGCTGCAGGACGAGGGCATCGAGGTGGACCCGGAGTCGATCGTGGTGACGGTGGGCTGCCAGGAGGCGATGTTCCTGGTGCTGCGGGCGTTGCGGCGGGGGCCGGCCGACGTGCTGCTGGCGGTGACGCCCACCTACGTCGGGCTGACCGGCGCGGCCAGGCTGGTGGAGCTGCCGGTGCTGCCGGTCGCCGGCGGCCCGGCCGGCGTCGACGAGGCGGACCTGCTCGACCAGCTCGGCAGGGCCCGCGCGGCCGGCCTGCGGCCACGCGCGTGCTACGTGATGCCCGACTTCGCCAACCCGTCCGGGCTGAGCATGGACGTGGCGAGCCGGCGGCGGCTGCTGGAGCTGGCGGCCGCCGAGGACATCCTGCTGCTGGAGGACAACCCGTACGGGCTGTTCCCGCACGCCGACGAGCCGCGCCAGCCCACTCTCAAGGCGCTGGACGAGCGGCGCACGGTGGTCTACCTCGGCTCGTTCGCCAAGACCGCGCTGCCCGGTGCCCGGGTCGGCTACCTCGTCGCCGACCAGACGGTGCTCGATTCGTCCGGCCGGATCAGCCTGTTGGCCGACCAGCTGTCCAAGATCAAGAGCATGCTCACCGTCAACACCTCGCCGATCACCCAGGCCATCGTCGGCGGCAAGCTGCTGGACAACGACAGCAGCCTGGTGCTGGCCAACCAGCGGGAGCGGCTGGTCTACACCCGCAACATGCGCCAGATCGTGGACGGCCTGGCCACCCGGTTCGCCGATCCGGAACTGGGTGTCAGCTACACCGTGCCGGTCGGCGGCTTCTTCGTGGTGGTGAACGTCCCGTTCCCGGTGGACGACGCGCTGCTGGAACGCTCGGCCGCTGACTACGGCGTGCTGTGGACGCCGATGCACCACTTCTACGAGGCAGGCGTGGCGATCAACTCGTTGCGGCTCAGTTGCAGCAGCGTGACACCGGAGCAGATCGAGGCCGGCCTGGACCGGCTGGCCGCCCTGATCACCGACCGGCTACAGCTGGATGACTGAGCCGGCGCCGGTTTGCCTGCTGGTCGAGTTCAGCGGCGGACGGGCCGGCAGCGGGCCGTTGACCTTCGGCCAGCGCAACGCCCTCGACTGGATCCGGAACGAGACCGATCAGTTTTCGGCCGTCATGCGCTGGCGATTCGAGCTGCCGGAGGGCGTGACGCTGGCCGACATCGGGCAGAGCCTGTCGGTGTTGCTGAGCCGGCATGAGGCGCTGCGGACCAGCTACCAGATCGGTGATGAGCCCAGCCAGCGGGTGCTCGGCTCGGGAGAGCTGCCGGTGGCCGTGCACGAGCTGGCCGGCACCGGGCGGGACGGCGGCGACGACGATGAGGTTGCCGAACGGCTGATCACCGGCCTGCGACAGCTGGGCATCGACTTCACCAGGGAGCTGCCGTTGCGGGTGGCGGTAGCCACCCGGGACGGGCTGCAGGTGGTGATGGTCGCGGTGTACTCCCACCTGGCGGTCGACTTCGCCAGCATCGCCATGATCGGCCGCCAGTTCGCCGAGCTGGCCGCCGACCCGAGCCTGCGCCAGGTCGGACCACCGGTCCACCAGCCGCTGGATCAGGCCGAGCTGGAGCGGTCCAGCCATGGCCGGCGGCTGGCAGATTCGGCTTTGCGCTACTGGGAAACCCACCTGCGCGCGGCTCCGCAGAGCCTGTACCCGGTGCCGCCGCCGGCCCAACCGGCCAGCGGCTACCTGTCGGCCTTCCTGTACTCACCGGCCGCCGGACAGGCCCTCGGCCACATCGCCCAGCGCACCGGTGTCAGCAGGCAGGCGGCCTTGCTCGCCGCACTGTGTGCGGTGCTCTCGGTGCGCAGCGGAGTGCGGCGTTGCACGTTCGTGTCGGTGTCGGGCAACCGGTTCCGGCTGCGACTGCGCGACTACATCGGCACCCTGGCCCAGGACGGGCTGGTGACGCTGGCGCTCGACACCGCCGGTTTCGACGAGCTGGCCGTGCGTGCCAAACGGGCAACCCTGGCAGCCAACACCAACAGCACCTTCGACTCCGGCGCGCTCTGGCGGCTCATCGACGAGATCGGCGCCGACCGGGGCATCGCCTTCCGGCGCGATGTCACCGTCAACGACGTCAGCGCGCACCTGGAGGTCGAATCTGAGCTGGCGCTGCGCGACCCGCTCGAGCTACCGGCACTGCGCGCGGAGTCGACGGTGGAATGGGCGCCGTCACCGCCCTTTCCGGTGCTGCTGATGTGCAACCCGTTCCGGGTGAGGCCGGAGTTGCACCTCGCGCTGACCGCCGACACCACCCGGATGGCGCGCGCCGAGCTCGCGCAACTGCTGCTGGGCGTGGAAAACCTGCTGGTCGCGGCGGCCGCCGGCGACGTGCCCGTTGAGAAGATCGGTGAGCTCACCGGCATCCGGCCGGTGCTCCGCGACGCCGACTGGGGGCTGGTCGACGCCTGCTGGGTACGGCTGTCCGAGGTTCGCCGGCTGCTGGTCGAGGCGACCGGCGGCCGGGCGCTGGCGGTGCTCGATAGACCAGCAGGGCCGGACGGGCCGGCCGAGCTGGTCGGTTACCTCGCGCTGCCCGAGCCGTCGGCCGGTCACGGCGGTGCAAGCGAGGCCGGACGCCGCGTCGGTGCCGGCGGCCTCGACACCGCCGAGGCGGTTCATCGTGCCTGCCTGGAGCTGCTGCGGACGCCGGGCTGGCAGTGTGCGATGACGCCGACCCGCTACCTGCTGTGCGCTGGCGCGCCGTCCGATCCCGATGACGAGGCAGCCTGGCGCGCGCTGCCCAGGATCGCTGCGGGCACCGGCCGCTGAGCGGGCGGATCAGCCGCTCTTGAGCACCTGCTGGATCGCGGACGCCAGCTGTTGCCGGGTGGGCAGCAGGCCGGCGTCGAGTTCGGGCGAGGCGCCGACCATCGCCGCCTCCGGACGGGTGACCCGCTTGGGCGGGGCGATCAGCCGCATCTCCTCGGCGGCGGTGGCCAGCACCTCAGCGCCGAGGCCGGCGAACCGGTTGCCGTCGTCGAAGACCACCAGCCGCCCGGTGCGCTGCAGGGACTCGCCGAGTGCCGCCCAGTCGAACGGGTAGACCGTCCTGGGGTCGAACACCTCGACCGAGACCTCGCCGGCCAACTCGTCGGCGACCGCGATCGCCTCGTGGACCAGGTGCCCGAGGCTCACGACGGTGACGTCGCTGCCGGTGCGGTGAATGCGGGCCTGCCCGAGGGGCACCGGTGCCAGGTCGGCGTAGTCGACGTCCTCACGCACCCCCATGCAGTCCAGCGGGCCGAAGAACACCACCGGGTCGTCGTCCCGGATCGCGGTGAGCATCAGGCCGTAGGCGTCGGTCGGTGTCGCGGGCATCACGGTCTTGACGCCCATGTGGGCGAACAGGCTGTACGGCTGGTCGGAGTGCTGGGCGCCCCAGCCGGTACGTACGCCCGAAGCCGGCATCACGTAGGTCACCGGCACGCTGGTCTGGCCACCGCTCATCAGCCGGAACTTGTTGGCCTGGTTGGTGATCTGCTCGAACACCAGCAGTAGCAGGAACGGTATCTGGAACTCCACCACCGGCCGCCGACCGGCCATCGCGGCACCGGTGGCGAAGTTGGTGAAGCCCTGCTCGGACAGCGGCATCTCCAGCACCCGGTTCGGACCGAACCGGTCGAGAAAGCCGGCGGTGACGTTGGTGAGGGCGAAGTTCACGTCCTCACCGAGCACGAACACCGACTCGTCGCGCTCCATCTCCTCGCCGAGCGCCCGGTTCATCGCCTTGAGGTAGGACAGTTTGGGCATCGCTCAGCGCTCCCTCGGGTACCGGCCGGACGGGCGTCGGACGCCGGTCACGACGCCACCCCCGCGCGTGGCCGTGGGCCAGATGTGTAGGTGAATTCCTGGGCATCCACCGGGTCCAGCTTGGGGCCGGCCAGCGCGAACTCGACCGCTGCCTCGATCACCCGCTCGACCTCTGCGTCGATCTGCTGCCGGCTCTGCTCGTCCACCCGGGACGCGGCGATATCCAGCGGGTCACGTTCGTGCCAGCGCTCCAGTTCGCCCTCGGGACGGTAGCTGAGCCGGACCTTGAGCTCGAAGGTGTGGTGGCCGAAGTAGCGGTAGGTGTTCGCCTCGATCAGCGACGGGCCGCCACCGGCCCGAGCCCGCTCGACCGCGCGGGTGGTGGCCGCCAGCACTACCTCGACGTCCTGGCCGTCCACTGTTTCTGACGGGATGCCGAAAGCCTCGCCGCGCCCGGTGATCGAGCCGGCAACCGCCGCGCCGACCGGCAGCGTGGTCGCGTACTGGTTGTTCTCGCAGACGTAGATCACCGGCAGTTTCCACAGTGATGCCAGGTTGAACCCCTCCAGCAGGGCGCCCTGGCTGACCGCACCGTCACCGAAGAAGCACAGCACCACCTGGCCGGTGCCGGCCGGGGCGACCGACCAGGCCACACCGGCCGCGATGGCCGCGCTGTGCCCGACCGTCCCGGTCGCGTTGTAGATGTTGGCCGAGAAGTCCGACGGATGAAACGACCCGCCGCGGCCCTGGTCGATGCCGTTGCCCCGGCCGAGCATCTCGGCCAGCACCGGGCCCGGCTGGCTGCCCTTGGCCAGGAAGTGGCCGTGGCCACGATGGGTGCTGAGCATGACATCGGAGCCGTCCAGCGCGGCGCAGGTGCCCACCGCGACCGCCTCCTGCCCGATGCAGGCGTGCATCCCGCTGACGATCTCGCCGGCCTTCACCAGCTCCAGCGAGCGCTGCTCGAAACGGCGGATCAGCCGGATGCCGCGATAGAGCGACTGGCGCTGCCGCGGCGAGGGCTGGCTCATGACCGGCCGTCCAGCAACGATCGCACCGCGGCCGGCCAGGTCTCGATGGCCGGGCCGTGCACGGTGATCAGCGCCAGCACGATCCGTTCCATCCCGAACGCGATACACGCGGTGTGGCCCACCTCGCCATCGAAGGTGAAGCCGAAGGTCTCACCGAAATGGTCCTTGTGATAGTTGGCCGAGGCCACCGCCTGGATCCGGTCCGGCGACACCGCGACCTTGAGTTCCAGCTTGAGTTCCTGGGCCCGCTGGGCGGCCTGGAACAGCTTGCGCGCGGGGCCGAAGAACGGGTCGTCGGCCACCTCGATGCTGACCTGCAGCCCGAGATCGGTCAGCCAGCCGCCGACCCGGTCCAGCCAGCCACCGCGCCAGCTCATGCAGTAGTCCTCTGGCGCTGCGGTGACCAGCTCGACCATCCGGAAGGAGCGCAGCCGGCCGGTCTCGCTGGTGGCCTCCTGCCGAAAGCAGTTCGCCGCCACGGTGAATTTGACCGGACCGTCGAGCGCGGCCCCGTCCAACGTCGCGTAGACCGGATAGCAGGCCGCCGGCAGCAGCACCAGATCGCTGATCTGCTGCTCGGCATGCCAGTCACCGCCCGCATCCACCAGCCGCGCCAGCTTGCCCCAGGCGCGGCTGTCGCCGGTGTAGGAGTGCACGGTGCCCAGCAACTGCGGGAAGGCCTTGACGTAGCCGGCCCGCTCGATGGTGCGCCGCGAGATAACCGGCGGAATGGCCAGGGGCTCGAAGGGCTCGCCGGCCGCGAGCGCCGCGATGCCGCTGCGCAGCGCGGTGATCACCCGCTCGAACGAACCGGGAAACAGGTACACCCCGGGCGCGTCGGTGGGGATCGGTTGGCCGTCGTCCACTACCACGACCGGCTCGTCGGTCACCGCAGCTTGGTTGTCTAACACAGTTGCACCGCCATCGGATCGGGGGCTGTCGGGGATAGGGGTTCGGCGGCCGGGGACCACCAGCGGCTGGTCAATCGCAGGGGTGCGGCGCCGGTCACCGCGGCCGCGCCGTGATAACCGGTCGGCATCGGCAGGTCGGCCGCCCGGTAGGCCTGCCCGGCCGGGTCGGTGACCAGCACCGTGCCATCGGGTAGCGCGCTCGCCGGCCAGCCCAGCGCCGGGATCAGCCGGCCACCGGCTGCCTTGACGCAGGCCTCCTTGCGGCTCCACAACCGGGTGAAGATGACCGCCCGCTCGACCGGATTGCCGGCCACGGCGACCAGCGCCACCTCGCTGGCCGGGTAGTACCGTCTCGCCATCCGGTCCAGGTCCACCGCCGTCCGGCGTCGCTGCACGTCAACCCCGACCGGCCGGCCGACCGCCACCGCCAACGCGGCCAGGCCGCCGGAGTGCGACAGGTTGCAGCGCAGCTCGGTATCCGGTTCGAACAGTTCTGGCTTGCCATGCCGACCGAAACTCCATCGCAACGCCTCGGCGGGCTGCCCGAGCTGCTCGCCCAGGATGGTCCGGACCGCGCCGTGCGCGACCACGAACTCGGCCCGCCGATTCGCAGTGGTGATCAGGTCGGCGCGCCGGCGCTCGGATTCGTCCAGTGTCTCTGCCAGCGCCAGCACCACTGCCGCCGGTTGCTCGGTGCGGATCAGCCAGACCTGGACGCGGTCCTGGCCGGTCATCGCCGACCTCCGGGTCCGGACGGTATCGCGCCGGCGAGCGCCGCCGGCTGCCGCAGGGTGGTGGCCCCGGCCTGGTCGGCGGCGGCGATCGAGAGGTAGCCGAGGTTGCGGTCATAGTCGGCGAGAATCACCAGGCGCTGCTGATCGGCCCATCGATCCAGCCCACCGGCCAGCTGCCACCAGGGCCCGGTGCTGGGCTGTCCGTCCGGCGTCCGGAGCACCTCTGCGACCAGACCGGCCGGCTCCTCCTCGATGCCCGCCCCGAGGATCAGCGTGACGTCCTCGCGGGCGCCGGTCAGCGCGGTGACCTCGGCGACCAGTCGGCCGGTGACCTCGTACGGGGCCAACCGGGGATGCTGGCGGACGGGCCGCAGCTCGGCGCCCCCGTCGCGATCCAGCAGCAGGCCGACCCCGGCGTGGCGGGTCGGCACCGGCGCCGGCACAGCAAGCTCGTAGTGCAGGGCCGACTGCTCGAGCACCAGCAGCAGTGCCCGCCGGCAGCCACCGGTGCGGGCATAGGCATCGATCAGCCGTAGGCCGGTGAACGCGGCTGCCACGCCCTGGTCACACACGGCGAACGCGAACGGCGCGCCGGGGCACCGGTGGCTGAGGTAGGTCGCCGTGGCCCGACCCAGCCGCAGGTCGTGCAGTGAAAAGGCGAGAACCAGCAGCTCGACCGGCTGCCCGGCCGGCACCAGCTCGGCGATCAGCGGCTCGGCCATCTCGCCGAAGGAGTGCCCGGCACCGTCGACCAGCAGGTCCTCGCGCAGGCCGAGGTGGTAGGGCGCCACCATGTCGGTGACGAACAGCCGCAGCAGCGGGTCCAGCGCGGTCACCGAGGTCTGGTCGAAGCTGCGCCGGGCCGCTCCGGCAAGCCGCAGCGGGGCCTCGGACGCACTCGCGCCCGCGGCCTGCTGTGCTGCTCCAGAGCGAAACATCCGGGCGCTCAGTCGTCGGTCAGGGTGTGTGCGGCAACGAAACTGGCCAACGCACCGATGGATTCCAGGTCATCCTGGTCGATCTCCTCGACGTCGATCTGGATCTCCAGATCCTCCTCCAGCTCCAACAGCAGTTCCAGGGTGCTCGCCGAGCTCAGCCCCAGCTCGTCAAACAACCGGGTGTTCTCCGGCATTGCCGCGACCTCGCGCTTGAGCACCCGGGGCAGCAGCTGGCCGATGCTGGCCACCACCCGGTCGCGCAGGTCGAGGTCGATCACTTGTTCGGTCACGATTTCTCCTTGGGGTGCCGTCTCCGTGCTCATATCAGTGCTGCAGGACCATCGCCGAGAAGGTGGCGCCGAGACCGGCCGCCGCGATCAGGTAGTGCTCGCCGGCCCGCAACCGGCCCTGGTCGGCCGCGGTGCGGTAGTTGATGAAGGCGTCCGCGGCGAAGCAGTGCCCGGTCAGCGCCACGTTGTCCAGCACCACCTGCTCCAGCGGGTACCCGATGCGTTTGCACAGCCGTCGCCAGGACACCGAGTTCACGTTGTGCGGCAGGATCAGGCTGATGTCAGACAACGCCAGACCGGCCTCGGCCACCGCCGCGAGCACCACCTCAGCCAGGCACTCGGGGTATTGCCTGGTATAGCGCTCAGCGACCTCGACCGGATCCTGCTGCCAGCTGTCGAAGTCCCCGCGCTGGCTGGCGACGTAGGACACCAGCCGATCGCGCGGGCCGCCGGCCGACACCAGGCAGGCCGAGGCACCCTCACCGAAGATCGCTGTCTCGGCTACCAGTTCGGCGTCCCGGGTGAAGGTCTTCTCGCCGGCGAGCACCAGCGCCAGGGCAGTGGGGTCCGGCTCGGCGCCCAGCAGCCGGCCGGCGATGTCGATGGCCAGCAGGGCACCCGCGCACGAGTGATGGGTGACGGTGAAGGCCAGTGCGTGGTCCAGGCCGAACTCGGCGCACAACTCGTGCAGCGGGTTCATCGGGTAGGGCACGCCGACCGCGATTGCGCGGGCGTAGAGCACGTAGCGCACCCGATGCTCCTGGCCGCGCAGCTCGATCAGGTTCGCGGTGGCGGCACCGAGCAGCTGCAGCAGGCTGGCGTCGGTGTCTCGGCAGACCGTCCCCAGGCCGTGGAAGCGCTGGAACAGCCGGACGTTGCGCTCGGTCAGGTTCAGCCGCTCGGCCAGGTCCTCGATCGGCACCCGGTGCTCGGGTAGGTAGCAGGCGACCGCCGCCAGCGCGGTCACGACCGGCGTCCCGGGGTGGGAACTGCTCGGTGTCGCGCCATAGCTTGGATCGCCTCTCGCTCTACGCCTCGGCCCGGCCGCGCGGGCAGGCTTCGGTGCCCGGAGCTCAGACCGGCACCTGGGCCGAGCGGACCAGGGTCGGCGCGGACGGCTCGATGGCGGCCTGCACGGCCAGCGCCTCGATTTCGTAGGCCAGCGCCTCCAGCCGGTCCGGCGGCAGGTACCGGCTGTCGGCGGAGAGCTCGAAGAGCACGGCCTCGTCATCGTCGTCGACGCTGAGGTACAGGATCTCGGGGATCTCCTCGATATCGGTCAGCCAGCTCAGCTCGCTGTGCGGGAGCGCCGCCTGGATCTGCTCGTCGGTCGGCGGTGCGGCCGCGGTCAGATCGCGGTTGAGCCGCCGATCGTTGAAGAAGGAGCTCATCTCCACCTTCTCGCCCCGATCCGCGGCGATCCGGGCGACCAACTCCCGGCGCGCGGCCGGGTCGTAGTAGGCGTACTTGTACGCACCGACCGCGGCCCGCCGGGCCCGTCCGATCGCCTCATCCAGGCTGATGTCGGCCAGGTCGATCAGGCACGGGCTGACCTGGGCGAGCTGGCTGACCGAGGTGGCGAAACCCGGCCGGAAGCGGTTGCTCACCGCCAGGATCGAGACGAACGGATTGTTGTCGGTCAGCCGGGTCACCGCGATGCCGTACAGGGCGAGCAGGATCGGTGAGGTGTCGATCCGCAGCCGCTGGGAGATCCGCCGGACGGCCAGCCTGGTGGCGGGGGAGCGAAAGGCGAACTGCGGGTAGCTCGGCTCATCGCTGAGATCCTCCGGCGGCGGGAAGCGCCGGATCGGAATCGAGCGCAGGATCCGCTCGAGGTGCCGCAACGAGGCGTGCGACTGCCGCTGGGCGGCGGCGGTCTGCTGCCAGCGCGCCTGCTCGATGGGCGGGGTGCCGCTCGGTGGCTCGGGGCTGGTGCCGGTCACCGGGTCCATGGTGGCCAGGTCGGCCAGCAGCGCCCGCAGGCCGAGCGCGTCCAGGGCCAGGTGCAGGTAGATCGCCACCACGTGGGTGGCCACCCCGTGACTGCGAATCACCGCCATCCGCAATGGCCATTCGTTGGCGTAGTCGAAATTCCGGTTCTGATAGTCGTCGCGAATCTCACCGGCGACGACTGCCGGGTCGCGGTCGCCGGCCTCGATCACATCGACGCTGAAAACGCCGGAGTCCGAGAGCACCTGGCAGGCCGATCCGTCCTCGCGAACCTGGTAGCGGGTGCGCAGCGACTGGTGCCGGCTGATCAGAAAGCGGACACCGGCGGCGGCGTCCTGCTCGGTGGTACCGGGGGGCAACGGTGAGATGCCGCCCATGGTGACCGACTGGCCCTCACGCGAGATGGTGGCCCACATGCTCCTCTGCGCCCAGGACAGCTCCCCGGTCCCAGACCCCGCGCCCTCGAAAGGGACATGGATCTGAGTCCTCATGTTCGCTCCTAGGTGTGCGGCTGACGCATCTTCCACGTTGCGGTGCATCAGGCCCGCCGGGGCTCATTCTTGGCAGCGCGGACAAACCTGTCAATAGGTCACGACCGTGATTGTGACCTGCTGCGAACAATGTCTGATTAACCTACCGCTACCTGCAAACTATGTCGTGACTGTCCCACTCGTTCCGGGTACTGTCCGGCGCAGCTTCATATCGCGCTTCGACCATTTTCTGGTCGGCGAAGCCACGGAGGACCCACCGATGACTGCGAACACCTCGGACGCCGTCCGTGGCGATTCCGGCCTTTTTGCAGACATAGTCAATATTCTCGCGTTCGTTACCGGTGAAGGCCCGGACTGGGCCGCCGGAATTGAACCGGCCGCCCGGTTGGAAACCGATCTTCGGATGGAGAGCGTCGAATTGGCCGAGTTCGATCAGGCGCTGCGCCGCCGGTTCGGCGACCGGGTGGACCTGGCCGGCCACCTGGCGAGCCTGGACCTCGATCAACTGGTCGGCCTGAGCGTCGCGGAGGTGACCGGCTACGTGGCCGGTCAACTGGCGGCCGGCAGGCCGCGATGAGCCGATTCCTGTTCGTGGTGCCGCCGCTGCTGGGCCACGTCAATCCGGCCCGGGGGCTGGCCGCGGCCCTTGTCGCCGACGGTCACCAGGTGGCCTGGGTCGGCTCGGAGATGAGCCTGCGTCCGATGCTCGGGCCCGGGGCGGTCATCTACCGGACCGGTACCCGGATCCACCGGCCGCAGGCCGATCAGGGCCTGGCGTCGGTGAAGTCGCTCTGGGAACGCTTCATCGTGCCGTTCACCCGGTTCACGCTGCCGGCGGTGGCCAAGGCCGTGTCTGACTACCGGCCCGACGTGGTGGTGACCGATCAGGCCACCCCGGCCGGCGGCTTGGTCGCGCACCGGGAGGGACTGCCCTGGACGACGCTGGTCTGCTCGACCATGGAACTGGATCGGCCCTTCCGCTCGTTGCCGAAGGTGGAATCGTGGATGACCGGCCAGCTGGCCGGGCTCTGGTCCGAGGCCGGCCTGCCCGAAGCCGACTACCTCGACCTGCGCTTCTCGCCGCATCAGATGATCGTGTTCGCGACCGCGGCGTACACCGGCGGTTACCCGCGCCCGGACGGTGGTCCGGTCAGCACCGTGCACCAGGTCGGGCCGGCCATCGGACACCGCGCCGATGACCCGGATTTCGACTGGGACTGGCTCGATCCGGCGCGCAAGCACGTGCTGGTGAGCGTCGGCACGCTGGCCGCCGAGTTGGCCGACGGCTTCTACCGGCGGGCCGTCGCTGCGCTGGCGCCGATGGCCGATCAGCTACAGGCCATCGTGGTGGCCGCACCCGGCACCATCGAGGATCCGCCCGATCACGTCCTGGTGCTGCCCAAGGTGCCGCAACTGCAACTGCTGCCCCGACTCGATGCGGTGCTCGGCCACGGCGGGCTGAACACGGTCGCCGAATCACTGGCCCACGGCGTGCCGCTGGTCATCGCGCCGATCCGGCACGACCAGCCGATCAACGCCCGTCTGGTCCAGCAGGCCGGCGCCGGCCTGCGGGTGAGGTTCGCCCGGGCCAGTCCGGCCGAGCTCGGCACCGCGGTCCGGACGGTGCTCACCGAACCCGGCTACCGGACTGCGGCCGAGCGCATCCGTGAGTCCGGCGGCCAGGCCGGCGGCCTGCCCGAGGCGGCTCGCCAGGTGGCAGGCCTGGTGGGCCGATCGGCTGATCGGCAACTGGCTGCCAGCACCGCCATCACCTGAGTTGCGCGCGGGATGCGCAGCCAACCACCGACCGCAATCCAGGACCGAATGACATACGACCGAGGGGCTGCATGATAGAGACCAGGGGCCTGCGCAAGTCTTTCAACGTCAAGAGAAAGCGCAAGTCCGTCACCGTGGATGCCGTGCGCGGCATCGACCTTACTGTCGCCCAGGGCGAGATCTTCGGCTTTCTGGGGCCCAACGGCGCCGGCAAGACCACCACGCTGCGGATGCTGTCCACCCTGATAGTGCCGGACGGCGGCCAGGCCACCATCGCCGGCGCCGACCTGCTGAAGTCACCCGAGCAGGTGCGCCGCTTGATCGGCTACGTGGCCCAGGGCGGTGGCACCAACGACGAGGTGACCGGTCGCGAGGAACTCATCCTGCAGGCCCGGATGTACGGCTTCAGCAAGGCCGAAGCGCAGCGCCGGGCGAACCTGGCGCTGGCTTCCTTCGAGCTGGCCGACTACGGCGACCGCCAGTGCATGACCTACTCCGGCGGCCAGCGCCGTCGGGTGGACATCGCGCTCGGAGTGATCCACAGTCCCAAGCTGCTGTTTCTCGACGAGCCGACCGCCAGCCTGGACCCGCAGTCGCGGGCCCGGATGTGGGATGAGGTGCGCCGGTTGCGCAGCGAGGGAATGACGGTGTTCATCACCACGCACTACCTCGAAGAGGCCGACGCGCTGTGTGACCGGATCGCGATCATCGACAACGGCGAGATCGTGGCCGGTGGTACCCCGGACCAGCTCAAGCACGAGATCTCCGGCGACGTGGTCACGGTCGGGCTGGACGGTGCCGAAGACACCTCGGCGCAGGCGGCCGACCTGCTGAAGAACCTGGCCTTCGTCCACCAGCTGGAGATCAGTGACGAGGAGGGGTTGCGGCTCTACGTCGACGACGGCGCCAGCGCGATCCCGCAGATCCTGCGCACCCTGGACGGCGCGGGCATTGCGTTCGGCCGGATGGAGCTGAGCCGGCCCAGCCTCGATGACGTCTTTCTCGCCAAGACCGGCCGATCATTGAGGGAATCATGACCAGTGCACTGCTGAGCCCGACCAACCAGACGCAGTCACTCACCCAGCTGCCCCCGCTGATCAAGTTCGTCAGGGAGACCTGGCTGGTCTTTCAGCGCCAGATGCTGATCGTGACCCGGACCCCGATCCGGTTGGTGATCGGGATCGTGCAGCCAATCGCCTACCTGTGCCTGTTCGCTCCGCTGCTCAAGCCCGCGCTGGCCACAGTCGGCGCCAAGACCTCGGCGGACGCCTACCGCATCTACGTGCCGGGACTGCTCGTGGTGCTGGTGCTGCTCAGCGGGCTGTTCACCGGCTTCGGGTTGCTGGCCGAGCTACGCGCCGGGGTCATCGAGCGTGCTCGGGTGACGCCGGTCAGCCGGTTCGCGCTGCTACTCGGACGAGCCATGAGCGAGGTGGCGACGCTGATGGCGCAGGCCATCCTGATCACCATCCTGGCCATCCCGTTCGGCCTGACGGTGAAGATCGGCCCGCTGCTACTGGCCTACCTGCTGCTGACCATGATGGGTCTGATGGCGGCATCGCTGTCCTACACCGCGGCGATGCTGATCCGCAGCCCGGCCGCGCTCGGCCCGCTGATGAACACCATCGCCCAGCCGCTGGCGCTATTGTCCGGCGTGCTGCTGCCACTGAGCCTCGCACCGCACTGGCTGCTCAACATCGCCCGGTGGAATCCGTTCTACTGGGCGACCAACGCCACCCGCGCGCTGTTCGGCGGCCACATCGGCGATCCCTCGGTGTGGAAGGGCATGCTGATCACCCTGGTGCTCGGCGTGCTGGCGATGGCGTGGTCGGTGCGGCTGTTTGCCCATCGGGTTCGCTGATGAACCTGGGCACTGACCGCTCGCAGCGGACGTCCTGTTGACAGCCACACAGCCGACCGTCGACCATTCCAGCCCCGATCGCGAGCCGGACGCCGACGGCGGCGAGCCAGCAACGGGGCCGAACGGGGCGGCAGAACAGTTGCTGGTCGACTTCGAGGGTGAGGGCAGCGGCGAAGAAGACCTGACCTGGGGCCAGATCGGGTTCTGGCAGGGCATGGAACAGACCGGGCAGTCGGCGACGATGGGCGCGGTGCACCCGATGCCACCAGGCATCAGCCTGACCGAACTGGCCGCCATCCTGCGCTACGTGCTCAGCCGGCATCAGGCGCTGCGGACCCGGTTGCGTTTCGACGGGGCCGGCCGGCCGCGGCAGGTGTGCTGGGCGTCCGGGCAGGCCGTATTGCAGGTGGTCGAGGCCGGCCAGGACGATCCGGCGGTAGTGGCCGAGCAGCTCAAACACCGTTTCGGAACCGACAACTTCGACTACGAGAACGAGTGGCCGATCCGGATGGCGGCGGTCACCAGCCAGGCGGTGATCACCCATGTGGTCACCATGTACCTGCACCTGGCGCTGGACGCGGGCGGCCTCGAAGCGCTGCTCGCCGACCTGGCAAGGCGGGATCCGAATACCGGTGCCGCCGCCGGCCCGGTCACCGCGGTGCAACCATTGGAGCAGGCCCGCCGGCAGCGCACGCCGGCCGTGCGGCGGCAGTCGGCGGCCTCGCTCAAGCACCTGGAACACGTCATGCGCACGGTCACCCCGCGCGGCTTCGGTGAGCCGAAGCCCGGCGTCGAACGAGATTTCCGGATGATTCGCTACCGATCCCCGGCTGCTGCGTTGGCCATCTCGAAGATCGCGACCGAGCAGAACGTCAACACCTCCTCGGCGCTGCTGGCGATGTTCGCGGTCGGCCTGGCCCGGCACACCGGCGACGGGACGGTGATGGCCATGCTGATGGTCAGCAACCGGTTCCGGCCGGGCTTCGCCGATTCGGTCAGCCCGCTGGTGCAGATCAGTCCGTACCTGATCGAGGTGGCCGACACCAGCCTGGGTGAGGTGGTGGCCCGGGCGCGTAGCAGCCTGCTGCACACCTACAAGAACGCCTACTATGACCCCTACCAGCAGGACGAGTTGGTGGATCGGGTCAATGCCGAACGTGGCGAAGAGGTGGATTTCTGCTGCTTCTACAACGATCGTCGCGAGCAGCGGGCACCGGTCGAGTACGCCGGCCACACCGACGCCGACCTCGAAGCCGCGCTGGCCGCCAGCAGTTGGGCGCCCGAGGAGCAGCCAGATATGTCGACCCGCAAACTCTTCCTCAACGTCGATGACCCACCGGGTGCGATCGAGCTTGTCATGTCGGTGGATACCCGGTACTTCGACGAGGCCGAGATGGTCGCGGTGCTACGGGGCATCGAGGTAGCGGCGGTGCAGGCGGCGCTGTCGCCACAAGCCCCGACCGGGATAGCGGCTCGGGTAGGCCAGCACGTCTGAGCCGACACCAGCCACGGCCGGATCGGCGGCCATCGGCGAGCTACCGCGACGGGCCCACCGAGGGCGGTCCGTCGCTCGTTCATCCTGCGCAGATGCGGTGCGAATCCGGTGCGCAATCCGGCCGCGTATATGCCGGCCGGGCCGACGCCGTCACTGTTCGTGTTCACTTCGTATATTGCGACATCAACCCGAGCGTCGCATTTGCTTTCGATGCTAGCGAATTCCTGGTCTAGCTGGTTTACTACGAATCTCCATGCCGATCCGGCGATGTACCTACACGGCCTATTTGCCGAGAAGGAGATCAACATGTCGATCAAGCAGTAGTTCACGCAGCGCACGGTCGAGGGTTGGCGATGATGGCACACTGCATCGCCCACTGCGCATCGGCGGTGGGGGTGGGCGCCACGGTGCCCGCCCCCACGATCATGTTGTGAAAGCAGGGTCTTGACAGTAAGTCAGCGATCGGACGGGCCCTCGGTCCGATGCGGAACACTGGGCTGTGGCGCAGTCACCGGCGACGGCGCAGCTGCTATCGAACAGTCAGTCGAAAGCGATCCACCGAGCTCGGTCATTTCGGGCGAACGTGGGCGTGGCTTTACTCGATAAGAATTGATTCTTCTCCAGGGATGAGCAGATGAGTGTTTCGCCGATCGCCCCGCCAAGCCTGCCTACGCTGGACTCGGACGAGGTGATAGCGCAGGCCGCCGAGTTCTTCGCCTTTCCTGAAGTCCAGGCCGTGACCGACCAGGGACGATTCCCCGAGGTGCGTGCCGAGATCCTGCGCACCGGCAGCTACCAGCACAGCGCGACCGAACTGCTGGTCGGCGCCAAGCTGGCCTGGCGCAACCATGCCCGATGCGCCGGCCGCTACAGCTGGCGCAACCTGCGGTTGCTGGACATGCGCGACCGCCGGACGCCGGACGAGATCGCCGAGGGCTGCTTCGAGCACCTGCGGGTGTCCACCAACGAGGGCAAGCTGCGGTCGGTCATCACCGTCTTCGACCAGGCACGTCCCGGCCGGCCCGGACCGAGGGTGCACAACCCGCAGCTGATCCGTTACGCCGGCTACCGCGCCGCCGAGGGGACCACCGGCGACCCGCTGCACATCGAGCTGACCGAGCGCGTTCAGGCCCTGGGGTGGGCCGGCAGCGGGGGCCACTTCGATGTCCTGCCGCTGCTGGTCTCGGTAGATGACTCACCGCCCTCGATGTACGACGTGCCGGCCGGCGCGGTGCTGGAGGTTCCGATCGAGCACCCGGAACTCAGCTGGTTCGCCGAGTTGGGTTTGCGCTGGCATGCCAATCCGGCTATCTCGAACCTGTGCCTGGAGATTGGCGGCATCCAGTACCCGGCCGCGCCGTTCAGCGGCTGGTATGTCAGCTCCGAGATCGGTGCCCGCAATCTCAGCGACGGCGACCGTTACGACATGCTGCCCGAGATCGCCCGCCGGATGGGCTTGTCCACCAAGCGCAATGCAAGCCTGTGGAAGGACCGGGCGTTGATCGAGCTCAACCGCGCGGTGTTGTGGAGCTATGACAAGGCGGGGGTCTACATCGTCGATCACCACACCGCGGCGGCCCAGTTCGTCACCCATGTGGACCGCGAGGCCAAGTGCGGCCGGGAGGTTCCGGCCGACTGGGCCTGGGTGAACCCGCCACTGTCGGCGAGCACCACCCCCACCTACCACCGCAGTTTCGACCGTCCGGACTTTTCGCTACGTCCCAACTTCTATCAGCTGGACAAGTTGCCGGGCGTGGCTGCGGGGGCCGGTGAGCAGGCCGAACCGGCCATCGAGCCGGCCGCCGCTGTCGTCGCTGTCGCCGCAGAGGCGGAGCCGGACCTGGCGCCGTCCGACGAGGACGCCCTGACCGCCGAGATCTGCCCCTGGCCTGGCAACGCCTCGGCCGCAGCGGTCTGAGCGAGGCAGCTGTCTGGCGGCGCCGCCTGACGCCGGCCGAGCCGCCCAGCCCGGCGCCAGTTAGCTCGGCGCCGGTTAGCTCGCTACCAGCGTGCTGAGCACCGAGGCGGTGTCGCGAACCTCGGCGAACTCGTCGGCAAGGTTGGCGAAGGTCATCTCAGCGACTGTGTCAGCGGCAATCACCTTGCCGCTCAAGGACATCCGGTCGAATGTGCTGGTCGCGTCGCTGATGAAGGTGACCCGGTAGCCGAGGTCGGCAGCCACCCGCGCGGTGGTCTCGCAGCAGTGGTTGGTGGTGATGCCACAGATCGCTACGTCCTCGATCTGACGCTGTTGCAGCCAGGCATGCAGGTCCGGGTCGCCGTGAAAGCACGAGTGCACGGACTTGACGATCAACACCGCACCCCGGTCGCGGACGAACTGCTTGAGCTGGTTGCCCGGCTGGTCTGGCCGAAGCGGCGAGGCTGGCTCGGTGGAGTCGTGCCGGATGATCACGATCGGCCGGCCAGAGGACTCCCAGCTGTCCAGCAGCCTTGCGATGTTCTGCTCGCACTGCGGGTTATTGCGCGGACCCCACTTCGGATCGTCGAACCCCACCTGGACGTCGACGACGATCAAAGCCTGAGCTGTCATGGACGAATCCTAGCCAGCCGGATCGCCCAGGACCAGCAGGCCAGTATGTGGCACGCGCATACCTTCCGACATCCACGGCCCCCAGACCACACCGGGATTGGTTTGACAGGGACTTGTCGTCAGGGCACCGGGTGGACAGTCATCGGCAGGCCGCCACGAATCCGCAGGGTGAGCATGGCCTCGCTGGTGACCTTGTAGCCGGGCACCTTGGTAAGGCGCAGGTCACGCGCAACCGTGGCAAGCACCACCGTGGCCTCCATCATCCCGAGGCTGTTTCCGACACAGAACCGCGGTCCGGCGCCGAACGGAATGTAGGAGTAGCGGTTCCTTCGAGCCGAGGCCGCCGGGGTGAACCGCTCCGGATCGAAGCGAGCGGGTGCCGTCCAGAAATCCGGATGCCGGTGTAGCAGGTACGGGCTGAGCAGCACATCGCCGCCGGCCGGGATGGCGAACCCACCGATCACGTCGTCCTGGCGGGCGATGCGTGGCAGCAGCCAGACCGGTGGATACAGGCGGATGACCTCGTTGAGTACCTGAGCCGTGTAGGTGAGACGGTGCAGGCTGTCGATGGTCAGCGGACCACTGCCGAACACCGCGACGGCCTCGTCGTGCAACTGCTGCCAGACCTGCGGGTGCTCGTCGAGCAGATGGAACGCCCAGCTCAGCGTGCTGGCCGTGGTCTCGTGCCCGGCCAGCAACAGCGTGACGAGCTCGTCACGCATCCGGGCTCTCCCGGCCCGCTGGTCGGTGTCGTTGCCCATCGATTCGATCATCCGGGAAATGACATCGTCTCCGGCCCCGGCCGTTGAGCCGGCGGCCAACCTGTCGACGATGTGCTGGAGGTCCCGCCTGGCACGGCGAAACCGCGTCTGCAGGGGCAGCGGAAGCCAGAGCGGCACCTTTCCCAGGGTGATCGCGTCGAACATCGCCTGGTTCTGGACAGCCTCAAAGGACTCGCCCAGCGAATCGAACTCACCGAGGTCGGCGTCGATCAAGGTTCGCCCGAGCACGCCCAGGGCCAGCGCGGTCATCTCCGCGCGCACGTCCACCGGGTCCTTGCCGGCGTGCTCGCGCAGCCGGTCGGTCAGACGCTCGGCCTCGTCGGTGACGGCGTCGAGCTTGCCGGCGATTCGTTTCGCTTGAAAGACCGGCTGGATGGTCCTGCGTTGACTGCGCCAGAGTTCGCCCTCGCTGGTGAGCAGGCCATCGCCGAGGGCGCGGCGCGCGTGCACCATGCCCAGGCCCTTGGTGTAGTTCTCGGCATTGTCAGCCAATACGTGCTTGGCGTGGTCCGGGTGGTTGAAGAAGTAGAGCGTCTTGGGTCCCAACGGCAACCGGACCGCGTCGCCGTACTCGGTGGCTGCCCACGCCATGACATCCAGACGGCTCCGGACCATCCTGAGCAGGACCGGCAGCATCGAGGTCCACTGCGGCCCAGGGAGCTGCTGGCCGCTGCGCCTGACCGAAGAACTCCCAGTCGTCACGGAGCGGCCCGGAGTTCGACAAGCTCGGAGATGATGCGGCGTCGCCATAGTTCGTAAGCCGGTACGTCGCCGGTCTCGAAGTTCTCGCCACGGGTCCGGTCGGTCAACTCGGAGGCCTGCGCGGGAGTGACGCCGCACAGCACGTCCGTCGCCAACGTCGTGTGCGGCAATACCAGGCCGGTCTGGAATCGGGCCGCCGCGCCGAACGCAGCACCCTGCGCCACGTCAGGCAGGTACCGGCCGGCGTGCCGCTTGAAATCCGACAGCTCCGTCTCGTCCACGCCGCCTGCATACGTCGCTGCCAGGCCGGCGCCGGCGTAGAGGTCGGCACGGCGGGTCTCGTCGAAGGCGTCGATCAGGGTGGTCGCCCGTTCTGGATCGGTGCCGCCGACGAACCAGATCGCCCTCCCGATGCCCTGGTCGATCACCCGGCTCGCGTAGGAGGTCGGACCGCCGGCCGGCCACGGGAAGTTCGGCTCTTGATACTGCTGGCCTACATACCGGTCGGTGTGAAAGTAGGCCTGGTGGAAGCCGTAGCCGTCGAGCACAAGCCAGCGCAGGATCGGATCCGTGGCGGCGGCCGACGCCTTCGCCCAGCGGAATCTTGGCAGCCGGGCCAGCGCCCAGCCCACGCCGACGTACACCATGTACACGTGATCTTGGGCCTTGCCCTCGAGGAACCTGCTCAGATTGCGGCCCCCGAATGGGAGGCCGTCGAGAACCGCAAAACCCATGCCGGCGCCTTCATAGGCAAAACCCCGAAATTGCGGCGGTATTTTTTCCAAACGTTCCTCGGCCTCGGCCGGAACGCGTGCCTCGACGGCAAATGCGTACCCGGTCAAGAATGTCTTCCCGACGGTCTCCAGCATTTCCCGCGCGGCTGGGCTTTTCACGTGGAAACCGCGGACCGAAAGATTCGCCTCCGATGTACTCGGAGTCAGGATCCGGCGCCTGAGCGCTCGCCAACCACTTGCCATTTTCTCTCCTCCTGGCGCTGGCCCGATATCCGGCCGGATTGTTCCGGGCCCTAATCGACACGCCTACTCTCTGATTGCTGAATGTGCTGTATCAGCGCGCCGCGAACTGGGGTGCAGGTCGCGCACGCGGCGTGTGCCCGGGAAAGAACCGGTTGTCCAGCTCGGGCAATGCCAATAGAATCGGCACGTCAGTCAGGTCCATGACGCGCATCGAAATTCGGAGTTCCACGTTCCGGTCGGACGGCTTGATCAGGGATTTGACCGAGCCCACGAAGAGCGGATGACGGGCCCAGGGACGGGGGTCGACGTCGGCCCAGCGCACCGCCACCGCGGTGGCACGTACGTACCATTCACCGGCGGGTACGGCGCCAAGCCGGTACCGCTGCACCAGGCTGCCGTCTGCCGGGGCGTCGATGATGTCGCAGGCCACCGGAATCCCTTCGACGATAGGGCTGCAGAAGGCACCGATATAGACCCGCAGCGGGGTGCTGGTCGGCGGCAGCACCACCGTCCCTTCGACGGTGGTGGTCCGCAGGTGTGACGCCGTCTCGGGAGGCGCGAACTTGGGGAGTCCGGTACGTGACAGCGACCGGAATCGGCTCGGCGTCATCCCGACGCTCTTACTGAAGCGTGACGTGAATGTTCCCAGGCTGTTGAAGCCCACCATGTAGACGATGTCGGTCACGTTGAAAGGGGTCTGGTGGAGCAGATTCTTTGCTCGGTACAGGCGAACCGCGGTCAGAAACCGAGCCGGCGTTGTTCCGGTGACCGACCGGAAGACCCGGGAGAAGTAAAACTTGCTAAGTAGGGCGGTGTCTGCGATGTCGTCCAGCGAGAGCGGTTCGTCGTAGCGTTCCCACATCGTAGTTATGGCCCGCTCCACTGAATGTCTGTATGCCTCCACTTCGGCGTACCCCCGGTTCCTTGACGCGTCTAGTTCGTGACCGGAAACGCGAGAACTTCCGGGGCAGCTTTGTTTGCGATGCAGCTCAAACGTTTGCGCGGGCTGGCATCACGCTGCTCTAGATCGACAACTTCAATCATGCGCAAATGGATACAACCCACCTTCTTTGACGTTGCTTAAATCGGGCTTTTCGCCGATCCGCCTGTTCATGGATGGGTCCGAGCCTCGAATCACCCGGTGCGATCACCCTGCGTGGTCGGACCGTGCGGTCGGATCGTGCGGTCGGGCCGGCGGGGTCGGTGGGGGCCGTCGCGTGGGCCGCCACCACCGGTGACGGCCCACGCTTGTGCTGTCGTCGGATTGCTGGTCAGACCGTCCCAGGCACCGGGCGGGTGCTGGCTCGCGACACCTGAGCCGGCTCGCGCGCCGGGACGGCTTCAGTGGAGTAGAACGTGGCTCGGACGACGGCTCGCTCCTGCCAGAGGTGATAGACCGCCACGGCGAAGATCATCGAGCCGATCAGGTTGGCGATCGCATGCCACCAGATCCGATAGGTCCACAGTCCGGGACCGGGCGGCAGGATGCCGAACCAGGTGGACAGGCCGATCGCCCGCTTGGCCCCGAAGGCAACCGACAGTGTCAACGACAGATGCTCTAGGCCATGAATGCCCTGCATCCAGACACCCATCTTGCCCCACCGGCGGGCCCGGGTCTGCTGCGCGCGTCGCGTGATCACCACGACACCGGCCAGTCCGGCGAGAAAGATGAAGTTGCCGGTCAGGTGCAGGATCTCCATCCCCAGCGACGGCTTGCTGGTGTCCACCCGTCCGAAGCCATTGGCCAGACCGGTACCCCAGGGGGTCATCCACGGCTTTGCGTTGGGATGTTCGACCCAGTAGCCGGCTTGTGCGATGTGCTCCTGCAGGTGGCCGATCTGGCCCACGATGCCGATCCCGATCACCGCGACCGCACCCTGAAACATCCAGGGGCGCACGCTACGGCGGCCGGCCACGGCCAGTACCCCTACCGCACTCCACATCCCGAGTGCCCATAACAACAACAGGATCGCGCCGACGGTATCCCAACCGGTCGCCATACTCATCTTGCCCACGCCGTCCTCCTCGACCGGGCGCCCGCTGCCCAGGATGGACCGCGGACGCACACTGTGTACCGGCACCCGGCGTCCTGCCTGCAGTAGATACCACCGGTATCCGCCGAGATCGATAACTAATACTCGATCGAGGGGGCCCGGATGGTTTCTTCGACCTTGCGCGCATCCGGACCGGCAGATAGCGAGGTTTCAGCCGGACGACGGCAAGGCGCGGACGGCTTTCAGTTGAGCTGTATCTAGCATGGCAGGGTGGCTCGCAAGCTCGTCGGCACCGGAGAGTTGGTCCGCATGCTCGGCCTCAGTCGGAGCCGGGTCGGGCACCTGATCGCTCAGCCCGGCTTTCCCAGGCCTTACGACGAGCTGATCATGGGCAAGGTATGGCGAATCAAGGACGTCGAGAACTGGGCCATCGATCACGGCCGTGCATTGAACCCGCTCGACGCAGCCGAACAGACCTGATCCGACATGCAGGACGCGGCTTGGGCCATCGAGGCGGCCTGGCGCGGATGACTCACTGTTTCCTGGTTGTTCGGTGATTTGATCGCCGCCAGAGGTACTGTTGGGATGTTAGCGACAAAAGGGAGTACAAGCACATGAGTACCACTGAGTCTTTCACCGCGCCGCGGCTGGTTGGACGCCGCCCGGTCGGACCGGGCAGATCTCGATGAGCGAGTCCGCCACGACCATGCGCGCTTTGCAGCAGACTTCTCTGAACGGCCCGCAGGACATGCGCCTGCTCGACGATGTACCGGTACCGAACCCGGGCCCGGGGGAGGTGCTGATCCGGGTGACTGCCGCGGGCGTGAACTTCGCCGACGTCGAGCGGTCCTACGGCAGGTTCCCGGGCGGACCGCAGCCGCCCTACCTGGCGGGATTCGAAGGGGCCGGGGTGGTGACCGCCCTGGGCGAGGGAGTGACCGAGCCGGCGGCCGGCGCTCACGTGGTCGGCGTCGGGGGCGCCGCCTTCGCCGACTACATGGTGATGGCTGGCGCCGCGGCGTTACCGGTGCCGCCCGGCTGGGCCGACGAGCACGCGCTCGGGCTCGTGGTGAACGGGCCGACCGCGTTGGCGGCGCTCAGGCCGTTGGGCGGCCTCACCGCCGGGCAGACCGTCCTGATTCACGCCGCGGCCGGTGGCACCGGGCAGCTTGCGGTGAGAATGGCCAAACACTACGGCGCAACGGTGATCGCAACGGCCTCGCCGGCCAAGCACGAGGTGGTCCGGACGTTGGCTGCCGACCACGTCCTGGACTCCCGGAGCGCCGATCTTGCTGCCGACATCCTTCGGCTGACCGGCGGCACCGGGGTCGACCTGGTGCTGGAGTCGGTCGGCGCTGCCACCTTCGCCACCAGTCTGGCTGCGGCCAAACGCATCACAGGTCGGGTCGTCGTCTATGGCGTGGCCGCTGGCGAGGCCACCATCACCAATGTGGAACTGGTCTACAAGCACCAGATCCACCTCATCGGTCTGAACCTCGGCGTCCTGATCCAGGCCGCGCCGCAGATCTTCGGCACGGTGATGGGCGAGCTGTCGGCGCTGATCGCCGCCGGCGTACTTCCGCCGTGCCTGCCCGCCAGCTACGAACTCGGTGACGGACCGAGGGCGCTGGCCGCACTCGCGAGCCGGGCCACCACGGGCAAGCTGGCTCTGATGCCGTGAGCGGTCAGCCGGTCGCCCTGGTCCGGGTGGGGTGCAGGCCATGGAAGACGCCGTCGTAGAACAGCAGGGCGTCGTCCTCATCTCGTAGTCCCATATCGAGGACTTCGCCTAGGAAGATGGAGTGATCGCCGCCGTCGTAGGTTGCTGTGAGCGAGCACTCCAGCCAGGCCAGGGCGCCTGCGACGACCGGAGATCCGGTGAAGCGCCCGGGTGACCAGTCCACCGGGGCGAACTCCTGGTCGCCGTGCGGGCGCCGCCGGTCGGCGAAATAACGCGCCAGGCCCTCCTGCTGCGCCGCAAGCACCGACACGGCGAAGGACTTGCGGTCGAGGACGGCCTCGTGCATTGCGGTTTCGCGTAGCACGCAGATGAGCACGAGCGGTGGGCTCAGCGATACCGAGGTGAACGAGTTTGCCGTCATCCCGTGCGGTACATGACCGCCGGTCGTCATGACGGTCACTCCGGTCGTGAACCGCCCGAAGACCCGGCGAAGGCCGAACCGATCCAGTTCGGCGCGCTGGTCGGTCTGATCGCCGGTCGCACGAGTGACCGGTGCCGCGAAGCCAGCGAGCGAACTTCCGTCGGCGTTGGCCATGGCCTCAGTCACCGTTGCCGTTGCTGGCGAACGCCCGCCGTGGCGCGCCGCCGAGGTACGGTTCCAGCGCCTTGCGCAGCGAGGGGGGCACCTGCGCCGGGCGGGTGTCGGTGTTGGGGCCGCGCATGCACGCGATCCGCTGCCGCCCGCGCGCCACAAGATCATCGACCCCGTCGCGCACCCGCACGTAGTCGAAGGCGAACCCGATCTGGGTCTGCGTCAGGTCTTCCAGGCGCATCCGGATCGACAGCTCGTCGAACGCTGCGATCTCGGCCAGGTACTCGCATTCGCATCTGAGGGTGAACAGCTTGAGATCGAGACGGATCTCTTGGAGAACGTCGGGTGCGTGCTCCCGCAAGAACATCTCCCGGCAGCGGCCCTGCCAGCGCAGGTAGTTGACGTAGTAGACGTTCCCGACGAGGTTGGTCTCTTCGAACCCGACGAGGTGCCGGTACTCGAAGTACGGTCGCATGATCATTGTGCGGTCTCCTTCGAATCTGTCAGCATCGCGAAGACCACCGGTTCGGCGAGCCCGCGTAGCGCCGTGCGGAATGTCGCGACCCGGGCGGTTCCCGAGCGCAGCATGACCCACTGGTCCGTCCTCGGTCCGGAGACCTCGACCAGTTCGGTGTGTGCGTGCCCGGTCTTGCGCAAGCACTCCTGCGCGCCCCAGATACGCGTCGCGGCGATCGAGAGTTCTTCACCGCGCTCGCCCGCGACCAGCCCGGCCAGGGCGAATCCCGCCGCGCCCAGTAGACCGGTCCACTCGCCGGCCGACCGGGTCACCGCCTGCTCGACATCGCAGGCGACGCTCTGTTCGGCGGCCACCACGAAGGTCACGCCCGCGCCGTGCGCGGCCGAGACCTCCATCCTCGTGTCGGTCTCCGGCCGGCCGTCGGGCCGGTAGTCCAGGTGCGGCGTGCGGCCCAGTGCAACCCCGAGCGCCTGGGCGGTCTGCTCGCGCCCGCCGGCCACGCCGGCCGGCTCGCCGCTGTCGGGCCAGACCGCGGTGCGCAGCGCGGTCGGCAGTACCGTCTCGGATCGCCGTTCCAGGTAGGGGCCAAGCAGTGCCGGTATCCACGGTCCCGAGCCGTCCTGCTTTCGGACGGCCTGCAGCTGCAGCCCCTCCCACCGCTCGACGAGCGCGCCGTCCGGGTCGCGGACGTCGAGATCGTAGAGGTAGGTGTCGCCGTGGCGGGAACGCTCGGCGGCGTGGAGCGTGACCCACTCCAGCGAACGCACCCGGGCCGGATCGGCGAGGCGGAGGCGTTCTACCGCGGCGGGCAGCAAGGTCGCGTCGGGGACGCAGCATTGGATCGAGTGCATGACGGTGTCACGCGTACCCGGATCGGCCAGGACGAGGTCCGACGGCAGGAATCCACCGAACCATGGCTTGGACGCGGTGTTGGAGATGTCGGCCACGCACCGCTTGGCAGCCAGGTCGCGGTAGCCGAGCAGCCGCTGGAATCGATCGCCCTGGAAGAGAACGGGGCCATAGAGATCGGCCATCGGCGCCAGGGGCACCCGCACCCCGGTGGCCGTCGTAGGCCGTGCCGTGTCCTCCGGCGCTGGCACGTCGAAGCGGAGGGTCGCCCGAAAGTGATCGGCCTGGAACGCGGTCTCGTCACTGCGGATCACCGCGCGTACGGTGCCCTGTTCGGTGACGAGGGCCGCGATCCTGATGGTGGTCCGGCCGCCGATCGGGACGACGATGGGGCGCAGAAACTCGACGTCCTCAAGCACCGGGGATCCGGACCGTCCCGTCAGGGCGAGGGCCACCTCGGCCATCGCCTCCATGCCGAACACCGCCGGGAAGAGCAGGTCGCCGTCGAGTTCGTGGTCGGCGAGGTAGAGATCGTCGTCGGCGGACAGGTCCGCCTCGACGACCAGCTCGATGCCGGGATAGTGCACGCGAGGACGGGCGAGAAAGCGCAGCAGTGGCAATTCGCTCGGCTCGAAGGCGATGGTGGGCAGGCCCTCGGCGCGGCCCATCACCACGACCGACGTGGGAACATCGGCCTCGCTGAGCAGCTGCCGCAGCATGGCGACGCCGTCGTTGGTCGGGATCGGTCGGATACCGTCGCGCATCAGCGACTCCAACACACCGAGACGTTCACCCATCCCGGTGCCTGACCAGACCGACCATTCAAGGGCAAGGCAGCGGCAGTTCGGATACTGGTCCTGGATCTGGTAGGTGAAATCGGTCAGCCAGTCGTTGGCGGTGGCGTAGTCGGCCTCACCGCGCAGGCCGGCCCGGCCGATGATGCTGCCGAAGGTGACCAGCAGCCGAAGCGTTGCCGGGTCGGTGGCAGCGAGCACCGTCTCCAGCCCGGTGATCTTCGTCGCCAGGGTGCTCCGAAAGGACGACTCATCCAGGTTGGCGAGCGCCTGTGGCACGTTGCGACCGGCGCCGTGCAGGATCGCCGTCACCGGCCCCAACTCGGCGCGGACCTCATCGAGGGCGAGCTTGACCTCGTCCGGCGCGGTGATGTCCGCGCGAACGTAGCGATGGGTCACGCCCGCCGCCGCCATCCGCGCCAGGTTCGCCGCGAGCTCGTGGTCAGACTCCGGTGCGGAACGGCCCATCAGCGCGATCGCCGCGCCGGTCGTTCGCGCGAGGTCCAGCGCGCATTCGGCGGTGATCCCCTTTCCGCCGCCGGTCACCAGCATCACGTCCTGCGGTCCGAGGGCCGAGCGACCGCCGGGTCCATCCCGGGTCGGCAACGGTCGCAACACCGGGACGCGCCGAGCGCCGGCCTCGTCATAGACGGTCTCGCTGAACCCGGCGGTCGCGGCGACGTCGGCAACGATCCGGGGCACCATCTCGGCCACCCGATCGGCCGCCATCGGCCCGGACAGCGGCAGCGTCACCAGCGTCGTATCGATGTCGGGAGCCTCGAGATGCAGCGTCTTGGCAAGGCCAGCCGCGCCGCGCCGGTCACCGACGACGACGAAACGTCCCCGTGCATCAGGTGAAAGTGCGACCCGAGCGGCGGATAGCATCAGCCCGGTCTGGTTCTCGTCGCAATCGTGCGGCAGGCAGAGCAGCACCCCGCCGCCCAGTCTCGACTGGTGCAACGCAGTGTGCAGGGCTACCGCGAGCGGGTGCTCATCGGTGGCGAACAGCTGCCAGTCACCGTCAGCCGGCGCGGCGACCGCGGGCCCGGACTCTGCCGGCACCAGCTCGACGGAGAATGCGCGCACCCAGGGTCCCGCTCCGGCGATGTCGGCGGTGGCGTGGTCGTCCTCGGCACGGGAGGTCTCGCCCAACTGGTCGAGCATCTCGGCCAGCTGCGCCAGCGTCGAGGTCGCGAAGGCCGAGGTCGCCAGGGGGGCGGCCAGACCGAGCTCCCGGGACGCCTGGGTGACGATCTGTCCCACGGTGATCGAGCTGAGGTGGAGCTCGTCGATGGGATTGCTCTGTGCACTCACCGCATCGAGGGGCAGCTCGGCCCGTTCGGCGGCAAGCCGGCGCAACAGGTCCAGCGTGTCGACACCGTCGGCCGGCACCGCCGGTGCGACGTCCTGGGCCGGGGAAGCGTCGACCGCGTCCGGCACCGTCAGAACCGGCAGGTCATACACCGGCGCCGATTCACAAGGACTGGCAAGAAAACGCAGCTCCTTGTCCAGCGGCAACGGGCGCGTGAAGCGGTCCTGGAAGAGCTCGCGGTGGCGCACCGGTGCGCCGAGTGCGTAGGCCAGGCCCACCGCGTGCAGCAGGCCGGACAGCGACACGCTGTCGGCGTCGAGTGACACCACCGGTACTCCGGGTGCGATGTCTGCGGCCAGACTTCCCAGGATCCGGCCTGGTCCGACCTCGATGAACAGGTCGGCCTGCGCGGCCATCGCCTGGACCGCCTCGGTGAAACGCACCGGGTCGAGTACCTGGCGGGTCAGCAGGCCAGGCACATCGGTGTCGGTGGGCAGGACGGCGCCGGTGACCGTGGAGACCATGGTGCGAGTCAGCGGCGCGAAGTGTTCTGCCAGCAGGTGATCGCCGAAGGCGATGGCTGCCGGGGCGACGGCCTGGGAGTGAAAGGCGTGCGAGACCGCGATCCCGTTGGACGACAGGCCCAGGCCGGCGGCTCGCTCGCAGACCCGTGCGACGGCCTCGGATGGTCCGCTCACGACGGTCTGCCGTGGGCTGTTGTACCCGGCGATCACCACCGGCTCGCCGACCAGAAGCGGGACGACGGCCTCTGGGGGCGCCATGACGCCCGCCATGGCGCCATTGCCGTCGCTGGCCCGTGCCATGATGCGACCGCGCGCCGTGGCGGCCCGCAGCAGGCCCGCTTCGTCGGTCGCACCGGCCCAGTGCAGTGCGGTCAACTCGCCGAGGCTGTGGCCTGCGGCCGTGACGGCCTGGATACCGAGCCTGGCCAGGACGCGTAGCCCAGCGACGGATGAGGTGACGATCCTGGGCTGGGCGTTCTCGGTCGCGACCAGATCAGCACCCAGCGGCACCGGCAAGGTGCGGTAGAGCTCGTCGACGTCGGCGAACCGGTGTCGCAACGCCCCGCCGTCCCCGCGCCGGCCGGCACCCTGTCCGGGAAAGAGGAATCCGATTCGTGGTGCCCGGGTGGCAGCACCCAGAAAGACTCCGCCGACGAGGTCGACCACGGATCGCGCGCCGTTGTCGAGCATCGTGAGCAACGTGGCGAAGCGCTGTGCTGCCTCTTCGGGATCGCCGGCCACGATTGCGGCGCGGAGCGGGCGCTCGGCCAGCTCCCCCTCCAAGGTGGCAGCGAGATCGCCGAGTTCGGCGAAGGACAGCCGGCCGCAGAACTCAGCCAATTGCCCGAGCCGAGCGCGCAGAGCCGGAAAGTCCTCCGCGTCCAGCAACAGCAGTTCGACGTCCTGACGTGAGCGCGTCAGCGCCTGGACCTCCGGCCCGAGTCCGGCATCAGGGGCCCGGTCGGCGTGTCCCAGGACGATATGTGCGTTGATGCCTCCGAAACCCATCGACGAGACTCCTGCGCGGATGGGGGAGCCGGCCGGCCACGGCTCCGGTTCGCGCGGCACCCGCAGGGCCGGACGGTCCCCGGTCAGTGCGGAGTGCGGGTCGTGATGGCCAGTCGCCGGTGGGATGATCTCGTGGTAAACGGCCAGGATCGCTTTGATGAGCCCGGCTGCTCCGGCGGCCGCCTTGGTGTGGCCGATATTCCCCTTGATGGTGCTGATGGCGACCGGCGGCAGCTCCGGGTCGACAGCGCGGCGAGCCTCGGTGAAGGTCTGCAGTTCGGTCGCGTCGCCGACGGCGGTGCCGGTGCCGTGGCCTTCGATGTAACCGATGGTCTCGATGCCGAAGCCGGCAGACTCGTACGCCCGTGTCAGCGCGAGCCGATGCCCGGCCGACTCGGGCCGGGTGATGCCGCCCTTACCGTCTGAGGAGTAGCCCCAGCCCTCGAGCACGGCGTAGCGGCGCAGGCCGCGCGTGACCGCTTCCTGGTCACGCATGAGCACGAGCATCCCGCAGCCCTCGCCGGGCCAGAATCCGTTGGAGTTGCGGTCATATACGCGCATGTCGCCGGTCGCGAGGGCCGCGGTCTTGGCAAAGCCGATGACCTCGAAGGGATCGATGCTCAGATCCACGCCGCCGGCGATCGCCACGTCGAGTTGGCCGGTCGCGAGTGCGTTGGCCGCGGTCGCCACCGAGAGCAGGGACGAGGAACAGGCGCCGTCGACGGTGAAGCCGCCGCCGTGCAGGTCGAAGTAGTTGCAGACGCGCCCCGCGATGGTGTTGGCGAGTCCACCTGCCAGGGTGTCCTCGTCGATGGGCGGGAAGGCGCTCTTGTACCGCGTCTCGAGTCCGGACAGGAATCCTGCCAGGGCCTCGTCGTCCCAACCCTGCTCGCGCAGCGCGCCGGCGACCGTGCGACGTACGTAGGGCCAGCGCAACCGCATGAGGTTGGCCCGGCTGAACTCGCCGGTCAGGGTGTTGCCGATCACGACGCCGGTGGCCTCCCGGGGCAGCCCCTCGCCGCCGGGAAAGCCAGCGTCCTGCAAGGCGCGAGCGGCGGTATCCAGGGCCAGCCAGTGGGTCATGTCCGTGGAGCGAAAGGTGCTGCCCGCGACCCGGTATTCGACCCGGTCGAACTCGAAGCCCTCGAGAACGGCGGCCTTGCGGGTGTAGAAGCGATCCGGTGCGCTCGGGTCGGGCGAGTAGTAATCGTCTAAGTTCATTCGTTCGTCCGGCAGCCGGCGAAACGCACGCCGGCCGGCGAGGACGTTCTGCCATAGCTGCTCTGTCGAATCCGCATCCGGGTAGCGGCAGGCGATGCCGACGACGGCAATCCGGTGGTCGTTCACAGCCGGCTCGCCTCCAGATCGGTGTTCTCCAGCGCCTGGGCGCCGACCTGTTCCTCGAGCGCCGCGGCTTCGGACGCGCGCCGGGCCCGCCTGCGTTGCATGAAGGAGGCGACCCACCAGCCGGCGCCCCGAATGCCGCACACGAGCACGAGGGCGAAGAACAGCGTGTACGTGACGTTGAACTCCATCAGGACCCCATAGACGACGGCCACGGAGCTACCGAACATGAACTGCGCGCGCGCCTTCATCGGTGTCGTGCCGGGGTCGGTGATCATGTAGTTGGTGAAGAGGACGAAGGCGACCCCGGTCATCGAGCCCAGCGCGGAGAAGAGGGCTACGTGCCAGATGCCGTGCCGCACGAAGGCCTGGATGGCAAAGCCCCCCATCCAGCCCACGATGAGCGGGACCTTGCGGGTGAGCATGGCGTTCAGGACGGTGCCCGCCGTAGCGATGATGAGCGGGATCATCACCCTGAAGAACGTGTTGGCGTTCTCAGTGAACTGGTAGGGCGGCGCGATGCTGACCCAGCTGCCGAAAAGGAGCAGGGACATCGCGATGCCGAAGTTGGACGGGTTCATGAAGTGCCGCATCCGCCCGTTGATCGGCGCCTGGAACACGTGCTTGCCGGCGACCCCGACGAACACGCCGAAGATGACCGGCAGGATCTGGTTGTTCGCGTAGAGCAGCATGTTGACGGCGAGGGCGGTGATGTGGGAGGGCAGCAGGAACTCGTACATGCCGCGTGGGCCACCGCCGAGGAATCGTGGCCGTCGCTGGTATCCCCAGGCGCTGATGAGTTCGAAGATGATCTCGGCCGTGTACGCCGTCAGGACGGCCAGGACCGGCCACAGGTAGGGCTGTTCGAAGCCGAGCAGCGCGTAGCCGAAGATGTTGAAGACCGTGATGGACAGGGCGAAGTTGCGTAGTGCCAGATACCGCGGATCTGGCTTGGGTTTGGCGGGCTTGGTTGCTGCGCTCGGTGAAGCGCTGTCAACGTGCTGGCGGTGGGCGACGGCGGTCATCGGCTGGAAACCTCCTGGGCGGTGCTGGTGAGCATGAGTGTGTGGATACCGGGCTTGAGCGAGAGTTGCTGTTGGTGCAGGCCTCCGTTGACGTCACGCCACTGAACGTGGACGGACACCGGGCCGCTGTACGAACCGACCCCGAAGTGGACGTCGAAACTGCGGAATCCCACGTGGCCGCCGCCGCCATCGACCTGCGAGATCTGGGTTCCCTGCGGGGTCGTGATCTGCACGGTCGCGCCGTACGCCGGCGTTCCGATCGCCTCGAGACCGTGGCCGGACTTGGCCGGATCGGTGGACGGGCGGTAGAGCTCGAGTTCGAGTGAGTTGCCCCGGTCAGGCGAGGTGTTGGCATAGAACGCCGGCGGTCCCCACTGCCGTGCTACCGCGAAGTCCAGCGTGCCTGCTCCGGTGGTGTCGCCGGTGGCGATGGCGCGGGTCGGGGTGGGTACCGCCAGGCCCAGCTCGGAGTTGATGTTCACGAAGGTGCCGTCGGAGTTCTTGGCGTAGAAGGCGAGGGCCTCGTTGCCCGACATCGCATCGCCGGGTTGGAAGTTGGGCCACATGGCCGGGTTGATCAGCAGATCGTCGTTCTCGGTGGCTGCCTCCTGCAACCAGTTCCATCGATTGACATCACCCTTGATGAAGCCGTCGGTCTGGAGCACCTCCTGCTGGCCGTTGTTGAGAAAGTCACCCGTCTTGACGTCCCAGCACCAGCCGGTCCAGGCCAGGCCGTACTGCTGGGCCTTCTGGGTGAACGGGGCAACGCCCTCGCTCAGCTGCTGTGCCATGTCGGCGTCGTTCTTGGCCTCGTTTACGAAGACCAGGTTGCTCTCCTCCAGGCCCCAGGCAACGTTGATGTTGCTGATAAGAAAGTCGAACTTGCCGTTGCTGTTCAGATCGGCGAAGTCCACGCCCATGCCCTTGAACGAGCCGTTGCCGACCGCGAAGGACTTGGGAGTCGTCGGTGTGCGGGAGCCCTTGGCCTCGATGAACTTGATATGGCCCTTGGTCGACTCGTTGTAGAGCAGGTGGCCGTGGCCGAAGTCGTTGGCGATGTAGGCCTCGGGCAATCCGTCACCGGTCAGGTCGGCCCCGGAGATCGCGAGCGTCCAGCCGGTCGAGATCTGGAACGGGATTGCCTTTGCCTCCTCTACGTACTGAGCGCTCGGATGGCTGCCCGAGGTCGAGGCGAACCAGCGCAACACGTGGTCGCCGCCGGCATTGTTCCCCGACGACAGGCTGTTGGGCATCGTGACGTTCCTCAGACCGTTCGGGTCCAGCACATCGGAGTCGGGGAAGTAGTTGCCGATGATGAGGGACGGGTGCCCGCTGCCGTCCAGGTCGCCGATGTAGACGGCGTCGGTGTTCCATCGGGATCCGTGGTACTTGCCGTCGGCCGACTGCGATGGCACGACTTCCTGCCGCAGGTAGGCATCTGTTGAGGGCGTCGTGGCGTCGGACTTCGGTAGGAACATGATCGGAGTGCGGCCCCAGTACGTCACGAGGAAGCCGGCGCGGCCGTCACCGGTGAAGTCGCCGATCGCGCAGCCGGTGGGCGCCATCGTGTTGTCGTAGGGCAACGGCGCCGGATTGAGAATGAACGGTGTGAACCGGTCAGCGGCCGGCGCGGTCGGTGTGT
This sequence comes from Jatrophihabitans sp., assembly GCA_050999655.1. GTDB lineage: Bacteria > Actinomycetota > Actinomycetes > Mycobacteriales > Jatrophihabitantaceae > Jatrophihabitans_A. The sequence goes on from JBPCPA010000076.1 coordinate 59,443, forward strand.
ACGTCACGATCACGTCGTTGGTCCGGGTGTCGACGATGCACATGCCGTCGGCCACGCCGTGACCGGTGATGTCGTTGATGGCCACGCTGGCACCGACTGCCGAGATCCAGGACCGGATTTTCTCATATGCGGGGTTGACCGCGCGGATCGTGTTCATCTGCTGGTCGTTGTAACCAGCCGGCAGTGCGATGGGCAGTTCCTGGAACTTGTAGTGCGCAGCCGTCTCCTGGGCGCCCGACACCGCGACGGCGCCGTTCGCGCTGACATACAGCGTCGCACCGACAAGGACGGCAAGCACGCCTGGAACCAGCCTGCGCACACGCTTACTCAGCTTCACAACGATCACCTTTCGAAACAGCGGTCATGGTGGTACGGAACCCTTCGGGCAGATGCCAGATGCGGCGGGCCGTCCGCCGCGGGAACGGATGGGCCGCGGTGTGGGACCACGTCGTGGGTCGACCGTGGCCCCACACCCCCCGGCGCCCCCGTCTCACCCGACACCCCGGCGCGAGACGGTGCTTCGGCGCCGCTTGGCCTGCTTGAGATCGGCCACCGTGTTGGCGGCCGACGCGATCATCGGAACGCGGGTCACGAGCTCCGGGTGCGCGTCGAGCGCCGGCGCCGTGTGGCGCCAGTCGTCGTTGTTGGCGTAGAAGACATCGCGCAGCGCGGACAGGCTCCGCCGGCCGGCGTCGCGGGCCTCATCCAGCACGAAGGCCGCGCCGTCGCGTGCGTAGGTCGTCAGTGGGAACGTGCAGTTGTCGCGGTACACCGCGTCTGCGTGCATCCGGTACCAGTTGACGTGACGGGCGCCGGGAATCAGCGTGAAGGTGGCCGTGGCGGTCTTGTTGGGATCGCCGAAGCCCATGTACGGCGGCAGGAAGTCGATCTTGCGGAACCGGGCAAAGATCCGATCGCTTGCCTCGCGGTGGCTGATCTCACCCGCGATCGCGGCGTCCATATCAGCGCGTGAGGCCCGGGCCATGTCGACGACGCCTGGCAGGTGGCTGCCCAGCACGCCCATCCGGCTCGGCTCGGTGGTCTTGTCCAGATACGAACGATCGTTGGTCTTTCGATAGTGCATGAGCAGCGACAGCGGTCCGAACGTGCCGAGCAGGCTGCCCATCACCCAGTTACGGTTCCACGCGTTCCAGGTGTCGTAGCTGGCGAACGAGTCGAACGCGCCCGACACGATCGTGTCGTAGTGGTCGAAACCGCGGTTGACGACGTCCTCCATGAACTTGAACCGCTCGATCCCGTAGTCGTTCTCCGCGACGGCTTTCAACAGCTCCTCGGCGATGAGATCGATCGCGACGATCAGGACCGACATGCCGCTGGAGTACAGCGGGTCGATGAACGCGGCGGCGTGCGGGAGCTGGATGAGGCCGGGTGCGGTCAGATGCGGCGAGGAGTACTGGATGCGACCCGACCTGGTCCACGGTCGTGCCGCTCTGGTGTCGGCGAAGTGCCGGTCGATCGTCGGGTAGCCGGAGATGATCCGGCGGAACTCCTCCTCGGGCGTCCCCGATGGTTCGGGGTGCTTGCGCCGGTCCAGCATCAGCCCGACGCTGGTCAGCGGGTTGGTCGCATCACGGTGGTTGGAGAACGGGATGATCCACATCCAGCCACCGTCGAAGACGTGGTGCATGGTCGACTGGCCGAGCGGAGTGGCCAGCCCGCGCCTGGCCTGGGGGTCCAGCAGCAGGTCAGCGCTCCGCACGCCCATCATGTGGGTGAAGATCGCGCGGGTATCCGTTCGAAAGCGCGGTACCTCGTCGCGCAAACCGAGCTGGTCTGAAACCATCGACCGCATCCCGGAGGCGTCGATCAGGATCTTTGCCCGATAGGTGGCGCCGGATTCCGCCCGCAGTTCGACCTCGTCGTCGCCGAAGTTGATGTCAGAGATGCGGGTCTGGGAATGAAAGGTTGCCCCGTACTCGACCGAGAGCGCCGCGAAGTAGGCGTCGATGTCCTGGCGGAACAGATGCGAGTCGGGGCCCACCGGCGGTGCCAGGGTTCCGAACTGGCTGATCTCTTCGGGCCGGCTCTCCTCGCCGGGCCGGTGGTACATGAAGCCGAACGAGCGTTTGACGCCGCAGTTGCTGCTCACGTGCTTGCGCAGCTTGTGGAACGTACCAATCCAACCGATCTCCGGGACGCCATATTTCTCGGCGACGATCCGCAGCCGCAGGCCGGTCTCCGGGATCAATGATTCACCGATGGCGAATCTCGGATGGGAGGCTCCCTCGAGTAAGACCGTCGACACCCCGTGCCGAGCGAGAATGCATGCAAGCATCGATCCACCGAGTCCTGAACCGAGGATCGCCACTTCATATCGCTGAGTGCTCATAGTTCCCCATCGCTGAGTTGTCCTGAAGGAGTCATGTGTGGGACTGCGTCCCAATCGCCATAGCCAGGATGGCCCCGGGTCTGGGTCCAAATTTCTCTGGACTTGCCTCTGGATTGCCACGGTGGCGGTAGCTCGGCAGGCCGGTGGCCGGTGGGCTCGGAGTTTCAGCCCGCCACGGTCGGTGATTCGACAGAGGTGGTGTGCTGTCGGCCATGCGAGCAGTTCCACGATCGCCGTGCGACGGTGGGAGAGGGCGGGCCCGGGACCGAAGACGGTGAGTCAGTGGCACGCGGGGCCTGGTCGAATGTCTTTCTGCGATCAGGCAATCAGCGATCGTCGCGGCCAGAACCAGCCAGCCTGGGAAGAACTGCCGCCGCCGGTATACGGACTCACCGGCCGTCCGGTGTTGAGCCGTGGAGTCAGACCGGCTGGTTGCCGTGCTTACGCGCTACCGGCTCGACACGTTTTCCGCGTAGCAGCCGCAGAGTCCGCGCGACGACCAGTCGGGTGTCGGCCGGATCGATGATGTCGTCGACCAGGCCGCGCTCTGCCGCGTAGTACGGGTGCATCATCTCGCTTCGGTACTCTTCGATGAGTTTCGCTCGCAGCGCCGGGGGATCGGCCGAGGCCGCAATGCGCCGGCCGTGGACGACGCTCACGGCACTCTGGGCGCCCATGACCGCGATCTCGTTGCTCGGCCAGGCGAAGGACGCATCGGAGCCGATCGAGCGGGAGTCCATCACGATGTAGGCACCCCCATAGGCCTTGCGCAGGATTATCTGGATCCGTGGCACCGTCGCCTCGCAATAGGCATAGAGCAGCTTGGCGCCGTGCCGGATGATCCCGCCCTGCTCCTGGTCCAGGCCGGGTAGGAAACCCGGCACGTCGACCAGCGTGACCAGCGGGATGTTGAACGCATCGCAGGTGCGGACGAATCGCGCCGCCTTGTCCGAGGCGTCGATATCCAGCACTCCTGCCCGCATCATCGGCTGGTTGCCCACGATCCCGACCGTGCGACCCTCGATCCTCGCCAGGGCGCAGACAACGTTCTCGGCCCAGGTGTCCTGGAATTCCATGAATTCGCCACTGTCGACGAGTTCGGTGACCACGTCACGCATCTCATACGGTTTGACCGGATCGGCCGGCACGATGTCCAGTAGCCGCTCGCAGGAGCGTTCCGGCCGGTCCACCGAGGTGTAGGACGGCGGCGCCTCACCGCTGTTGGAGGGCAGCAGCGTCAACAGATACCTGACTTCCTGGAAGCAGGTCGCCTCGTCCTCGTAGACGAAGGTTGCCGTGCCGGACTTGGCCGCGTGCATCTCAGCGCCACCGAGCATCTCGTGCGTGACCTCGGCACCGGTCACTTCCCGGACCACGTCCGGGCCGGTGAGGAACATGTAGGAGGTGTTTCGCACCATGAAGACGAAGTCGGTGAGGGCGGGGGAGTAGGCGGCGCCGCCGGCGCACGGTCCGACAATGATGCTGATCTGCGGAATCACCCCCGAGGCGCGGACGTTGCGCTCGAACACGCCGCCGTAACCGGCGAGTGCCGAAACGCCTTCCTGGATCAGTGCGCCGCCGCTGTCGTTGATCGCGATCAGCGGTGAACCGGTCGCGATCGCCAGATCCATCACCTTGTGTATCTTCTCCGCGTGGATGCGGTCCAGGGCACCGCCGAAGATCCTGAAGTCCTGGGCGTAGACGAACACTGTCCGCCCGTCGGCGGTGCCCGATCCGGTGATGACGCCGCTGGTGTGCGGCTCCTCGGTGGCGGCCCCGCCCTGCGGCGTGCGTCTGCGGTAGAGGTCGATCTCGGCGAACGAGCCCTCGTCGAGCAGCAGCCCGATACGTTCACGAGCCGTCAGCTTCCGCTTGGCGTGCTGCCGCTCGGTAGCCGTGGCGTCGCCGCGCTGGATCTGCTTGCGCCGGTCGCGCCAGGTGTCAACCGATTCTCTGAGGGACGGCCGTTCTGGCTCGCTGCCGGTGAAGTTCACTCTGCCTCCTACGATCGTTGAACTCGCACGAGTATCGAGTTCGCCGCGCGGCGTTGTTTCTCCTGCACTGCCTGGGTGGGATCTTGCGAGTGTGGGGCCCGGCAGGTGTTCACCCGCCAGCTCTCCTCGGTAGCGAAGGACCCGCAGCCGAGGAGTTGCCACGACCTGCGATCGGCCCGGGCGCAGCCGGCACCGCCTTGGGTACCCGTGCCACTGGATTGCGTTACCTAGCGGGATCGTGCCAACCGGGTTCGTCCCCTGCCGCCGTCGGCGGGCTCCTGCGAATGACGCGGGCGGGTCAGCACCTGAAGCAGGGGCCCGCTCATGGTCGTCGTCACGAGCGCCATCAGCACCATGATCGAGTACAGCGGACGGCTCAACACTCCCATCTGAAGGCCGATAGTGAGCACGATCAGTTCCGTGAGACCCCTGGTATTCATCAGTGTTGCCACGACGCTGCTGCTGTGCCAGTCCAGCCCGACCGCCCTGGCACCGATGAGCGTCCCGCCGAACTTGCCTATCACCGCCACCGCGACGATGGCCGGAAGGACCAGCAGGCCGTCCCAACCGATGTGTGACAGGTCGACGTTGAAGCCTGCCTCGACGAAGTAGACCGGCAGCAGCAACGTGCCCAGCTGAAGCCGACTCTCCATGTCGATAGAAAAGGCGGGACCCAGATCACGAGGCATGATCATCCCGAAGAGGAACGCACCGAAGACGAGGTGAAGCCCGATCAGCTGTGTGATTGCTGCCGATCCGAGAAGCCCGACCATCAGCACGGCGAACCGGGCCGGAGTCAGGCCGGCGCGATCGGTGGTGGAGCCGTGCCAGAGCAAGCGACGCAGCAACGGCTTTCCGACCGCGAACAGCAGGACCGCGAACGGGACGATGAGCAGGATCTGCCAGTGCGTGCCGGCGTTCCCGACGCTCGCCTGGACCAGTGCGAGAGCCGTCCACGCCACGAGGTCACAGATCGCGGCAGCCGACAGGGCCAACTGACCGGCACGGGTGCCGCCCATGCCTCGGTCGCTGACGATCCTCGCGAGTACCGGAAAGGCCGTCACTGACAGGGCGACCCCCATGAAGAGCACGAAGCTGGTGGTGCCGCCGGTGGCATAGGTCGGGGCCAGTGCAAAGGCGAGCAGTGCGCCGAGGCCGAACGGCAGGAGCGTGGCCCCCAGCGAGATCGCCGCGACGGGTTTCTTGTAGCCGCGTGGCACGCCGACCGCGAGCTCCATCCCGATCAGGAACACGAACACGATCAGTCCCAGGTTCGAGGCCGAGGTGAGGAACGGCCGGACCGCATTGGGGAAGAGCGTCCGTGACATGCCTCCGTGAAACAGGGTCGGGCCCATCAGGACGCCGGCGACTATCTCCCCGATCACCGGAGGTTGGCCCACCATCGCGCTGAGCCTGCCGAGCACGAGCGCAAGGGAGATGATGATGGCAAGATCGATCATCGGCATGGCCGCTGTCAGATCCACGCTGGAACTCCTCAGAGGTCGCGAGTGCCCGGGACGGCCAGAGCCAGTGGGCTGTCCCTCTCGCTGCCAGGCCGCCATTTGCGGCCCACGTATGGGCCGGTAACGGAGCGGCCGGTAGCGGTTCCGGGAGGCGAAACCCCGGAGGCGAAACCCCGGAGACGTAAGGCATTCCCGATCCTCGGGGCGGGAGTGAACTCGCCAGTTCGCGGGTCCAGTCTGGCCGCGGCCGCCCCGGTGTGATTCTTCGATCGTGCCGTGGCAAGGGGCAAGCTCGGAGTAGTTACTTGTCCACTCCCACACCGACGATTGCGGGGAACGACGATCGTGACGAACCCCGATCGTTCAAGATCACCGGCCATCGCAATGTGCGGGAAGGAAGTGACATGGCCAAGGCCCCTGCTGGATCTCTCGCCGAACTGCCCGGCACGGTACTTCGCGCCGGGCGGGTCGCCGGCGTCTTGTTCGGTTACGCCGCGGTCTTCTGCTGCGCCACGCTCGGAGCACGGTTGCGGCGGCGCCGGTGGGCCCGCGAGGGCGAACACCTCACGTCGTTGTTGATCTCGCTCGGACCGTCCTATATCAAGATCGGCCAGTTGCTCAGCACGCGGCGCGATCTTCTGCCGGAGCGGGTCTGTTCGGCTCTGGGCCGGCTGACGGACGCGCCGCCGCCACCTCGACGGGCGCGCCTGGAGGGCCTGGTGAGGCGGGCCTACGACGGAGGCCAGTGGCCATTCGCCGAGTTCGACTGGACGCCGACAGCCACCGGCAGCATCGCGACGGTTCATCGAGCCGTCACGCTCGACGGCCGGCAGGTTGCGGTCAAGGTACGCAGGCCAGGTATCGATCGGACGATGCTGCGCGACTATCGATTGACCGCGCTGGCCATGGGCGCCGCGCAACGGTTGCCAAAGCTCCGATCGATGCCCATGAAGATCATGCACGAGCAGGTCGGCGGCGCGCTCCTGCGCCAACTAGACCTTCTGGCCGAATGCGCGGCGCTCATAGATCTAGGCGCAAACCTCAGGGAGTTCGACTGGATACAGGTTCCGGCGCCGCTCCCCGAGCTGTGCTCCGAGGACGTGTTGGTGATGGAATACGTCCAGGGTCTGGTCCGCGCCGCCCCGGAGTCACTGTCTGACAACGCGCGTCAGGTCGCTGCGCGCCGGGTGATGTCGGCGGTCTATGAGATGCTCTTCGTCGACGGGTTGGTCCACTGTGACCTGCACCCGGGAAATCTCTACATCAACGATGACGGATCCGTGGTGATCCTCGACGCCGGCTTCGTGATCGCACTCTCCGAGCCGGTGCGCGCCTCCTTCTCGGACTTCTTCATCAACATGGCCATGGGCAACGGCCCACTGTGCGCCGAGATCATCATCGAGAGCGCGGCCGGTACCGCCGAGGGCAGCGACCTCAGTGGCTTTCGCGCCGGCCTCACCGAGCTCGTCGAGGAGTCCGCCGGGGCCCGCTCCAGCGAGTTCAACCTGGCGATCTTCGCGGGCCGACTCTTCGATCTTCAGCAGCGTTGCGGTCTCTATCCGGCGCCGGAGTTCGCGTTTCCGTTGCTGTCGCTACTGGTGGTCGAGGGAATCGTGCAGAGCCTGGATCCAGCACTTGATTTTCAGGCGGAGGCGATGCCCGTGCTCCGCCGAAGGAACATGCCACGTAACTCGGTTGGCCAATGAGAGGAACAGAAAACAGATGGATGTGAACTCGATGGTCCGGGTGCCGTTGATCGATGAGGCGGCCGCCACCGGACATCTCGCGGAACTCTACGAACGGGCCAAGGAGGTCACCGCGCTGAGCTTCGTACCCGACATGTTCCGGCTCGTATCGTCCAAGCCAGAACTGCTCGAGGCGATGCTCGCCGGCTATGACGGCGTCTTCAATCACGGCAACCTGCCACGCCAGACCCGGGAGCTGATCTCGGCCTGGACGTCGAAGGTGAACCAGTGCCCCTACTGTGTCGGCACGCACAGCTACTTCCTGCATGTCTTCGGGGGAAGCACCGAGCTGATCCAGGCAATCGAGGCGGCGGACTCGCCCGACGACCTTCCAGTGGACGAACCGACCCGAATACTGCTGCACCTGCTGACCAAGCTGAGCCGCAGCGCCTACCGCATCACCGATTCGGACTGGCAGGTGGCACTGGACGCCGGCTGGAGCAGCGACAACCTGCTCGAGGCGTTCTTCTGCGCGGCGCTGTTCAACTTCATCACCCGGCTGGTGGACGGCCTCGGTCTCGGCACGACGGTCACCAGGAGTCGCATCTCCCAGCAAGAGGTACCCGATGTCCCGGAGCCGGCCGCAGCCACCTCGGACAGTTGAGACCGGGCCGACGATGAACCCGTCCCGGGCGGTTCTCATCACTGGCGTGTCCTCGCTGGGAGGGCGCGTGTCGGGTACCGGTAGGGCCCTGGCCATCCGCCTGCACCGCGCGGGATGGCCGGTCTATGCAAGCGGTCGGAGCCTGGAGGGTCTGAAGGACCTGGCGGAGTTGGGCATCACCACGCTGGTCCTAGACGTCACCGACGAGGAATCGATGGTCGCGGCGGTGGACCGGATCACCGCCGAGCACGGCGCGGTCGGCGTCCTCGTCGACAATGCCGCCTACAGTCTCAACGGCACGATCGAGCAGACCCCGATGGATGAGGTCCGACGACAGTTCGAAACGAACGTCTTCGGCCTGTCCCGCATGACGCAACTGGTCCTGCCGGGCATGCGGGAGCAGGGATCGGGGCGCATTATCATCATGTCCTCGATCTTCGGGCTCTTCGCGACTCCGGGGCGTGGCTACTACGAGGCGACCAAGCACGCGCTCGAGGCGATCGGTGACTCCCTGCGGTTGGAGGTGCGTCGCTTCGGTATCAAGGTCGTCATCATCGAGCCGTCGCCGATCCTCGGCGGCTTCGTCCCCACCACCGTGGGCGAGCTCGGCCTCGCTCCCGGGTCGACCGTCGATGATCCGTACGGCAATTTCTGGGAGCACTTCGTCGACTGGCACGGCGCCTATCGGGAGGTCGAGCATCCGAAGGGTCGTGGCCGCATGGCGCTGCGCACAGCTGATGTGGCTGCGCTGGTCGAGAAGGCGATCACAGCGCCCCGTCCGCGGATCCGGTACCGCCTCGGCATTCCGGTGCGACTGCTGCGACCGCAGCGGGTGATCTTCGGCGAGCGCGCCTGGGAGAAATTCGTCCGCACGTTCTTTCCGACACCGTAGGCGCGCCGCTCCACGTATCAAGCAAACCCCGTTCGTTTCACTCCCTTTCGAGCAATACCAGAGAAGGTTGCGGCTCTCGGACTGAGAAGACTTGCAGCACATTCGAAGTTGCCAACAGGGAATCACCAGCTTAGGTAAGAAAGATTGAGGTGGCTGTATGCGCAAGATCCTGATCGTGGGCGCTGGACAGGCCGGGCTACAACTGGCGCTGGGCCTGCAGCGGCACGACTACGACGTGACCGTTGTGTCGGCACGCACCGCAGAGGAGATAGAACACGGCAACATCATGTCCTCGCAGTTCCAGTTCGACAGCACGCTCACCTTCGAGCGCGATCTCGGAATCTACTTCTGGGACGGTCAGGCGCCCTACACGCCGAACACCACCTTCTCGTTGGGCGGCGACGGGCCTACTCCGATTCTCGAATGGGGCAGCCCGCTGCGGAAGCCCGGCGCTGACGTCGACCAGCGGATCAAGATGTCGCGGTGGCTCAGGTTGTTCGAGGACAACGGTGGCAACCTGATCAACGCCAGCGCCAGTATCACCGAACTCGACAGGTGGGCGCGCGGCTATGACCTGGTGGTGGTCGCCGCGGGCCGGGGCGCACTGGCAGAGGCGTTCGAGCGCGACGATTCCCGCTCGCCCTTCACGACACCGCAGCGCACGCTCTCGGTCGTCTATGTCAATGGCTACCAGCCCGATCCGGCCGGCCCGGGCGAACACTCGGTCGACTTTCACCTGCTGCCAGGACGCGGCGAGATGATTGTGATGCCGGCGCTCACCGTCTCGGGGCCATGCCACGTCCTGTTCTTCGAGGCGATACCAGGGGGCCCGCTGGACGTCTTCGGCGATATCAGCTCGCCCCAGCAACATCTGCAACGTTTCGTCGAACTGGTCGAGCAGCACGTGCCCTGGGCCCGCGAGCGCTTCACCACCTTGGAGCTCACCGACCAGGGTGCAACGCTGCGCGGCGGGTACACCCCGGTTGTCCGGCGCCCGGTCGCGAGCCTGCCCTCCGGCGGGCACCTGCTGGGCATCGGCGACGTCATCGTCAGCAACGACCCCATCACGGGCCAAGGTTCGAACATGGCAGCCAAGTGCGCGGCCGGCTACCTCGACAGCATCCTGCAGCACGGTGACCGGCCCTTCGACGTCGCCTTCATGGAACGCGCCTTCGAGACGTTCTGGGCGCAGCATGGGCGCGCGACCACACAGTGGACCAACATGATGCTTCTGCCACCTCCGCAGCACGTGCTCGAGATCCTGGGGGCGGCGAGTCAGTTCCCGGCGATCGGCGATCGCTACATCGAGGCCTTCGATGACCCCAACGACTTCGACAACTGGTTCATGGACCCGGACAAGGCAGCGGCCTACCTCGCCGAGGTCGCCGGTGCGGCTGCCGTGTCGGTCACCTGACACGTCGGTGCGGCCCGAGCCGAAACGATGCGGGGAGACGGCGGGCATCCCGTCGGTGACTAGATCGCGAACACAGCACGAAAGCCTGGCGAGGAGATATCGTAAATACCATGAGTACGAAGCGCAGCTACAACGAAGGGTGTTCGGTCTCCCACGCCCTCGATCTCGTGGGCGACCGCTGGGCCCTGCTGGTGGTGCGCGAGTTGCTGCTCGGGCCGAAGCGCTTCAGCGACCTGCGCGACGGCCTCTGCGGCGCAAGTTCGAACATCCTCTCCAAGCGACTTCAGGACCTCGAAGCGATCGGTGTGCTGCGCAAGTACCGCGCGGACGCGCCGGTCAGCGGTCCGGTCTACGAGCTGACCGACTGGGGTCGCGCCCTGGAACCCGTCCTGTTCGCGCTGGGCCTGTGGGGAACGAAATCCCCGTTCTGGGACCCGAAGGCGCCCTCCACGGTGGACTCGCTGGTGCTTGCGCTGCGGGCCCAGGCCGAGTTCATGTTCGCCGGGGGGGCGCCGGTCGCCGGCACCTGCGATATGCGGGTGGATGAGTACCGGTTGTTCACCCTGCGCTTCGGCGATGCCGGGTTGGACATCGCCCGGGCCAGCGCCGCCGATCCGGACGCGGTCGTCGAGATCGACGCCGGCACCCTCAAGTTGTTGATCAACGGTGATGAGACGCTCGACGACGCCATCGAGGCAGGGCGGCTCACGCTCGGCGGGGACGAGCGGCTGATCAGGTCCTTACTCAAGTAGTACCGCCCAGCCCCAGCCCCCAGCCCAGTTCTAGACTGGCGCCGGAGGTCTCTTATACGCATACTTCTGTCCGTATGAGCCGGTTGCGCATGTACCCTGCTACCCCTAGGCTTTGTGCAGGAAAAAAGTGAACCAGCTGCTTCAAAAATGACGACTGACCCGGGCGGCTGTCACAGCACATCGATGAGCCTCTGTAAGGAGTGAGAACATCATGCAAACCGCCACCACCGAGTCAATCGCACCTCACAAGGGTTGGACGCTGGCCCTCAGCTCGGTGGGCGTCTTCATGGCAGCACTTGACGCCCTCGTTGTGACGACCGCTCTGCCGGTACTACGCACCAGCCTCCACGCGAACCTAGGCGACCTCGAGTGGACCATCAACGCCTACGTTCTGACCTTTGCGTGCCTGTTGCTGCCCGCCGCGGCACTGGCCGACCGCTTCGGCCGCCGGCGGTTTTTCGCAGTCGGCCTGATGATCTTCGCGCTGGCCTCGGCCGTCGCAGCGTTGTCCTCGAGCGTCGGCATCCTGATCGCGGCCCGAGCCGGCGAGGGGATGGGCGCGGCGATCATCATGCCGGTATCGCTGACACTGATCAGCGACGCTTTTCCGGTCGAGAAGCGTGGCGCGGCCATCGGCATGTGGGGCGCGGTCTCAGGTGTCGCGGTCGCGATCGGGCCGGTCTTCGGTGGAGCGGTCGTCGACGGTCTGAACTGGCACTGGATCTTCTGGGTCAACGTCCCCATCGGCATCGTAGCCGGACTGCTCTCGCTGACGCGGCTCACGGAGAGCTACGGCCCGCGACAGCCTCTGGATCTGTACGGGCTGGCGTTGGCCTGTGCCGGCCTGTTCATCCTCGTCTGGGGCCTGGTGCGGGTCAGCAGCGTCGGCTGGGGTAGCGCGCAGGTCGTGACCGCGCTGATCGTCGGCGTGGCCATCGTGGCCGCGTTCCTGGTCGTCGAAGGGCGACGGCGAGCGCCGATGGTGCACCTCGACCTGTTCCGCAACAAGGCTTTCAACACGGCCAGCTGGGTAACGTTCTTCATGTACGCGCCACTGTTCGGTGCGTTGTTCCTGATGTCGCAGTTCCTCCAGACCGGGCTCGGCGACAGCCCGATCAGAGCCGGCCTGCACCTGCTGGCCTGGACTGGCGTGTCCATGTTCATCGCCCCGGTGGTCGGCCCGATGGCCGACAAGTATGGCAACCGCCCGTTCATGGCTCTGGGTATGACGCTGCAGGCGGTCGGGTTCGGCTGGGTGGCCTTTGCCGCCGAACCGAACATGGGCTTCGGAAAGCTCGTCGGTCCCCTCATCGTCGCTGGCGTGGGTATCGGGATTGTCTTCCCGGTCGTGGCAAACGGCGTGATGACCTCGGTGGGACCTGAGCAGACCGGCATCGCCTCGGGCACAAGTTCGACGTTGCGGGAGGTCGGAGCGGTATTCGGGGTGGCCTTCACCGCCACCATCTTCTCCCACCCCGGCAACTACACGTCCCGCCAGACGTTCATCACCAACTTCAGTCATGCACTCTGGCTGTGCGCGGCTCTCTCGGCGGTCGGCATTGCCGTATCGCTGGCCTACCCGAGCCACCGCGTTGCCATCGAAGGCCGCGCCCCGGCGGCACAGCCAGGGGATGCGGCCGTTCCGGTGGGCAACAACTGATCACGAGGAGAGGAGACGATTGCCTGCACCTTCTTCATGCCGGTGACGGGAGTACCTTGTCACGAACCGCTAGCGCGCAGGATCGGCGGTCACAGCAGTCAGTGAGCCACGAAAGGTTCTCGCCAGACCGGCGATAGCGGCCATCTGCAGCATTCGAACGAAACTGAGGTAACAGACTTGACTACCACCGAAGCCCAGAAGCAAGAAGAGGACGCTGTTCACGCCGTCGTCGAGGGCGTTCATACCGCGTGGACCAACGGCGACCCGGACGCGTTCGTCGCCGACTATGCCGAAAACGCCAGCGCGGTGCTGCCCGGCTCGTACATGCCGTCGCGCGCTGCCATCCACGGCACCATGTCGTTCTTGTTCAACGGCCCGCTGAAGGGCACCCGGGCGTCTGACAAGGTGTTGGACATCCGATTCCTCAACGATGAAGCGGCCGTGGTCGTCACCGAAACCGGGGTCTTGATTCCCGGCGAGAGCGAGGCCCCGCCGGAGCGGACCGTCTACGCAACCTGGGTGCTCGCCAAGAACGATGGCAAGTGGCAGATTGCCGCGTACTGCAACAGCCCCACCGTTGCACCGCCGGCACCTGGCCAGTGATCGCTGAGCAGTAGCC
>JBPCPA010000175.1:0-9385 GCA_050999655.1 Jatrophihabitans sp.
CTCGACACGAGCAACATCGCTCGGCTGGTCGGCGATGCGCTGGCAACCCTGGAGGAATTCGGGGAGCCCGGTGCGGACGTGCAGCAGTTGCTGGACGGCCCGCTCAGCGACCCGGCCGCCCGGCTGGACTTCGCCAACCGCGGCCTGCGCCGTACCGCCCGCCGGCTGGCCGCCGAGTCACCGTTCTACGCGCGCCGCTTCGCCGCCGCCGAGATCCAGCCGGACAAGCTCGACGTCGCCGGCCTGCGGTCGATTCCGGTCACCGTCAAGCGCGATCTCATCGAGCGCCCCGGCGAGTTCCGCTGTGCCGACGTTGCGCCGCACCTGACCACTCGGACCACCGGCACCACCGGCCGGCCGGCCGAGATCTGGCTTTCGCGTTACGAGATAGAGCTGTGGTCCGGCCTCGGCGCGCTCTCGGGCGTGTTGCGCGACGAGATCCGACCCAGCGACGTCATGCAGGTCAACGTCAGCTCCCGGGCCACCGCCGCGATCCATCTGGACGCCGCCATCTGCCGGATGGTGGGCGCCGGCTGCCGGATGCTCGGAGTGGTGCCGGTCGACGAGTCCCTGGACAGCCTGAGCGACGGTCAGGCCACGCTGCTGTCCAGCAGCCCCAGCTACCTCGGCGAGCTGGTGGTCGCGGCACGCCGGCGCGGCATGGGTCCGAACGACTTTCCACTGCTACGACGGATAGATTCCGGCGGCGAGGTGCTCTCCCCCAGCCTGGCTGCCGCGGCCCGCGAGACCTTCGGCATCTCCCAGATCAACGACTCCTTCGGCATGACCGAGGTAATGCCGGTGTCCGGGCGCACCTGCAGTCACGGTCACCTGCACCACGACATCAACATGGGCCTGGTCGAGCTGCTGGATCTTCAGACCAGCGAGCCGGCCGCGCCCGGCGCGCTGGCAACCGTGGTGATCACCCCGTACTTCCCTTATCGCGACTGCATGCCGGTGTTTCGCTACGACACCCGCGACGTCGTGCGCTGCCTGCCCGAAGGCACCCTCAGCTGCGAGGTCGCCGGCATCCCGGCCACCAGCCCGATCCTCGGCAAGGCCGATCACCTGATGCGGCTGAGCTCCGGTGACACCGTCACCCCACGGCAGCTGATCGAGGCTGTCGAGGCGCTGCCCAGCCAGCCGTGGCCAGCCCGGTTCCGGGCCACCGCCCAGGACGGCCGGCTGCAGCTGACCCTGCCGCAGAGCGCGGTCGAGGGCCTCGGCGAGAACGCCACCCGCCAGCACCTGCTCGGCCATGGTCTGGACGCCGACCTGGTCCTGGTCGGCGATGAGCAGGCCAGCTCGCTGCGACACGTCCGCAGCGATTTGCACGAGACGACCTTCGTCGGCCGTCCGGCTCTGATCGGAGAATGAGATGGCTGATTCTCGAGTATTCCCCACCATGTTCGAGATGTGCGTCGCCGTCGGCGGCGCCGCGGCGACGAGCAGCCTGGCGCTGTACTACCTGCGCCGGGTGCGGTTGGAACGGCCGGCGATCGGGACTTTCAACCGGCGGGACGTGGGAATTCTCTTCTCCTTCATCGTGACGCTGCCGGTCTTCTACCAGCTGCTGCCGCGCTGGGCGTTGACGTTCTTCCTGGTCGTGACCTTCTCGGCGTCGCTGTCGATCGGCTATCGGCCGCTGCTCAGTCCCAGCCGGCTGTGGCTGGCGATCGGGCTGCTGATCGGCACCAACATCTGGCTGGCCCGCACCATGCTCGGCACTGTGATCGGCTGGCAACTGTCCTGGGCCGAGACCGATCTGATCGTGCTGCTGGGCGCGGTCGCGGTGGCCAATCTCTACGTGCAGGGCGGCATGAAGCTGACCCACGTGGCCTGGTTCGCCCTGGTACTGGCGGTCTATGACGCCGCCTTCACGCTGCTGGTTCCGCTGACCAACAAGCTCGCCGAGGCGTTCCTCGGCTACCCGCTGGACCCGTCCATCGGCATGCGGTTGGGCCTGTACAACGCCAGCATCGGCCTGGGCGATCTGCTGGTCTACAGCCTGTTCCTGGCCACCGCGTTCAAGGCCTACGGCCGGACAGCGGCCCGGGTGGCCTTCTCGCTGATCGTGGTGTTCGGTGCCATCGCGCCGGCCCTGGCACCGCTTGTGGTCAACGACTTTCTGGACGCGCGCACCGACCTCGTGGTGCCGGCCCAGACGCTGTTCGGCCCGGCGGCCTTCCTCGGCTACCTGTGGATGCGTCGGCACTACGGCACCGAGCGCACCATGCAGCAGTTCCTGGCCAGTTCGGACATCGAGCAGCCGGCGCCGGCCGCGGCCGACCGTCCGGTACCGGTCGCACAACCGGCCACCGAGCCTGCCTCGGCCTAACTGGCTCTGGCCCGCTCGGCTGAGCTGCGCTGTCTGATCGGACACCGGTCGAACCTCTGTCCGAGCGGCCACCAGCCACCGCGAAGACCCGGACGCCCCGCCGCCGGGTCGTCGCGGTGTTTGCCTCTTGTGCCCGATGAACAGCCCTGGCGCAAGGGCTTGTCTGCGCTGCATCCCACGACATATCCTGCGG
Organism: Jatrophihabitans sp.; assembly: GCA_050999655.1. Lineage (GTDB taxonomy): Bacteria > Actinomycetota > Actinomycetes > Mycobacteriales > Jatrophihabitantaceae > Jatrophihabitans_A. The sequence continues at coordinate 2,532 of JBPCPA010000175.1, forward strand.
CGCGAGACATACGGGGACGTTCGTGGATTTCTGGTAGTTCTGCTCTGCCCTGCCTCCGTATGTCCCCGTGAGCAGGAAGGGGCATTCGACATGGACAGCCACCCATCGAACTCCGGCCCGGACCCGTCGCGGGTGGTGAGCCTGGACGATCTGGCCCGCGAACTCGGCCTACTCCGTTCGCGGGCGGCCCGCGGCACCCGATCGGCCAAGGTCAGCCTGGAGGACCTGGCCAGCCGGGTCGGCGAACCGAAGTCGACAATCCATGCCTACCTCAGCGGCAAGCGGTTCGCCCCGTCCCAGGTGCTGGATCGGATCGTCATCGCGCTGGGCACCACCCCGGCAGAGCAGCGGGAGTGGGCCGAGGCGTGGTACCGGGTGGCGGCCTACCGTGATGCCACCCACCGGATCAGCACCGCCAGCCCGACCCGGGACGCGGTGCCCCGCCAGCTGCCCATGACGGTCGAGAACTTCACCGGACGCACCGAGCAACTCGCCGAGCTGGACGAGCTGCACGCCGAAGGCCGATCGGGAACGATCACCGCGCTGTCCGGGACTGCCGGCGTCGGCAAGACCGCGCTGGCGGTGCAGTGGGCCCAGACCCGCAGCGAGCGGTTCCCGGACGGCCAGCTCTATGTGGACCTGCGTGGCTTCGATCCCGACCAGCCGATGCAGCCGGGTCAGGCCCTGGCCCGGTTCCTGCGCGCGCTCGGGGTGGCCGGCACCGATCTGCCCCGGGAGCTGGCCGAGCGGGCCGCCCAGTACCGTTCGCTGTTGTCCGGCCGGCGGATGCTGATCCTGCTCGACAATGCCCGTGACGTCGAGCAGGTGCGCGCGCTCCTGCCCGGTACCCCGTCCTGCTCGGTCCTGGTGACCAGCCGGGACAGCCTGACCGGCCTGATCGCCCGGCACGGTGCGCACCGGTTGGAACTCGAGGTGTTGCCGCCGGCCGAGACGATCCTGCTGCTCCGCGCGCTGCTCGGGCGCCAGCTCGAACTCGCGCCACGGCCGGTGGCTGCCCTCGCCGAGCTGTGCGCGGGCTTGCCGCTGGCCACCCGGATAGTGGCAGAGCTGGTCGCCGGCCGGTCGGGCGCCGTCGTGGACGACCTCGTCGACGAGCTGCGAGCCAGCACCCGCAGCCTTGACCTGTTCGATGCCGGCGAGGATCCGCGGACGGCCATTCGCGCCGTGTTTTCCTGGTCATACCTGCGGTTGGCGGCTCCGGTGGCGCAGGTGTTCCGACTGGTCGGGCTGCATCCGGGGCCGGATCTGACGCCAGCCGCGCTGGCCTCGATGGCCGACATCAGCCTGCCAGAGGCCCAGCGCGGCCTAGGCCTGCTCAGCCGCGCGCACCTGGTGCAGCACGAGCACCCCGGCCGCTACACCATGCACCGCCTGCTTCGCGCCTACGCCGGTGAGTTGGCGGTGGCCACCGACCCGGAGTCCGAGCGGTGGTTGGCGCTGAACCGGTTGCTGGATCACTACCTGCACGGCGCGGCGCAGGCCATGGACCAGCTCTATCCGGCCCGCCGGCATCGCCGACCGGAGTTGCCGCCAGGCACCGCGCAGCTGGCGCCCTTCGCCGACAGCTCCGCCGCGCGCGGCTGGCTGGATGCCGAACGCGCCAATCTGGTCGCCATCGGCCTGCACGCCGGGCGCAAGGGCTGGCCGAGACACACTATTCGGTTGGCCCAGACCATCGCCCACTACCTCGACAGCGGCGAGCATCAGGCCGACGGGCTGGTGCTGCACCGCGCCGCGCACTCGGCAGCCAGGGCCTGCGACGACCGGGCAGCCGAAGCGGGGGCGCTCAACGAGCTGGGCCTGGCCCACCTGCGACTGGGCAAGCTGGATGAGATCAGCTGCTTTCAGCAGGCCCTCGGCATCTACCTCGAACTCGGCGACCGGGCCGGTCAGGGCCGCGCACTGGCCAACCTCGGTCATGTCTACCTGCGCCTGGGCCGCCATCGCGAGGCGCTTGATCAGTACCAGCGCCACCTCGCCATCCATCGCGAGACCGGCGATCGGGTCGAGCAGGCGGCAGCCCTGGACAACCTGGCCCGGTTGCACGGCGTGAGCGGTAGCTATCCCGAGGCGATCGAGCAGCATCGGCAGGCGCTGGCCATTCACCGCGAGCAGGCCGACCTCGAGTCCGAGGCGCGCTGCCTGGCCGAGCTTGGTGAGCTCTTCCTCATACTCGGGGAGCAGACCGAGGCCGTCGCGCACCACGAGCAGGCCCTGGACCGGTACCGGCTGGCCGGTCACCGGCACGGTCCGGTCGAGACCGCCAGGCTCAGCCTCGCCGCCCAGCGTCCGGGGCGCCAGAGCGGCACGCCCGACCTGCTCCGGGTTGCCGGTGAGTGAGCAGCCGATGACCGGCTTGGGCCCGAATGCCCTCGACTTCTGGATCGGCGACTGGACCGTCAGCTGGCCGGGCGGGCATGGTCGCAACACGATCAGCAGGATCCTCGACGGGCAGGTCATCGAGGAGGTCTTCGAAAGTCACGGCGAGGACGGTTCGCTCCCCGGCCGCAGCCACTCGGTGCTCGACACCGCCGACGGCCGTTGGCGCCAGACCTGGGTCGATTCCAGTGGCAGCTACCTGGACTTCGTCGGAATCGAGGTGGCCGGCAGGATCAGCTTCCAGCGCTCGCACCTGCTCGACGGTGCCACCGTCTGGCAGCGGATGGTGTGGCTGGACGTCAGCGCCGAGAGCTTTCGTTGGCAATGGCAGCGATCCACCGACCACGGCGCCACCTGGTCGCTGGTCTGGCCGTTGGACTACCGCCGCAACCGGTGACCCGGCGCGCTCACCGAATCGTCACCGGGGCGGAGCCGCCCCGGAACCGGCCACACCGGCGACATCGGGCACACTGGTAACAGGCGCGCCACCGGGTCATCGGCTCGATCAGTCGAGCACGAGCTTGATCCAGGGCACGCTTCCGGCGAAACAGCCGTCCGGCGAAACTCCTGTCCATCGAACACGAGGAGCTCCGCATGGTCAGCGTCAGCCGCACGTTCATCGTCGACAAGCCGGTAGCGGTGGTCCTGGACTACCTGAAGGACTTCAGCAACGCGGTGAGCTGGGATCCTGGCACCCAGAGCTGCGTCCGGCTGGACGACGGGCCGGTACGGGTGGGTTCGAGCTGGCACAACGTCTCCAAGGTCTTCGGACGCGAGACCGAGCTGACCTATCGGCTGCGGGCGCTGGAGGCCGATCACATCACGCTGGTCGGCACGAATGACACCGCCACCTCGACCGATGACATCACCGTCCGGCCGGCCGGCGCCGGAAGCGAGATCACCTACCACGCCGAGATCGAACTGCACGGCGCGGCCAAGCTGGCCGCCCCCATCGTCAAGCTCGAGTTCGAACGGCTGGGCAACGAGACCGAGAAGCAGCTCAGTCGGGCTATCTCGCAGCTGTGAACCGGCCAGCCGGTCAGCGCCGGCCGGCCCGGCCACTGGCCGGCGGTCAGCACCACAAGACCGGATATGGCGTAGCTTTACGTTGTTCAGGCACAATGCCTTCTGGTCGGCGCTCTCGCGCACGCACAAGGCCTAGGGGGTATCGCATGGACAGCAATGAAATGGTCGAGTTGTCGCAAGAATTCGCGGTGCTGGGCGGTGATCTGCATGGCGACGGCGACAACAGTGCCGCGCTGCACCGGATGGTCGAGCTGGCGGTCAAGCACGTGCGGGGTTGCTCGTGGGCCAGCATCACCGTGGTCCGCGACGGTCGGGGTCACACGATCGCTGCCTCTGACCCGGTGGCCATGACGGCGGACGAGCTGCAGTACAGCAACGGCGAGGGCCCGTGCCTGCAGGCGGCCGAGGACAACGCCAACTATCTGATGTTCGACGTGGTCGGCGAGGCCCGCTGGCCGCGCTATGCCGCCGCGCTGGCCGAACAGACTCCGGTACGCAGCGCGCTGTCCTTTCAGCTGGTCGCCCAGGAGTCGGCCGCGCTGAACCTGTTCGCCGACTCGCCGGGCGCTTTCGACGACGAGGCCATCACCACCGCCACCGTCCTGACCACGCACGTGTCCAGCCTGGTGGCGCTCTATGAGGCCGAGGGCAAGGCCGAGCATCTGGAGACCGCGCTGTCGACCAGCCGGCAGATCGGCGCGGCGGTCGGCGTGCTGATGGCCCACCACAAGGTGACCCAGGACCAAGCCTTCGTGATGCTGCGTACCGCCAGCCAGCACCTGCATCGCAAGCTGCGCGACGTCGCCGCCGATGTGGTCGACACCGGCACGCTGCCCGAGGGCGTCCTCGCCCAATCGCAATAGCGGGCGGCAGGCCGGTTCTCCCCCGCGGAGCGGCTCAGTCCCGGCGTGCCGAGCTGGAGTCGCGGATGACCAACTCGGGGACGAAGACCACCTGCCGGTGGTGATGGGCGCTGCCGCTGGCGACCTCGTCGATCAGTAATTCGGCGGCGGTCTGACCGAGCTGGGTGCGGGGCTGGCCCACCGAGGTCAGCGGAACCGCAGCGGCAGCAGCGAAATCGATGTCGTCATAGCCAACGATGGCCACGTCGTGGGGCACCCTGATGCCATGCCGGGTCATCTGTTGCAGCACGCCGAGTGCCAGCAGGTCGTTAGCGCAGAAGACTGCGGTGGGCCGGCTGCCGACCGGCAACGCGGCAATCCGCTCGCCGGCTTCGCGGCCGCCGGCCACGTTCAACGCCTCGGTTTCGATGATCTGCAGTTGCGATACCCGTACCCCGGCCGGCCGCAGCGCCTGCTTGGTGCCCTTGAGCCGGTCGGCCACCTGCTTCATGCCGGTCGGGCCACCGACGAAGGCCAGCCGGCGATGACCGCGCTCGATCAGGTGCTGGGCCGCGAGCCGGCCGCCGACCACGTCGTCCACCGACACCGAGCACTGGCTCAGCGGCGAGCCCCGGTCGACCAGCACGATCGGCGTCCCGCGCCGACGGATGTCGGCCGCCACCGGGCTGTCATAGAGCGCCGGCACCAGCAGGATGCCAAAGGCCCGCTGCTCTTCCAGCAACGAAAGGTAATGCTCCTCGCGGTCGGAGTTCTCGTCGCTGTTGCACAGCACCAGCGAGAGGCCGTGCTGGGCAGCGGTCCGCTCCACGCCGCTGGCGATGTCGGCGAAGAACGGGTTGCCGGTGTCCAGCACGATCAGCCCGATGGTCCGGCTGCGACCGGCACGCAACTGGCGGGCCGCCTCGTTGCGGACGAAGCCCAGTTCCTCGATGGCGACCAGCACCCGGGCCCGAGTGGCCGGCGACACCTTGTCCGGTCGGTTCAGCACGTTGGACACGGTTCCCAGCGAGACCCCGGCGCGGGCCGCGACGTCGGTGACGCCCACCGAGCGGGTGGTCACCGCGACGGTCCTCGCAGCGACCGTGCTGTCACCGACTGCGGTCGCACCGGCCTGCCTCCTCATCGACCCTGAGCTCCTGGACACCGTAATCGAGCATGGTGGCGGCACCGGATGCCGAACGTTTCAATGCTGCGCACTGTATACCGTTCGTGCGGCCTGCCGATGGATTGAGCGCCATTGCACCTATCGCCACGACTGAACGAGCAATGAAGCAGTAACGGAACAGAAACAACCGCTTGACAGCCCAGCACGGCAAAGCTTACGTTCTTCGGCAACGGAAATGAAAGGTTTCACACAGCGAAAGGGACGCCAGTGAACCTCGACGAGCGGCCGCCCGCGCTGCTGAAGCTGCGCCAGGCCGCCAAGAGCTTCGGAGCGGTGCAGGCCCTGGTGGACGGGTCCATCACGCTGTACCCGGGCGAGTCGCACGCGCTGCTCGGCGAGAACGGCGCAGGCAAGTCGACCCTGGTCAAGATCCTGGCCGGGGTGTATCAGCCCGACGCCGGTTCGCTGGAGGTCGAGGGCAGCCCGCTCACCCTGAACGGCCCGGCGGCGTCCCGGGCTGCCGGTATCTCGATCATCTATCAGGAGCCGACGCTGTTCGCCGATCTCAGCGTCGCCGAGAACATCTTCATGGGACGTCAGCCGCTCACCACCGGCCGGCGGATCGACCGCGCCCGGATGAATGCCGACGCCGCCGAGGTGTTCGCCCGGCTCGGGGTCAGCCTGGACCCGGACCGGCTGGCGCGTGGCCTGTCGGTGGCCGACCAGCAGATCGTCGAGATAGCCAAGGCCATCTCGCTCGAGGCCCGGGTGCTGGTGATGGACGAGCCGACCGCGGCCCTGACCGGCGTCGAGGTCAGCCGGCTGTTCGAGGTGATGCGCACCCTGCGGCTGGCCGGCGCCGCCATCCTGTTCATCTCCCACCGGCTGGAGGAGGTCTTCGCCAGCTGCCAGCGGGTGACCATCATGCGCGACGGGCGGCACGTCCGCACCGACCCGATCGCCGAGCTCACCGTCGATGCCATCATCCGCTCGATGGTCGGCCGCGATCTGGATTCCCTTTTCCCGAAGACCGAAACAGCGCCGGGCGAGGTGGTGCTACAGGTGGCCGAACTGTGCCGCGACGGGGTTCTTCACGACATCTCCTTCACCGTCCGGGCCGGCGAGATCGTGGCGCTAGCCGGCCTGGTCGGGGCCGGTCGCAGCGAGGTCGCCCGGGCGGTGTTCGGCATCGACCGGCGCAGTTCCGGCACCGTGACGGTGGCCGGCAAGCAGTTGCCCAACGGCTCGCCGCAGCGGGCGATGGCCGCCGGCGTAGCTCTGGTGCCCGAGGACCGCCGGCTGCAGGGCCTGGTGATGCAGCTGGGCATCGACCAGAACGTCGCGCTGGCCTCGCTCGGCCGGCTGAGCCGGGCCGGTCTGATCCGGCGCTCCAACGAGGCCTCGCTGGCCCTAGGATGGGCCGAGCGGCTGCAACTGAAACTCGGTCGGCTGAAAAACCA
>JBPCPA010000186.1:0-11621 GCA_050999655.1 Jatrophihabitans sp.
CCGTGTCCAGGGGGGTGGCCGCCAGCTCGCCCACCGTCCGGATTCCGAGCCGACGCAGCGGTTCGGCCGTCCGCTGTCCGACCCCCCAGAGCGCGGTCACCGGCAGCGGGTGCAGGAAGTCCAGCACGCCGGCCTTGCTGACAACCCGCAGGCCATCGGGCTTGCAGCTGCCCGAGGCGAGCTTGGCCACGGACTTGATCGAAGCGATGCCGACCGAGCAGGTCAGTTGTTGCTCGCCGAACACCCGCGATCGGATCTGGCGGGCGATCTCGGCCGGCCGGCCGAACAGGCCGATCGCGCCGGAGACGTCCAGGAATGCCTCGTCCAGCGACAGCGGCTCGATCATCGGAGTGAAGTCGGCGAAGATCTTCATGATCGCCTCGGAGCTGGCTCGGTAGGCCTCCCGATCTGGTGGGATCACCACCAGGTTCGGGCACAGCCGCAATGCCTGGCCCATCGACATCGCGCTGCGCACCCCGTAGACCCGGGCGGCATAGGACGCCGCAGCCACCACCCCCCGCCCGGCGGCTCCGCCGACCACGACCGGCAGGTCACGCAGCTCGGGACGGGCCCGGATCTCGACACTGGCGAAGAAGGCGTCCATGTCCACGTGCAGCACGTGGCAACCGGTGTCGTCGCCGTCGATTTCACCGGAGGACCGTGGCAGATCGGCGCTTCGCCCCATGGCCGGCCGCGCTAGCCGGTGGCCGGCCGGCGGGCGAGGACATGCAGCCGGGAGGCGATCTCGCGGTAGGGCGACACGGTCGCGGCAGCCTCTTCCAGATCGGCCAGGACGCCCAGCACGCCGGGTCGTTCCAGCTCGATGCCGGGAACGAGTTCGGTGAACACGCCGATTCCCTCCACCGATTCGATCATGAGGCCGGCGTCCAGGCACTGGCCGATCGCCGCGTCCGGAGCGTAGGCGGTGGCCGTCGAGCGTCGAAAGCCGTCCAACGCGGCCGACACATCGCCTGCCAGCAGCCGGCCGATCACGGCCGCGACCGGATTGGACACCAGCAGGCTGGCCACACCACCAGGGCGCAGCACTCCGGCCAGTTGCCGGACCGCGTACGCCGGGTTGGCCACGCTCTGCAGCACGCCGTGGGCGAGCACCAGATCGAAGCTGGCACTGGGCAGCACCTCTGCCACGGCCTCGGCGTCGGCCTGCACCGCAGTCACCCGATCGGCCACGCCAGCCTCGGTGGCCCGGCGCAACAGGGTTGCCAGCGCATCGATGCTGATGTCGACCACGGTGACCTGGGCGCCTCGGGCGGCCAGCGGGACAGCCAGGCTGCCGGACCCGCCCCCGCAGTCAAGCACCTGAACCGGATCAGCAGCAGCTTGCGCGTCAAGGATCTGCAACAACCGCGACCACAGCAACGGCGACAATCCGGGTGGCGCACCCTGCACCGCACCGACCGGGCCCCGCGCCTGAGCTGCCATGACAACAGACAGTAGCGCTGGCGCAGCGCTCAACTGGCAACTCCCAGCGAAAGCACCCCGACCATTCGCTCGACGATCGCGATGAACTCACCGGCGGCGCGCAGCAGATCATCGGCTTCTCGCTCGGATACCACGCTCAGCGAGCCGGCCTCGATCGCCGCCCGCCGAACGGCGCTGTCAGCGAAGTAGGCGCACCACTCCCCCAGGTCTGGCGCAACCTTGTTCAGCAGGACCCAGGCGCTGGTGGGACGGCGCCGGTCGGAGATGGCCGGACTGGCCCGTAACGCCAGCACCGACGCGGCCGCGCGCAGGGCAGACACGTGCGCGCTGCGGTATTTCTCCGCACCGTGGGATTCCAGAACCGCCTCAGCCCAGATGGTCTTGGCCTGGGACAGCAGGCTCACCACACTTGTCGGTATCGGACCGGTCATCGCCTTCCCCTCACCCTGCGCGCCATGCAATCGAACGTCTGTTCGAACAGTAGCACGGCGCGGGCGGGTGTCCAGGAAATTCGGACTGGCTAGGCACGGCATCGAGGTCATGACAGCAGGTTAGAAAACTGGTCCGACAGTTTTGCCGAGCCGAGCCGAGCCGAGCAGAGCAGAGCAGAGCAGAGCCGAGCCCGAGCCGCAGCCGAGGGCCGCGCCCGGGTGCCGAGCGCGGTCAGTGGGTGCAGACCGCGCGGATCGGATCCAATCTGGCCTCGTCGACGTAGCCCATCTTGCCGCTGCCCGCCTTGCCGCTGCCCTGCACGGTTCCCAGCAGTCTGTGCAGGTAGACGTCGTGGTTGTGGCTGCGCACCAGCACCTGCTCGCCCTTGCTCACTGTCGCGATGACCGCCCTGGAGGTGTCGAGCAGATCGCCGTCCGAGGTCACCGCGTACAGCTCACCCGCCTGGCAGTGCCCGCTGGAGGACCGGATCGCCAGGTAACCGGCCACCCCGACGACCAGGACCAGCACGGCAAGCAGGGCAAGCAACCGGTGCCGGCGACCGCGCCAGAACCGGACGAGAGGGCCGCGGCGGTTGCCGGTCGGCGGGCGGGATTGATCCGCCGGCGCGGCCAGGCTGCTCGGCTCCGCAACGACGGTCGGCCCGCCCGAGACAGCACCCGAGACAGCACCCGGGGCGTTCGGGATCGTCCGCGCGGTGTCCGCGGGCCCGGATACCGGGCGGTCCAACCGGCAACGCAACAGGCTCCAGCGCTCGCGCCACCGCGTCTCGTCGGCGCCGAGGGCTCGGACCAGCGCCACCGTCAGGTCCAGGGTGGGCAGCCGGTCCCGGCGTAGGCCGTCATAGACGGTGCTGCGCGGCAGACCGGTCCGGCGGGCCAGCGTGGCGTAGCTGGGCGCCCCGTTGCGTGCGCGCAGGTCGCGCAGATCGTTGAGGAACGCCGCCACCTCGGCGTCGGTCGGATCAGGCTCGGGCTGCTGGCCCGCAGCGCCGGACACCGGCTCGCCAGGATCCACCGCGATCTCGGACACGGTTTCCTCCCTCTCATGGGCAGAGCGTTAATCGTCCGACTCTGTCCGGGAACGTCCGAAATCCTAGCCGGACGGGGCCCGGACGGCATACCAAGGAACACGAACACCACCGCCCACCGTCGATCCCTCCCTAGAAAGGCCAGGCCGTTGAGATCGCATACCGCTCGACACCGCCGGCGGCTGGCAGCTGCCACCGTGCTGGCCGGCACCGCGGCCGCGTTACTGCTCGGCCAATCCTCGGCCGATGCCGGCTCGGTGCACGCCATCCAGACCGCCAACTCCCCTTTCACCGGCCTGCCCGCCACCGGCGGCGGCAGCTGGATCGTCAACAAGCCGTCCGGCTACTACCTCGGCCGGGCGGTGGTCGGCTCGTCCTTCGATGACGAGGTGACCAGCTCGGCGAACTGGCATTACGGCCGCGCCATCGACGGGGTCAACATGTGTGGCTGGGTGATGCCCGGTTCGATGGGCGCCTCGCGGGGCACCACCAGCGACAGTTGCTCATCGACCACCCAGAGCCAGTTGACCCATCGCGTGTACATCGGCAAGGACTTCAACGGGGCCGCGCACGCGACCGACCATGGCACCAACGCACCGGCCAACCCTGCCTGCACGGTGTACTTCAACTACTTCTATGGCACGGATTTCACCGCCAACGGCGGCCACTTCGCCAACCCGGCCGGTCCGGCGGCGGCCACCGTCGGCTACCGCTTCACCACCCGGGACGGTCAGGCCGTGGTGGTGCAGGACCCGAACCTCGGCTGGGGCTTCCTGCCGATCGGTTGCCTGCAACGTCCGGCGACCCTCTACAACGACGACGACGTGCCCTAGGCCGCCGCTGGGCACCCTCCGCCGGGCCCGTTCGGCTCGGCCAGCTACCGGATCAACCGCACAGAACTGGAGAACAGCATGTCGACAACGAACCTCCGTGGCCGCAGGCTCGCCTGCGCAGGACTCGGATTGGCCGCCGCGGCGGCAGTTGGCGTGGCCGCGGCCGCCCCGGCCAGTGCCGCCCCGCCACCGGTGACCGTCATCTGCCAGACCGCGACGTTCTACCAGAACTACAACAGCGCCACCCACACCCCGGAGACCCCGCTGGACACCAAGACCTATGGCCAGACGGTCGGCTTCACCCAGGGTTCGAACCCCGTCTACAACGGCTCATGGGCCCAGGTGTTCGACTGGAACCTCAGTACCTGGGGCGTCATTCTCTACTCCTGCCTGGATCACGCGTGAGCGCGCGGCGCGCCACCCGGCGCGCGGCCTTCGGATCGCTGCTGGCCGGTTCGGCGCTGGCCTGCTCGATGGCATTCGGCCTGGCCGGCGCCGGGGCGGCCTCGGCGATGACGCCGAGTGTGACGCCGAGCGCCGGTGACGGCACGACGCAGGAGGTGTGCGCCGACCACCTGGCGCTGCGCACCACCGCCCAGCCGAACGGGCCGGACCAGGGCGAGCTGTACTACGGCGACCACGTCCTGGTGCACTCGCACGCCGGCAACGGCATGCTCTACGTCTACGCCTACGGCCAGCTCAACCGCAACGGCTATGTCGACGACGGGCACTTCTGCTAGCCGGCGTCACCAGCCCTCGCGTTTTCCGTAGCAGCGCTGCGGCATAGCGCACAGCTGAACAGCAAGGGGCGGCACCTGCCAGGTGCCGCCCCTTCGATCGATTTCAGGCTGACCTGCCAAGGGCGTGCCGGCTAACGGATCAGGCCGGCTGCGGCGGTCGCGCCGGTCGCCTCGTCCACCAGCAGGAACGAGCCGGTGGAACGGTTGAGCAGGTAGGGGTCAGCGACTATCGGCTCAGCCAGCCGGATCCGAACCGTGCCGATGTCGTTCAGGTTCAGCTCCTGGGCCCCGACCGGTTGCACGGTGCTCACGTCGAGTCTGGACTCCACCGCGTCCACGATCGCGCGGACATCGCGGGTGGTGTGGCGCAACTGGTAACGCGCGCCGGCCCGCAGCACGGTGTCGGTCAACCAGCACACGGTGGCGGTCAACTCCCGGCAGACGCTCGGCTGCGGTTCGCCGTCCACCACGATCAGGTCGCCGCGAGCGATATCGATGTCGTCGCCGAGCCGGACGGTCACCGATCGGCCCGCCCAGGCCTCGGTCAGCTCGCCGTCCGGGGTGTCGATGCCCTCGATCCAGGACAGCCGGCCGGCCGGCAACACCCGGACCTTGTCGCCCCGGCGCAGCACGCCGGCCTCGACCCGGCCGGCATAGCCGCGGTAATCGGGATGCTCCGGGGTGCGCGGCCGGATCACCACCTGCACCGGGAAGCGGGCCGGCAACTCCACCGGGACGGCCGGTTCGAGCTGCTCCAGAAAGTCCAGCAATGCCAAGCCCCCGAACCACGGCATGTTGGCCGACGGCTCCACCACATTGTCGCCGGCGAGCGCTGCCACCGGAATCGGCGTGAAGTGATCGACGCCCAGTTTCGTTGCGGCAACGGCGAAATCAGCCACGATCCGATCGAAAACCGGTTCGGAGAACCCGACCAGGTCCATCTTGTTCACCGCGAACACGATCTCTGACACCCGCAGCAACGAGGTGACCGCCAGGTGCCGCCGGGTCTGCTCGACCACCCCGGTCCGGGCATCGACCAGGACCACCGCGACGTCGGCGGTGGACGCGCCGGTGACGGTGTTGCGGGTGTACTGCACGTGGCCGGGCGTATCGGCCAGGATGAAGGTGCGCCGAGCGGTGGCGAAGTAGCGGTAGGCGACATCGATGGTGATGCCCTGTTCGCGCTCGGCACGCAGCCCGTCGACCAGCAGCGCCAGGTCGGCGCCGGCATAACCACGGCGTTCGGAGGCCGCTTCGACCGCGCTCAGCTGATCGGCCAGCACCGCCTTGGCATCGTGCAGCAACCGGCCTACCAGGGTGGACTTTCCATCGTCCACCGACCCGGCGGTGACGACCCGCAGCAACTCACCGGGCACGAAGCTCACCCCGAACCGGCATCAGAAATAGCCCTGGCGCTTGCGGTCTTCCATGGCGGCCTCACTGGCCCGGTCATCGGCTCGGGTGGCACCGCGCTCGGAGATGGTGCTGGCCGCCGTCTCGGCCACGATCGCGGCCACATCACCGGCCTGGGACAGGACCGCGCCGGTGCAGGTGGCATCACCGACCGTCCGGTAGCGCACCGACTCGACCCGCACCGTTTCACTTTCGCGGGGCTGGGTGAACTCGGTTACCGCGAGCAGCATCCCGTCCCGGGAGAAGACCGGTCGGCGATGCGCGTAGTAGATGCTGGGTACCTCGATGCCCTCGTGCTCGATGTAGGCCCAGATGTCGAGCTCGGTCCAGTTCGACAGCGGGAAGACCCGGACGTGCTCGCCGGTCCGATGCCTGCCGTTGTACAGATCCCACAGCTCCGGCCGCTGATTGCGCGGGTCCCACTGGCCGAAATCATCGCGGACGGAGAACACCCGCTCCTTGGCCCGGGCCTTCTCCTCGTCCCGCCGCGCGCCGCCGAGTACCGCATCGAACCTGTCGGCCGCGATCGCGTCGAGCAGCGGCACGGTCTGCAGCGGGTTGCGGATACCACCCGGCGTCTCCCGTACCCGGCCGGTGTCGATGGCCTCCTGCACGCTGGCTATCACCAGCCGGACGCCGGTCTCGGCAACCCGGCGGTCGCGGTAGTCGATGACCTCGGCGAAGTTGTGCCCGGTGTCGACGTGCATCAGCGGAAACGGCAGCCGGGACGGCCAGAACGCCTTCATCGCGAGGTGCAGCATCACGATCGAGTCCTTGCCGCCGGAGAACAGCAGCACCGGCCGTTCGAACTGGCCGAACACCTCGCGGATGATGTGGATCGCCTCGTCTTCGAGGTCGGTCAGCCAGGCACGGTGCAGGGACTCGGTCGCAAGCACCGCGGTCATAGCAGGTTCTCCCTTTCCAGCAGGGCAATGAGCTCATCGACGGCATCGGCCACCGAAAGGCCGTCGGTGTCCAGGTACAGCTCGGGCGAAGCGGGTGACTCGTAGTCTCCGTCAATACCGGTGAGGTTGGCCAGGGCACCGGCGCGCTGTCTGGCATACAGGCCCTTGACGTCGCGTTCGGCGCAGACAGCGACCGGCGTGGCCACGTGGACCTCGAGGAACGGAGTGGCCTGGGCACGGTGCGCCGCCCGCACGCCGGCCCGGGCCTCGGCGAACGGCGACACCACCGAGGCAAGCACCAGCACCCCGTGCCGCGCGAGCCGGGAGGCCACCCAGCCGATCCGGGCCACGTTGGCGTCGCGGTCGGCCCGGGAGTAGCCGAGTTCGGGCGAGAGCACCGGCCGCACCGCGTCGCCGTCCAGGATCTCGACCGCCCGGCCGCCGGATCGCAGGCGATCAGCGAGAGCGATGGCCAGCGTGGTCTTACCGGCGCTCGGCAGGCCGGTGAACCACACCGTGGCGCCCATCGTGCGGAGTTCGGTCTGAGCTGTCATTTGCCGGATGTCCTGAATGTCCGCGGGTGATGCCGCGCAGCGCGGCCCGCCTCGTCGCGAGGGCGGCTGCTACGGCTGGGACGAAGCGTCACTGGCCGCGCCAGGCGGCGGGAACAGCGTCAGGAGTTCGGACACGCCGCGCTGACGACGCGCTGCAGATCCACATGCAGGCGAGCGACCAGCGGGACGGAGAACATGATGACCAGTGTGGCACAACCTGGGCAGGCAGCCAACGACCAGGTTGGCCGGTTCACATCGGTCGCGCTACGTGCGTGGCACGCCGATTCACGGCAGGATCACGGCTATGTCGCACTCGCCGCGCTACGCCCCGGGCAGCTCGCCACTACGCCGAGTCGGGCTGATCGCAGCCCTGCTGCTGGCGGCGCTGGCACTCACCGGTTGCGTCACCGTCCAACTCAAGGCGAACGTGCATTCGGACGGAACGGTCTCCGGGACCACCCGGATCGGCATCGCGAAGAGCCTGGCCACCCTCGGTGGCGGCAGCGCGGCGGACGCGCTCGCTGAACTGAAGTCCCAGAACAGCTGCGACTTCGGTGGCCGGGGTGTGTCCAAGGACTTCGATGACGGCACCTACATCGGCATCGATTGCGCATTCAGCGGTGTCACGCTGGCTCAGTTCAACGCCGGCGCGGACGGCCCGAAACTGGTTCGCGAAGGCGACCATTTTCACCTGAGCGGCAGGATCAACCTGCTCAGCACCCTGGGCGGCCTGCCCGCCACCGGCGGCACCGGTTCCATCGCGCCGACCAGTATCCCGACCGACCTGTCCAGCCTGCTGCCCTCCGGCTTCCCGACCGACCTGTCCAGCCTGCTGCCCTCCGGGGCCGGCCTGCCGTCCGGCCTGGACCCGTCGACCCTGCTCAAGACGGCCAAGATCTCCTTCGAGTTCAGCTTTCCCGGCAAGGTGAGCGCGAGCGCCGGCAAGGTGCACGGTCATTCGGTCACCTTCACCCCCGACGCCACCGGCACTATCGACTTCGAGACCACCGCCGCCGCGCAAGGCTCGGCCGGAGTCGGCTCGACCGCGTGGATCGGGCTGACGGTGCTGGCGCTGGTGTTGCTCAGCGGACTCGCTCTGCTGCTGCGGCGCAGGCGGGCGACACCGGCCCAACCCGCCTTCGCCGGCTACACCGGGTACGGCGGAGCACCCGGGGGCGCACCGTACCCGCCCGCTGAGTTCGGACCCGGGTACTCCGTTGGTCAGTCCTACCCGCCCGGCCAGTACCCGCCACCCCAGTACCCACCGCCCCAATACCAACCGCCGCCGCCCTACCAGCAGCCCCAGTACCAGCAGCCGGCCGCCGAACCGAGCCCTTCGGCACCGCCGCCCGCCGAACCGAGCCCCTGGGCACCGCCGCCGGCCGGTTACCCCGACCCGGCCGCCCCGCCGTCCCGGGATGACCCGGCCAGCGAGGACCAGCCGCCGAGGTAACGGCCCGGCGGTCAGGTGTGGAACCATGAGCAGGTGCACCCCGGCCTACCGATGCTGACCTCGCGTCGCCACATCGACCTCTTGCGAGTGGCCGGCGCCGGCTGTTGAGCGTCCCTTCAGCTGTTTGACCCCGCACGATCGGGCACATTCGAAGGGACCTCCGCGATGGCAGCGGGAAAAGGACAGGGTCAGTGGGCGCTCGGGTACCGCGAGCCGCTGAACCCGAACGAGCGCAGCAAGCGCGACAACGACGGCCTGCTGGTCAAGCAGCGGATCATCGACATCTACTCCCGCACCGGCTTCGACGGCATCGACCCCGGTGACCTGCGCGGCCGGTTTCGCTGGTTCGGCCTCTACACCCAACGCGCTCAGGGCATTCCGGGCGGCAAGACGGCGATCCTGGAGCCGGAGGAACTCGACGCCAAGTTCTTCATGCTGCGCATCCGGATCGACGGCGGCGCGCTGACCGTCGCGCAGCTTCGCGTGATCGGCGAGATCTCGACCAGGTACGGCCGCGATGTCGCCGACATCACCGATCGGCAGAACGTCCAACTGCACTGGATCCGGGTCGAGGATGTGCCGGCCATCTGGCAACAGCTCGAAGCGGTCGGGTTGAGCACCACCGAGGCCTGCGGTGACACGCCGCGGGTGATGCTCGGTTGCCCGCTGGAGGGAGTTGCCACCGACTCGTTCGCCGACGGCACGGCCGCGCTGCGCGAGACCGTCGAGCGATACCTCGGCGACCCGGCGTTCTCCAACCTGCCGCGCAAGTTCAAGACCTCGATCTCAGGGTGCGCCCAGCACTGCGTCAATCACGAGATCAACGACGTGGCGTTCGTGGGCGTCCACAACGACGAGGGCGAGGCCGGCTTCGACCTGTGGGTCGGCGGCGGGCTGTCGACCAATCCGATGTTCGCCCAGCGGCTGGGGGTGTTCGTCCGGGCCGACGAGGTGGCCGACGTGTGGAGCGGCGTCTGCGGCGTCTTTCGGGATTACGGCTACCGGCGCTCGCGCAACCACGCCCGGATCAAGTTCCTGATGGCCGACTGGGGTCCGGCGAGGTTTCGCGAGGTGCTGCAAACCGAATACCTGCACCGATCGCTGCCGGACGGCCCGGCCCCACCGGCCTCGCCTGCGCACCGCGACCATGTCGGGATAACCAGGCAGGCCGATGGCAAGCTCGCGGTCGGGGCAACGACCACGTCCGGCCGGACCAGCGGATCGACGCTCAGCACGTTGGCCGACCTGGTCGAGCGCCATGGCAGCGACCGGATCCGCACCACCGCGCAGCAAGGCCTGGTGGTGCTCGACATCCCTGTCGAGTCTGCGGCGGCCGTCGCCGAGGAACTCGAGCAGCTGGGCCTGTCGGTGCGGCCCTCGGCATTCCACCGTGGCACGATCGCCTGTACCGGCATCGAGTTCTGCAAGCTGGCCCTGGTCGAGACCAAGGCCCGGGCCGAGACGATCCGGACCGAGTTGGAGCGGCGGCTGCCGGACTTCGACACTCCCATCACCATCAACGTCAACGGTTGCCCGAACTCCTGCGCCCGGTTCCAGGTCGCCGACATCGGCTTCAAGGGCATCGTGCAGAGGGTGAAGCAGGATGATGGCAGCTTCGTTGACGCCGAAGCCTTTCAGATTCATCTGGGCGGCCAGTTGGGTGCTGAGGCTGCGTTCGGTCGCAAGTTCCGCGGCCTGAAAGTGACCGCCGCCGAGGCCCCGGACTATGCCGAGCGGATCCTGACCGGCTACCTCGGGCGGCGGGACGAGGGCGAGTCCTTCGCGCACTACGTGAGCCGGGCCGAGGAGGACTGGTTGCTGTGACCGGCCTCGGCGTGCCCGGACCAAGGCCGGCGGAATGACCGAGCGCGCCGCGCCGTTTCACTGTCCGTACTGCGCGGACGAGGACCTGCGACCCTTCGGCGAGACTCACGGCCAGTGGCGTTGCGGCGCCTGTCAACGAGTTTTCGCCTTGAAATACCTCGGGATCGCAGCGGACTGGATGAGCGTGCCGGCGACGGGAGAGCAGCAATGAGCGTGGATGCGAGCACGACCGACCTGCAGTCGCTGGCGATCCGGGCCGGCGCCGAACTCGAAGGAGCACCGGCCGGCGACATTCTCGGCTGGGCGGTCGAGCAATTCGGCACGGACTGGTGCCTCACCTCGTCGATGGCTGACGCCGTGTTGCCGCACCTGGCCGCGCAGGTCGCGCCCGGGGTGGCGGTGGTCTTTCTCGACACCGGCTGCCATTTCGCCGAGACGATCGGGATGCGCGATGCGGTGGCCGCCACCCTGCCGGTCACGGTGCGGACCACGCTGGCGCTACGCACGGTCGCCGAGCAGGACGCCGAGTTCGGCCCCCGGTTGCACGACCGCGACCCGAACGGCTGCTGCGCGATGCGCAAGGTGGAGCCGCTGGAACGCGCGCTGGCACCGTACCGGGCGTGGGCGTCCGGACTGCGCCGGGCCGACTCGGCCAACCGGGCCGACGTCCGGGTGGTCGAGTGGGATGCCAAGCGGAACATGGTGAAAATCAATCCGATCGCGACCTGGTCTGACGAGCAGCTGGCCGACTACATTGCCGAGAACGCCATTCTGGTGAACCCGCTGCTGTCTGACGGCTACGGCTCGATCGGCTGCGCGCCGTGCACCCGGCGGCTGCTGCCGGGCGAGCAGGCCCGGGCCGGACGTTGGGCCGGCACCACCAAGACCGAGTGCGGACTGCACACCTGAACCTCAGCGTAGGGGCCGGCGACGTAAGCCACAGCGGGAGCCGCGTTTCCACAGCAGACACCCACTA
>JBPCPA010000214.1:0-25170 GCA_050999655.1 Jatrophihabitans sp.
CGCCTGGCCAGCACGAACAGCCGGTCCAGCACCGCCGGAATCACTCGTGGATGCAAGGAGATCAGCAACGGCACCAGCAACAGCAGGGTCCACCAGTAGCTGCGCAGGCCGTCCGGGCTGGACCACGGCAACAACGCCGCTCCGGTGATCAGGCCGGTCGCGGTGACCACCGCGAGCATCAGCAGGTTGGCCGCCAGCATGGTCCGGCGGGCGGTGCCGATCCGCCGGCCGTACTCCATCTGGGCCAGCACCGGCCACACCGAGCCGGGCAGGTACTTGCCCAGCTGGCTGACGAAGAACACCCCGGAGGCCTCGCGGTTGGTCACCGACGCGCCGAGGCCGCGCAGCACGCTGGTCCAGATCTGGCCGATCGCGGCGGTACCGGCCACCGCCAGCACCAACGACACTCCGATGCTCAGCGCGCCGACCGAGGAGACGGCCGACTTCAGCCCGGCATAGTTCTTCACGACCAGGTACACCGCCGCGGCGATGACCACCAGCATGATCAGCAGCGGCACCCAGCGCCGCAGGCCGCGCCGTCCGGTCAGGACCGGTTCGGCCGGCTCAGCTGACAAAGACCGTCAGTTCGCTCGGCTCCGGCAGGTCCTCGCCCTTGGCGAAGCGCATCTTCTTGGTGTGCTCCAGGCTGTCCTCGATCAGGATCCGATTGGTGCGGATCAGGTCGGAGATGATGCCCAGGATGATGCACATGAACGACATGATCAGCAGCACCGCGCCGACCAGCAGCGACTGCAGGTGGCTGCCGGGATTGTCGTCGAGCACCTGCAGGACCGAGAACCGGATGAAGGGGATCAGGCCCAGCACGCCGAGCACCGAGGCCAGCGCGCTGAAGATCACGTACGGCTTGTACATGATGTAGGCGCGAATGATCGCCCCGGCCGATTTGAGCACGTGCTGCCACGGTGACTTGAACAGCCGGGACTCGCGGGTCTTGGGGTTGGTCAGCACCGGCACGCTGACGATCTTCAGCTTCTTGTTGCCGGCCTGGATGATCGTCTCCATGCAGTAGCTGAACCGGGTGATCGTGTTGAGCAGCATGATCGACTCGCGGGAGTAGGCCCGGAATCCGCTTGCCGCATCGGGCAGATCGGTGCCGGCGGCCTTGTTCACGATCGAGCTGCCGAACTTCTGCAGCGCCACCTTGCCGCGGGAGAAGTGCTCCACCAGGTGCACCTGGCGATCGGCGATCACGATGTCGGCCTCGCCACGCACGATCGGCTGCACCAGGTCGGCGATCCGTTGCTGCGGGTACTGGTTGTCGCCGTCGGTGTTCACCACGATGTCGGCGCCCAGTTCCAGCGCCCGCTGCACCCCGTCGTGGAAGGAGCGGCCCAGCCCGCGGTTACGGGCATGCCGGACGAAATGCGTCACGCCGTGCTGCTCGGCGACCTCGACCGTCCGATCGGTGGAGCCGTCGTCGATGATCAGCACGATGATCTCGTCGATGCCCTCGATCTGAGTCGGAATGGACTCCAGCACCGATCCGAGGGTGTCTTCCTCATTCAGGCAGGGGACCTGGACTACCAATCGCAACTGGGTGACCTCTTCGTCGTTTACGCCACGGCCGGCGCACCGCGCGCCGGAGCGCCCACCAGGGTACCCCGTACCTGCCCGATTCCCGCCCTGCGCGGCCCGGCCGGGCCGGTGCCACACCGGCTTGCAATACCCTGGCGCCATGGACCGCGTGGAGAAGGCGCTGCATGCCCTGGACCTGTCCGGCCGGGGCCTGGAGATCGGCCCGTCGTACAACCCCCTGGTGGCCAAGGCAACCGGCCGGCAGATCGAAACGGTCGATCACGCCGATCAGGCCGAACTGGTCGCCAAGTACCGGGGATTCGGCCTGAGCCAGGAGCAGCTGGACAAGATCGAGCCGGTGGATCACCTGTGGCGCGGCGGTTCGCTGCTCGAGGTGATCGGTGACCACGGTGGCTATGACTACATCATCGCCTCGCACTTCATCGAGCACACCGTGGACATGATCCGGTTCCTCAAGGACTGCCAGGTGCTGCTGCGCGACGGCGGCCGGCTGTCGCTGGTGGTGCCCGACAAGCGGTTCTGCTTCGACCGGTTCCAGCCGCTGTCCACGGTCGGCGACGTGCTGGACGCCTTCGAGGCCGGCAATGCCTTTCACACCGCCGGCCCGCTGGTCGATCACCAGGCCTACGCCTGCACCAGCGGCGGCGCGCTGATCTGGTCGGCCGACTTTCACGCGACGCTGCAGGTCCAGTTCGAGAACCTGGCCGGCGCAGCCGAGGCGTTGCAGAATGGGCTTGCCCAGAAAGAGTATTTCGACACCCATCGGTGGAAGTTCAGCCCCACCTCGTTCGATCTGCTGATCGCTGACCTGGCCGACCTGGACCAGCATGACTTCGGCGTGCTGCAGACCTTTCCGACCGAGGGCTTCGAGTTCTTCGTGACCCTGGTCAAGGATGGCGCCGAGCACCAGCCCCGGGACCGGATCACCCTGCTGCTGCAGATCGAAGCCGAACTGGCCGCCACCACCTCCGGCGGCTCCAGCGCCGAGGCCGACGCGTTGCGCACCGCCAACGAGCGGCTGCAGCAGGAGCTGGCCGACCTGCGGGCCTCGACGTCCTGGCGACTGACCGCGCCGCTGCGGGCCGCGGTCGACCAGGTCCGGGCCCGGCGCTCCCGCTAGCCGCCGCCGCTTACTCGACCTGCTCGGCCGGCTGCCGGGCCGGACGCCGGCGACGGCGCAGCCGCGTCCACCACAGCGGTGGCAGCCCGATCAGGATCAACGCCAGCGCGCTGAGCACGCTGATCGCGGTGCCGCTCTTGCGGCCCTTCGGTGCGTACTTGAACTCGATCCGGTGACTGCCGGCCGGCACGTAGACCGCGCCCACCGCGTAGTCGGCGGCGACGATCGGCGCGGCGTGGCCGTCGACGAAGGCGGCGAAATCACTCTGGACGTTGTCGGCCACCACCAGGTACCCGGGCGCCGCCGAGGTCTCGTGCACCCGGATGGTGTCCGCGCTGTCCTCGTCTATGCCGAAGGTGCTGGGCTGGCCGGCCGAGGAGTCCAGCGGACCGGACGGGTCGGCGGCCAGAATCACCTGGTTCGGCTGCACCGGTGACTGCGCGGCTGCCTTCAGCCTGGTCTTTTCGTCGGTGATAACTTCTGCCTGGCCGGCCCAGTGGATCCGGGGCACGTAGTTCATCCGCTGCCAGACCTGGATCGAGTCGCCGGCGTACACCAGCCGGATCGAACTGGTCGCCGCATCCGGACGTACTGCGGACAGCCGGATCCCGTCGGCGGCACCGGAGCGGGCGGTCACCCCGGGCTTGTCGACGGTGATCCGCACCTGCCAGCGCTCACCCCCGGCCGGCGCCGGGCTGGGCGTCTCGGCCGCCAGCGGCACCGGCACCTGCCAGGTCCCGGCCGCGATGTGCCGGCTGTCGCTGGCCACCACGCTGCCGTCCGGCCGGGTGACCGTGGCGGTGACCGTGGTGCGGGCCGCGGTGGTGACCATCGGCACGGTGATCCCGCGCAACGGTCCGGCCGCGATGCTGGCGGTGTAGCCGGTGCCGACGGTCAGTGGCAGCGCGGCGCCAGGGTCCACCGGTAGCGGGTCGGACGTCCCGAGCTGCGGCTGTGGCGTGTACCGCGTGCCGGGAATGACCGAATCGACGTCACCAGCCAGGTAACGCACCCCGAGCCGATCCAGGCCGGGCACGTTGTAGACGTTGCTGAGCATCGGGGTGAGCAGGCTGTAGGTCGGGCCGCCCTGGAACGAGCTGGGGTCGATGGCCAGCAGCAGGTCCTTCATCGGCTTGGGGAAGAACCCGTGGCCGGTGACCGTCCGGATGCCGTAGTAGGCGGTGACGTTCGGCCGCAGCGTGTAACCGAGATTGCCGATCCGGTCATGGCCGGTATTGGCCTGCAGGTAGCGGGTCACCCCGAAGGACGGGTAGAACTGCGAGCGGCTTCCGGTCGGCCAGTAGAACGAGGTGGCCACCAGCGCCTGGCCGCCGACCGACAACACCAGCACCAGCAGCGCCAGCGCGCGCGCCCAGTACCAGCGCAGCGCGAACACCGCGAGCAGGGTGACCGCCACCAGCGGCAGCACCGCGATCAGGACGTCCTTGGTGATCAGATCGGTGGTCTGGGTCTTGTAGTGCCGGTGCAGGAACAGCCCGCCGGCGCTGCCGACCAGCGCGGTGACCAGCGCCAGCAGCCCGACCGTGAGCAGGTTCCAACCGGTCAACCGGCGTCGTACCCAGCCGGGGTCCCAGTCATGCCCACGCAGCCCGTCCAGGCCGGCCGCGGCGATCACCGCCACCGGCAACCCCAGTTGCGAACGCAGCCGTCCGATCGGATTGCCCTTGAAGATCGGCAGCTGGCCGATCCAGTTCGACCAGCCGCCCTGGAAGTAGGTCAGCCCGATCACGAACAGGATCATCAGCGCGAAGTAGACGCCGGCCTCCCGACGCAACCGGCCGGTCAGCACCGCTACTCCGCCGAGCACGCCGAGCGCCACCACTGCCGCACCGAGGTAGGTGTTGATGTCCATCGGGCTGGCGCCGGTCCACAGGTTGTTGCCGGCGAAGCTCTTCGGAAACGTGGTGGACAGCAGGTAGTGCTTGGGCGAGTCGGAGAAGAATCCACTGTCCCGATAGGACAGATCGACTTCTTGCAGGAACTGCCGGACGAACGGCAGCAGCTGGAACGCGGTCAGCCCGATCCCCAGTGCCGCGGCCAGCGCCAACGCGAGGACGTCCCGGATCGCTCCGACCAGCCGGCGGGCGGCTGTGACATCGCGCCAGTGCCTGGCGATCACCCGGACCAGGGCGTACCCACCGGCCAGGTAGAAGGTCTGGCCGGCCACCGCCGGGAAACCGCCGAACAGCAGCAGCGCCGATGCCAGCGAGACCGGCACCAGGGTGGCCCATCGGCGTTCCTGCACGAACCGCTCGATGGCCCAGAACATCATCGGGATCACGCACGCCACCGCAACCTGCGGCCAGTTCGTCCACGCGATCATGAAGCCGGTCATCGGGTAGATGAAGCCGGCCAGCGCGGCGGCCACCTTGCTGCCCTTGAGCCGGCGGATCAGCAGGTAGCTGAACACCGCGGCGAAGGCCATCTCGGCCAGCTTCGACCAGCCCGGCGCCAACCAGGTCGGCATCACCAGGTACAGCCACCGGCCCGGCGAGAGCACCCCGTAGATCGGGGTACCGAGCAACGACGAGCCACCGCCGACGTAGTCCGACCAGCCGGCCAGGTCACCGTGCCAGAGCCGCTGGGCGATCTCGTGCATGCCCGGCACGAAGAAGTCCAGGTGGTCCGAGACGTAGATCGAGCTCGACGACAGCGGCCGGGCGTTCGGGCCGCTGGACCACGGTGTGAAGCGGTAGAACAGGTCCAGGCCGAGAAACACCTTCGCGCCGACCAGGGACGGCCCGAGCCGGATCAGCACCAGCGCAGCGGCGCACAGGCCCACCGCCCAGGCCAGCGCACGGTTCAGCCAGCTGGCCGGCGGCTCGGCCAGGCCGGTGCGGTCCTCGACCGGTGGGACGGGTGCGGCCGGCTGATCGGTCTCGTCCCGACCGGGCTGGCCGGCACCTGATTGCACGGAAGTCGTCACGAGCAGCGAAGTCTAGCGATGCGAGCTGGGGATCGACGCATCGGTGAGCCGGCCGGCCCGGGCACCGGCCACCAGAACCCGGCCAGGCAGGTCAGGGCAAGTGCCGCGAGGCACCCGAGCAGCGCCACGGTGAGCGGGCCGGGTAGCGGCGCCCGACCGATCGCGAAGCGCTGCCCGCCGCTCAACCGCTGCAGCCGGCCGGGGTCACTGGGGGCCAGTTGCGCGTCCAGCAGCTCGCGCCCGTGCCGGAAGAACGCCAGCAGCGGGCCTCGCTCGCTGAATCCGGCCGCCAGCCCGTAGCACAGCGGTGGGTGCTGGGTCATCTGGTCAGGCAGCGGTAAGTGGGACGGGGCGGTGCCCAACGCATCGAAGGCAGGACGGCTCAGCGCGAACCGCGGCGGGCCTGGATCGCGCGCTTGAGCTTTCCGGCGTAGGGACGCAGCCGCCGGTAGACGGTGTCGGTGGCCGAGTTCACGGCGTTGGACGCGACCACCGCGCGCCGCATCGGGCCGCCCTGCCCGCGCACCATGAACACCAGCGCCTGCGGGAACAGCACGCCCGAGGGCACCCATTCCACGATCCGGAAGCCGGCCGCACCCCACACCCGCTCGACGTACTGGGTGGGCGCGGCGGCCCAGCCGTAGTAGTCACCGGTACGCATCTCGCCACCGCCGCTGCTGGCGTACTGGATCTCACCGTTCTTGTAGCCGGCCTGGGCGGCGGCCAGGTCGGCGAAGGTGGTGGCCAGCGACTCGGCGAAGGGGTCGGCCTGACCGGCCTGCACCGCAGCCTGGGCGCCGGCGATCTGGCCGAAGAAGGCCGCGTCCAACACGGTGATGGCCACCACGCCGCCGGGGGCGATGATCCGGCCGAACTCGCCCGCCCAGGCCTCGTGCGCCGGGCCGGACAGGTGGGAGAAGACGCTGAACGCCACACCGGCGTCCAGCGCGCCATCGCCGAGCACGGTGGGCGGTTCGGGCGAGATGGTCAGCGCATTCACGCCGGGCAGCGTGGTGTTGAGCAGCGCGGTCATCTGCCCATCGACGTCGATGGCGTGGATCTTGGGCGCGGGCACTTTAGTCAGCAGCGTCCGGGTGATCCGGCCCCAACCGGAGCCGAAGTCGAGGATCCGGTTCATCGAGGCGAAGTCCCCGCGACCGTGCTTGGCGGCGAACTGGTCCGAGACGGTCACGAAGGTCTCGGCCTCGGCGTAGGCGTTCTCGTAGGACAGGCCCACGAACTTCATCTGAATCTCTTCCGGCGGGTTGTCCGGAGTCACCGCCGACACGTCGATCACCTCGGGCAGCGCGTGCATCGAGTCGGCCTTGGCGAAGGCGATGACCTGATCGGAGAAGCTGGACTCAGCCATGGGGTTCCTTACCTGGTATCGAAACTGGAGATGGTGCCGTCGCCGGCCCGGCGGCACCCAAGCTGCTGAGTACGGTAGCGGCTCGGACGGCCGGGACGAAAACGCCGCGACGGCCGGCACTGCCGCGCCCGCTCAGCTCACCTCCGGGGCGGCCAGGATCTGCCTGATCCGCCCGATGGCCCGGGCGCACTCGGTGTTCGGGTCGGCGGCGAAGCGGCGGATCCGCCACCAGCGCACCGGGTAGCGCAGCAGAAGTCTCAGCTCATGCCTACGTTGCAAGGAGAAGAACCCGGTCCGGGGCCCGAAGCTGGCGCCGCCTGAGTGCCGGACGTAGCTGTGCAGCGCGGCCAGGTGGACCAGGCCGAGCCGGGCCGCCCGCAGGCTCCAGTCCACCTCCTCGCCGTAGCCGGGGGCGAATGCCCGGTCCAGCAGGCCGACCTGGTGCAGGGCGGCCCGGGTGAACCAGGTGCAGTGCGCCACCGCGACCGGGATCTCGGCCGAGACCTCGACCGCGGCCCGGGCGGTGATCAACCGCTCGGCGGTGTCGCCCAGCCAGTCCAGCTCCGGCACGCTGAGCAGGCTGCCCGCGGTGGCCAGGGTGCTGGCGCTGGCCAGCCGGGGTACCCCGGCGACCGCCGCCGCGAGGCCGGCGAACCAGCCGGGCAGTACTTCGACGTCGCTGTTGACCACCAGCACGTCGCAGTCCCCTGCCAGCTCGAACAGCTCGTTCACGCTGCCCACGAAGCCCTGGTTGGTCTGGTGGCTGATCAGCCGCCACCGGCGTGCCGAACCGAGCCAGCCCTCGACCATGGACGCCACCAGCCGCTGCGGGCCGCAGTCATCGATCACGATCAGCTCGATATCGACAGGGGTGTGCCGATCGATGGCGGTCAGCGCCCGCCTGGTCAGCTCGAGCTGGCCGTAGACCGGCACTCCGATCACCACCGCCGGCACGCTGACCGGCGGCCGGGGATCAGCCGAAGACAACGTCGCGCACCGCCTGCAGGTAGGTCCGGCCGAACCGGCGCGACGGTTCGAGCACCGCGCCCTCGGCCCACTCGTTCCAGGCGTTGACGAAGACCACCCGATCCTGCGGTTCGCGGTGGATCACCGAGGATCGGGCCGCGGCCAGCCAGCGGCGGAAGGTGTAGGGGTTGGAGCCGTACCAGAGGTCGGGTTGCCACTGCCGGCGCGCGGTGTTGTCGAAGGTCACCATCACGCCCGGGTAGGCGTCCTCGGCCAGGTGCAGCAGCTTGCGCTCGGCATCGCGGGCCATCGCCTGGTAGCTGAGGATGTTGCCCTCGAAGCGCCGGTCCACCCGCAGGCCGGCGTGCGGCACCCACTCCCACTTGAGGTTGTGCGGCGGAAAGCCCAGCGTGCCATCCAGGCCGGCCGAGCGGGCGTCGGTGGTCAGGCCGTCGAATTCCCGGGCCACGTCGACCGACAGGATGGTCAGCTCGCCGATGCCGTGCTCGCGGGCCCGTTCACGCCACACCGTGAGGACCGCGCCGAAATCGGGCAGCTGGGTCGGCCGATACACCGCCAGCACCGGGCGGCCCTGGATCCGCAGGTAGCGAGGATCGGCCAGGAATTCCAGCACATCGTCGATGAACTCGGTCGCCGGAACCCGGTCGTAGTCTTGGCCCATCAGGATATCGGAGGTCCGCCCGTCCCACCTGCGGGTCCAGTTCTCGTTGGCCCACATCAGGCAGAACGGCTTGTCCACGTCCCCGCCGGCCAGCTTCTCGATGGGCAGGTTCAGCAGCCGCCGGCCGGCGAACCAGTAGTAGTAATACATGAATCCGGTGATGCCGTGCCCGCTGGCCAACTCCAACTGGGCCTGCCGGACCTCGTCCAGGCGCAGGTCATAGAAGCCCAGCTCGGACGGCAGGTTGGGCTGGTTGTGGCCCAGGTACACCGGCCGGGCAGCGGTCACGTTGGCCCACTCGGTGAAGCCCTCGCCCCACCAGCGGTTGTTCTCCGGGGTCGGGTGGAACTGCGGCAGGTAGAACGGAATGATCCGGACCCGCGGCGACTGGGCGACATCGCGGCGGTAACGCTGCCAGGACTGCTGCTGGATCGGCGAGAGCTCCTCGGGCGTGGCCAGCCGCAGGCCGGCCTCAGCGCTGAGAATGCCGATCGAACGCTCGATGGCGTGCGCGGTGGTGGCATCCACCTGGCCGGCCTCGACGTCGAAGTCCTCCTCGGTCATCGACAGCGAACGCAAACCCTGCAGGACGAAGGCCCTTATCCAGTAGAACGATCCGGCCGGGAACCGCAGCTGGTCAGGCTCCAGGGGCAGCTCGATGCGGCGCAGCAGCTCCCGGGTCAGTGCCTCGTCGCCGCCCCAGAATTCCGGGCCGAGCAGGCTGCCGGGCGCGGTCACCACCCCGAGATCGGGGTCCTCGGCGAAGGCGCTGAGAATGGCCTGCACGTGCTCGGCCGAGCCCAGCAGGCTGGCGATCAGCGAGGCCCGCCAGTCCGCCCCGCTGCCGGCCAGCTCCTGGTGGCCGGCCCGCCACTCGCTGCGCTTGGTGTGCAACTTGAGCACCAGCTCGTACGGATCGAGCACGCCGGCGTTGACCACCTGGACCATCGGCCAGATGTCGCGACCGTGGTTGGCCACGTCCAGCACCACCACGTTGCGCGCCCGGGGCAGGCCGCTGGTGTCCGGGGTCAGCGGTGCACCGGTGCCGTTGCTGAGGATCAGGTCGAACTCGACCGGGACGGCGGCCAGCGCGCTGATCAGCTCCGGCACCAGCTCGGGGTAGAAGGCGTGCAGCAGCACCGCCACCCGGCTGGGCTTGGCAAACGGCAGGGTCTGGACGGTCCGCCAGCTGTCGGGGAAGCCGGCCGAGTTGCGAGCCAGCCGGCGTTCCACCCAGTCGGCAAAGTCCAGCGGGGCGTGCGGTCCACGCCGGCGACGCCATTCCTGACCCTGGCGCACCCTGGAAACCGCCATCGAGCGGTACTTCGACACTCGCCGTTCGAGTCCGGCTCGGGTAATCCGTCTCACGTCGCTCCCTCTAGATCCACTCGTCGATCCGGGCACCGAACACGGCCTGCACCTCGCGCGCGATCAGCTCGCCGCGCGGCGCCAGCGACGGATCGGCAACGATTTGCCTCTTCACAAAGGGGAATCCCAGCTCGATCAGCTGTCGCCAGCCGGCAATCACCGGGTTCTCACCGGCGCTGACCACGTCGTCACCCCGGAAGGCCGACCGGGTGACGTAGCCCTCGCGTAGCAGCAGCGCCGACAGCGCCAGCTCGTTGTGCTTGATGATCTCCCACTTGGAGCGTTCCTGGCGCACCCCGGCGAAGAAGTCCTGCAGCGGCCGCTCGGCCAGCACCCCCTCGCGGAACCCGAGGAAGTAGCTCTGCAGGTGGTGGCTGAACTGCCGGGTGTCGGTCAGCCCCCAGACGTCGGCGATGCTGGACTCGAAGTCTGCGACCAGTGGCGCCAGGTCGGTGAACGGGCCGAGCACGCTGTCGTTGGCAAGGATGGTGTAGCGGGCATCGCCGATCGCCGGCAGCACCTCCAACCCGACCGCCCACGAGCCGAAGTCGTAGCCGATGTTGGGCTTGCGCAGCACGATGGTGTCCGCCGGCAGCGCGCCGCCCCAGTCCAGCGGCTCGTCGAACTCGCCGGCCGAGACCACCACGGTCCGGTATCCGTTGTCGCTCAGCTGCCGGACCAGCTCCCGGAAGGAGCGCGAGACCAGCGGCGCCTGCGCCCAGTGCACCAGCAGCGCCACCCGGTCCGGGGTGCCGAAATCCTGCGGTGAGCCGTGTTCACAAACCACTTGGTGGACCAGGTCCTCGACCACGGCCGGACGCGAGCGTCGGTAGAAGATCACCGGCCGCGCACACCTCGCAGTGCCCGCAGCGGAGCGGTGACCCGCCAGCTGACCGTGCGCCGCATCGCCTTGACCTGCTGCCAGCTCTCCAGCAGATCGTGCTGGGTGCGGGTCAGCTCCTGCTCGGTCTCGGCCGCCTTGGCATCGATGTCGGCCAGCAGCTTGCGGGCCTTGACCACCTCGGTACGCAGGATCACCAGTTCGGCGTCCTGCTCGGGCGGGCTCGGCGCCGGCGCGGCCAGCTCGCCCTCGGTGACCCCGTCGAGCTTGGCCTGCAGCAGGTCGCGCTCGCGCAACGCCGCGTCGCGGGTGGCCAGCAACTCGTTGCCGATCATCTCGGAGAACCGCTCGGCGAACAGGTAGGACGAGCTGCCCACCACCTCGTTGAACGGCCGGAACCGGCGCTTCTTCTCCAGCACCACCACGCTGTCGTGGATGTGCAGGCCGTCCAGGTCGGTGGCCCACACCGAGTCGGCGTCGATGTCGGTGTCGTGGCGCGAGTGCATGTCATCGACCCGGCGCTTGGACCACTCGATGAACGAGCCCTCACCGCGCAGGGCCCCACCGAACTCAGACCAGTAGGAGGTGTGGGTGTCTTCGACGATCAGCGTTCCGCCGTCGACCAGCAGCGGGAACAGCGTCTCGGCCGTGACGATCTGCTGGGCCATGGTGTGGCCGCCGTCGTCGATGATGATGTCGAAGGGCCCGTAGTCCTCGTGCAGCGCGCGCAGCACCGCCGGGTCCTGCTGGTCGCCGAGCACCACCGGGAACCGGCCACGCACCGCCCGCACCGCGGCCTCGTCGATGTCCAGTCCGACCAGCTTGGCCTGCGGGCCCAGGTAGCGCGAGAGCATGTCCAGCCCGCCGCCGCGATAGACCCCGATCTCCAGCGCTCGCACCGCACGGTTGCGAAACCGCTCCAGGTGCCGGGTGTAGATCGGAAAGTAGTGCACCCACTTGTCGAGAATCGCGCCGCTGCGGTTGGCCAGGAAGTGCGCGTAGAGCGGGTTGGTCGACAGTTCGGCCCAGTCCTCGCCGGCGTAGAAGGCACACCGGTAGCACTCGTTGATGATCGCCTGATCGGCCTTGAGCGTGAGAAAGGCATCGCCTAGTGCCCGCACCTGCTCGTGCGGGGTGCTGGCGGACTTGATGGCCTGGTACAGCGGCCGGCGCTCGTCCTCCTCCAGCGCCTGATCGGTCAGCACCAGGTTCAACGCGCGGTCCGGATAGCCGGTCGTCAGGGCGTGCAGGGTGCGTGACAGCGTGTCGGCGGTGATCACGACTGGTCCTCTCTGGGCTGACCCGAGGGCGGCGCGGCGGCGCCGTCCGGCTTCAGGGTCCAACTGCCGAACATCCGGGTGATGCCCGGCTCGGTGACCGCCTCGTGGGCGCGCACCCGCAGCTCGAATGCCCGATCGCGGTAGTCATAGACATGCCCGTGATCGGCGGCCGCAGCCGACACCAGAAAGGTGGACGGTTGCAGCGGAAAGTCCTCGACCAGGAACTCCACCAGGCCGGCGCCGGCCGCCACCGGCAGGGCATCGTTGCCGTAGCCGGAGTTCGGGCCTGCCACCGTGACGCCGGACTCGTGGGTGAAGCCGAGTCCGAAGGTGACCGAGGGCAGGTCCTTGCTGGCCTGGTAGTGCATCCGCACCAGGCCCGGTTCCCCGGTGGCCAGAAACCCGCGGTCCACCCCGTCGGCGTCGAGAAACTCCAGCTTGGTGACCCGGACCTCACCCGATCCGAGCCGGGCGGTGCGGCCACCTTCGAGTTCGCCGCCGTCCTCGCCGGTGGTCTTGGCCCGGGCCGCGGCCTCCTTGCGGTTGACCTGGCCGAGGTAGTTGTCGATCACGTCGCGAACCGGTCCGACCGACATCAGCTTGCCCTGATCCAGCCAGGCGGCCTGATCACACAGGTCGGCCATCACGCCGAGCGAGTGCGAGACCAGCACGATGGTGGTGCCCTGCCGGCGCAGTTCGTAGAGGTAGTCGAAGCACTTGCGCTGGAACTCCTCATCGCCCACCGCGATGATCTCGTCGACGATCAGGATCTCGGGGTTCACCGTGACCGCGATGGAGAATCCCAGCCGGACGTACATGCCTGAGCTGTACACCTTGACCGGGGTGTCGATGAAGTCCTCCAGGCCGGCAAAGGCGATGATGCCGTCCATGCTGGCTTCGATCTGCTTGCGGCTCAGGCCGAGGATCGCCCCGTTGAGGTAGATGTTCTCCCGGCCGGACAGCTCGCCGTGAAAGCCGGCCCCGAGCTCGAGCAGTGCGGAGATGCGTCCGGTGCTCTGCACCTTGCCGCTGGTCGGACGGTAGATGCCGGCGAGGATCTTGAGCAGGGTGGACTTGCCCGAGCCGTTGTGCCCGATCAGGCCGAAGGTGGAACCGCGCGGAATGGACAGGCTGATGTCGCGCAATGCCCAGAACTCGTCGAAGCGGCCGCTGCCCTTGACGAAGCGCTCCTTGAGCGAGTCCCGGCGCTCGGTGGCCAGCCGGAACATCTTGGACAGGTCCTGGACCTCGATGGCGATATCGGCCGGTTCGCTCGGTTGCGTTGGCTGGCTGGCCGGGGCCATCAGCAGCGCGCTCTCGTCCACGTGGTCGGTCACATCTCCTCGCTCAGGTCCAGGCCGTTGCGGGTGAACACCCAGATCGCAACCAGGACGGCCACCACGCAGCAGATCACCGCGTAGAGCCACTGGTTCCAACTGCCCGGCGTCAGCCCGTACACCAGGTCACGAAAGATGTCGACGAACTGCGCGAGCGGGTTGCTGACCAGGATCACGTGCGCCTTGCCGTGGCCGAAGCGCGATACCGGGTACAGCACCGGCGTCGCGTAGAACAGCAACTGCAGAAAGACCGATACCAGGTGGGCCAGGTCACGAAAGAAGATATTGGCGATCGCGAAGATCAGCGAGATCGAGGCGACGAAGATCAGGAACAGCGAGGCCCAGACCGGGACCAGCAACCACGTCCAGCCGATGTTGCCGTGACCTATCAGCAGAATCGTCGCCAACACCAGAGCCAACTCGATGCAGCTCTGGATGGCGACTGCGAAGATCGAGCCGAGCACCGGCGCGTAGGACGGGAAGAAGATCTTCTTCAGCAGCGGCCCGGCGCCCAGCAGCGCGCCGATACCGGTGTTGAGGCCGTTGGCGAAGAACCCCCAGGCGGTGAGGCCCGCGAACAGCCAGACCGCGAAGTTGCCCCGGTGGCCGTTGCCGAAATCGGGCGCGCCCGACCTGAGCACGTAGTGCGCCAGCAGGCTGTAGGTCAGCAGCGAGGCCAACGGCAGCAGCAAGGACCACAGCCAGCCGACCGCTGTGCCCTTGAACCGGGCTTTGAGATCACGCTGCCCGAAGTTCCAGATCAGGCTGCGGTACTGCACGATGCCGGATTGGCTCATTTTTCCGTTCCAGAGTGGGCGGCCACGCCGAAGGCGTCGGCCGACTCGGCAAAGGCCGCGTGCAGCGCGGCGCGCCAGTCGGGCAACGCCGTCAAACCGGCCGCTACCCAGTCCTGCCGGGACAGCACCGAGTAGGCCGGACGCGGGGCCGGGCGCGGGAACTTGTCGGTCGTGGTGGGCCGAACCCGTTCGGGGTCGGCGGCCAGTTCCTCGAAGATCGCCCGGGTGAAGCCGTACCAGGTGGTGTCGCCACCGTTGGTGCAGTGATAGACGCCGGCCGGCGCGCCGGAGCGGGCCAGCTCGACCAGGCCGCGAGCCAGATCCTGGGACCAGGTAGGCGAGCCCCGCTGGTCATCGACGACGTCCAGGCTGTCGTGACTGCCTTCGAGCCGCACCATGGTCTTGACGAAGTTCGAGCCGGTCGCGCCGTAGACCCAGGCGGTGCGGACCACGTAGCCCAGTTCCGCGGCGAGCTCGCGAACCGCCAGTTCGCCGGCCAGCTTGGTCCGGCCGTAGGCAGATCGCGGGTTGGTCGGCGCGTGCGGCGGGTAGGGCTCGAGCCCGGTGCCGTCGAAGACGTAGTCGGTCGACACCTGAATCAGCTTCGCCCCGGAGCGGCTGGCCTGTGCGGCCAGCAGCGCCGGACCGGTTGCGTTGACCGCATAGGCACGTTCCTCGTCGTCCTCGGCCGCGTCCACCGCGGTGTAGGCCGCCGCGTTGACGATCACGTCCGGTCCGAAGTCATCGACGGCGGCCGCGATGGCCGGCCGGTCGGTGATATCGAGTTCGGCAGAGCCGAGGGCGCGCACCTGGTCGGCGCGACCTGCGGCGGCGAGCACGTGCTGCAGGTCGGTGCCTAGCTGGCCGTGCGCGCCGGTGATCAACCAGCGCATAGCTAGTACCTCTCGCTCTTCGCGCAAGCGCTCATCGCCGGCTGGACTGCGCGCCTCGCTCGTACCTCGCTGCGATGCTCGCCCATCCCGGACCTCTCGCTCTTCGCGCAAGCGCTCATCGCCGGCTGGACTGCGCGCCTCGCCGGACGAACTGGCCGCGATCGGCTCATCACACCTTCTCGATGTGGGCGACCGCGGCGCGCTCGATCAGCGGCTCCCACCAATCGCGATTGTCCCGGTACCACTGGACGGTCTGGGCCAGGCCGGCTTCGAAACTGACCTGCGGGGCATAGCCCAGCTCGGCGGTCTTGGAGTAGTCCACCGAGTAGCGCAGGTCATGCCCGCCACCACGCGGATCGACGATCGGCTGCACGTAGGACCAGTCCCGGCCGGTCGCCTCGAGCAGTTGCTCGGTCAGTTCCTTGTTCGACAGTTCCCGGCCGCCGCCGATGTTGTAGAACTCGCCGGGCAGGCCCTTGTCCACCACCAGCTGGATGCCGCGGCAGTGATCGGCCACGAACAGCCAGTCCCGGACGTTGGCGCCCTCGCCGTACAGCGGCACCTTCTTGCCGTCCAGCAGGTTGGTCACGAACAGCGGAATGACCTTTTCCGGAAAGTGGTAGGGCCCGTAGTTGTTCGAGCAGCGGGTCACCGAGATGTTCAGGCCATAGCTCTTGGCATAAGCCCGGGCGATCAGGTCGGAGCCTGCCTTGGCTGCCGAGTACGGCGAGTTCGGTTCGAGCAGGGTGTCCTCGCGCCAGGAACCCTCCTCGATGGAGCCATAGACCTCATCGGTCGAGATGTGCACGACCCGCTCGACCCCGTGCCGGAGCGCGGCGTCGAAGACCTGCTGGGCACCGAGCACGTTGGTCTGGATGAAGTCGGCGGCGCCGGTGATCGAGCGGTCCACATGGGACTCCGCGGCGAAGTTCACCAGCACGTCATGGCCGGGCAGCGCAGCGTCGAGATCGGCGGCGCTGCAGATATCACCCTGGACGAAGCGGTACCGCGGGCTGTCGGCCACCGGGGCCAGGTTCGCCAGGTTGCCGGCATAGGTGAGCTTGTCGAAAACGGTCACATCGGCCCCGACCAGGGTCGGGTAACTGTCGCTGAGTAGCTCTCTGACGTAGTGGGAGCCGATGAATCCAGCACCGCCGGTGACGAATACACGCATGCCCACATAGTCCCATACCCCAACTGGTGGACCGTGCCAACGCGAGGCCGGCCAGCTGTGAACCAGCGCAAGAACCCGGCCGGCAGCCGCACGTTAGACTCGGCCGGTGACCAACTTTCCCACCGAATGTCTCGTTTAGGTGGCCTCGCTTACCGGCGGCACACCCACCCCTGAGACCCTTTTCGCCGATCGGTTGCAGGCCGATCCGGGTGGGCCGCTGGTGACGTTCTACGACGACCGGACCGGTGAGCGGGCTGAGCTGTCGGCCAGGTCGCTGGCCAACTGGGTCGCCAAGACCCACTTCATGGTGCAGGACGGTCTGGGCCTCGGCCCGGGCGATCAGGCGGTGGTGCGGCTGCCGGTGCATTGGCTGGCCGCGCCGATCCTGCTGGGTTGCTGGTTCGCCGGCCTGGAGGTGCTCGGCCCCGCCAGCCCCCGGGCCGGCACGGCCTCGGTGCTGTTCGCCGACGCCGCCGGCCTGGCCGAGCTGGCGCCGATACCGGGCGCGGAGGTGTTCGCGGTGTCGTTGCTGAGCATGGCCCGGCCGGACGTGCCACCGCCCGGCGCGCATGACTACGCCACCGCGGTGCGTCCGATGCCTGACAGCTGGGCCACCGTGCGTGCCCAGGCCGATCCCGGACAACCGGCCCTGGACGGCCTGGACCGGGCCGGCCTGGCCAGCAGCGCGGCCCGGGTCGCAGGTGAGCTGGGCCTGAGTGCGGGTGGCCGGCTGCTTTGGACCACGGAGTGGTCCGGCCCGGCGGACTGGGTCGCCGCGCTGCTGGCACCGTTGGCCGTCAGAGGTTCGGTGGTGCTGGTCGCCCACCCGGATCCGGCCCGGTCCGCGGCACGGGCGGCAACCGAGCAGGTGACGCTCAGCCACTAGCGGGCGGACAATCCCCACGGGCCGATCGCGGTCCCGCGCGCTGACTACAGTTCGAGCCAGTGGGCCCAGTCAGAAAGGACAGCTGCGTGGACAAGGTAGTGGCATCTGCCGGCGAGGCGGTGGCCGACATCGCCGACGGTGCCTCGCTGGCGGTCGGCGGCTTCGGCCTGTGCGGCATCCCGCACGTGCTCATCGAGGCACTGCACCAGCAGGGCACCACCGAGCTGGAGACGGTGTCCAACAACTGCGTGGTGGACTCGGCCGGCCTGGGCGTGCTGCTGATGGCGGGCCGGATCCGGCGCACCATCGGCTCCTACGTCGGCGAGAACCGGGAGTTCGCCCGGCAGTACCTGGCCGGTGAGTTGGATCTCGAACTGACCCCGCAGGGCACCCTCGCCGAACGGCTGCGAGCCGGTGGCTCGGGCATTGCGGCCTTCTACACCCCGGCCGGCGTGGGCACCATGATCTCCGACGGTGGCCTGCCCTGGCGCTACCACCCGGACGGCACGGTGGCGCTGGCCTCGTCGCCGAAGGAGGTCCGCGAGTTCGGCGGCCGCCGCTACGTGCTGGAAGAGGGCATCGTGACCGACTTCGCGTTGGTCCGGGCGGCCCGCGGCGATCGGCACGGCAACCTCAGCTACGACGCCTCCGCCCGCAACTTCAACCCGCTGTGCGCGATGGCCGGCCGGATCACCATCGCCGAGGTGGAGGAGCTCGTCGAGGTCGGTGAGCTGGACCCTGAGCAGGTGCACACCCCCGGGGTGTTCGTCCAGCGGGTGGTGCAGGTCGGCGAGGCCGGCAAGTTGATCGAGAAGCGGACCGTCCGTCAAGAAAGCACAGGCTGATCGCGATGGCACTGACCCGATTCGAGCTGGCCGCCCGGGTGGCCGCCGAGCTGCACGACGGCCAGTACGTCAACCTCGGCATCGGCCTGCCGACCCTGGTTCCGAACTACGTCGATGACTCCATCACCGTCGTGCTGCAGAGCGAGAACGGCATTCTCGGGGTCGGTCCCTACCCCACCGAGGACCAGCTGGACGGCGACCTGATCAACGCCGGCAAGGAGACCGTCACGGTGCTGGCGGGATCGTCCTACTTCGATTCGGCCACCTCGTTCGGAATGATCCGGGGCGGCCACATCGATGTCGCGGTGCTCGGCGCGATGCAGGTCGCCGAGAACGGTGATCTGGCCAACTGGACCATCCCCGGCAAGATGATCAAGGGGATGGGCGGCGCGATGGACCTGGTGCACGGCGCCAAGGAGGTCATCGTGATGATGGAGCACACCGCCAAGGACGGCAGCCCCAAGATCGTCAAGCGGTGTTCGCTGCCACTGACCGGGGCCGGCTGCGTGCAGAAGATCATCACCGACCTGGCGGTCATCGACATCACCGAGTCCGGCCTGCTGCTGCGCGAGCTGGCGCCGGGGGTGAGCCTGGAGCAGGTCCGGGCGGCTACCGAACCCGAGCTGCGCGTGGCCGCGGAGGCCGGCTAGCCATGCTGGAGCCCGCCGAGCTGTTCACCCTCGCCGAGCCGCTACCGGCGCTGGAGCGACCGGTGCTGGTGCAGGCCATGGACGGCTTCGTCGATGCCGGTAACGCCACCCGGCTGGCCCGCGCCCACCTGCTGGACACCCTGGAGTCGGTCCGGGTGGCCACCTTCGACGTGGACCAGCTCTTCGACTACCGCGGTCGCCGTCCGGAGATGCTGTTCGTCACCGATCACTGGCAGAGCTTCACCCCACCACAGCTGGCCATCGACGCGGTCACCGATGCCGCCGGCACCCAGTTCCTGCTGCTGTCCGGGCCCGAGCCGGACACCCAGTGGGAACGGTTCGTGGCCGCGATGTCGCTGCTGGTCGAGCAATTGGACGTCCGGCTGCTGGTCGGGCTGAACGCGATCCCGATGGGGGTGCCGCACACCCGGCCCTCGACCGTGGTCGCGCACGGCAGCCCACCGAGCCTGGTGGCCGACTACAACAACTGGCTGGGCACCGTCCAGGTGCCGGCGGCGGCCGGGCACCTGATGGAGTTCCGGCTCGGCGAGGCCGGCCTGGACGCGATGGGCTTCGCGGTCAACGTGCCGCACTACCTGGCACATCTGGAATACCCCGCTGCGGCCTCGATGCTGCTCAGCTGCGTCGCGCTGGCCAGCGAGCTGGACCTGCCGACCGCCGCGCTGGACACCGCCGCGGCCACCACCCGGACCGACCTGGACGCCCAGGTCGCGGCCTCCGAGCAGATCGCCTCGGTGGTGCAGGCGCTGGAGGCCCAGTACGACGAGATCGTGGCCGGCCGGGGCCGGGGCCTGGTGGCCGAGGGCGGCCGGCTGCCGACCGCCGACGAGATCGGCGCCGAGTTCGAGCAATACCTTTCCCAGCAACGCGATCCTGGTGATGGCGCCGGCCCCGAGGGTGGCGACGAGGCGGCCAGCTGACCGTCCGGACGAGGCGGCGCTGAGGCTCACCCGGCTGGCACCGCATGGCAGGATGGCGGGCGTGACAACGGAAACGACGCCGCCGGACGTGTTGGGCGAGCTGACCTGGCGCGGACTGATCGCCCAGACCACCGACCTGGCCGCACTGCGCCAGAGCCTGGCCGGCGGCCCGGTGACGCTCTACGGCGGCTTCGATCCGACCGCGCCCAGCCTGCACATCGGCAACCTGGTGCTGTTGATCACGCTCAGGCACCTGCAGCGGGCCGGTCATCGGGTGCTGTGCCTGGTCGGCGGCTCGACCGGGCTGATCGGCGATCCGAAACCGACCGCCGAACGCAACCTCAACTCCCCCGAGCTGGTCGCCGGCTGGGTGCTCCGGCTGCAGCACCAGATCCGGCCGTGCCTCGAATTCGGCGGCGACAACCCTGCGACAATGGTGAACAACCTGGACTGGACGGCAGGCCTGTCGGCGCTGGATTTCTTGCGCGACATCGGCAAGCACTTCCGGGTCAACGTCATGATCAAGAAGGACGCGGTCGCGGCCCGGCTGGCCGGTCAGGACGGCATCTCCTACACCGAGTTCAGCTACCAGGTGCTGCAGGGGCTGGACTACCTGCACCTGCACCGCGAGTACGGCTGCACGCTGCAACTCGGTGGTGCCGACCAGTGGGGCAACATCCTGGCCGGCACCGATCTGATCCACCGGGCCGAGCAGGTCGCGGTGCACGCCATGACCACCCCGCTGATCACCAAGGCCGACGGGACCAAGTTCGGCAAGACCGAGGACGGCACCGTCTGGCTGGATCGCGATCTCACTTCGCCATACGCCTTCTACCAGCTCTGGATCAACGTCGAGGACGGCTCGGTCATCGACTACCTCAAGGTGTTCACCGGTCTGGGCCGCGCCGAGATCGATGCGCTGGCCGAGGCGACCGCGGCCGAGCCCTACCGGCGGGCCGCGCAGAAGACGCTGGCCGTCGAGGTGACCACCCTGGTGCACGGCGCAGCGGCCTGCGCTGCCGTACAGCAGGCCAGCGAGGCCTTGTTCGGCAAGGGAGATCTGCACTCGCTGGACGGTCAGACCCTGCTCGACGCCACCGCCGAACTGCCCGGCGCCGAGGCCGAGGTCGGCAGCTCGGTGATCGAGTTGCTGTGTGCGACCGGGCTGGCCCGCAGCCGCAGCGAGGCGCGCCGCAGCATCGAAGAGGGCGCGGTGACCCTCAACCAGCGGCGGATCGCCGATCTGGAACACCGGCTGGTCGCCGAGGACTTCCTGCACGGCTCGGTGGCGGTGCTGCGACGGGGTCGCAAGGCACAGGCTGCCGCCCGGCTGGCCGGCGCGGCCCGCGGCAGGATCTCGTCGGCGGCGGGCTGAAAACCGGCTGCTGCGACTGGCGACCGCCGGGCATGATGGGCAGGTGACTACCGCGGCACCGGCCACCCGGCGGATCCATCGGGCCTGGAGCGTGGCGGCAGTCACCTTTCTGGCGCTGATCGCCGCGGCCGCCTTCCGGTCGAGCACCGGCGCGCTGATCGAGCCGATCGAGAACGAGTTCCACTGGTCACGCGCGACCACCTCGCTGGCGATCACCGTGAACCTGGTGATCTACGGGCTGACCGCACCGTTCGCGGCCGCCCTGATGCAACGCTTCGGCATCAAGCCGATGGTGGCCGGCGCGCTGACCCTGGTGTCGCTCGGATGCCTGGCGACCACGGTGATGTCGGCACCCTGGCAACTGGTGGCGGCCTGGGGGTTGGCGATCGGCATCGGCACCGGCTCGCTCGCCCTGGTGTTCGGCGCGATCATCGCCGAGCGGTGGTTCGTCGAGCACCGCGGCCTGGTCACCGGCATCTTCTCGGCGGCCTCGTCCACCGGTCAGCTGGTGTTCCTGCCGGTGATCGCCGGCCTGATCGCGCATCGCGGCTGGCGTACCGCGGTGCTGGTGGTGGCCTTCTTCTCGCTGCTGCTGGTGCCACTGGTGCTGTGGTTGCTCGCCGACTCACCGGGCCGGTTGGGACTCACCGCCTACGGCACGCGCCCCGGCAGCGAGGTCCTCAGCCGGCCGGCGCCGACCAGCTCACCGGCCCGGCAGGCGATCGGAGCGCTGACGCGGTCCTCGCGCAGCTGGACCTTCTGGGTGCTGATGGGCACCTTCTTCATCTGTGGCTGGTCGACCAACGGCCTGATCGGCGCGCACTTCATCCCGGCTGCCCACGACCACGGCATGCCACCGACCACGGCGGCCGATCTGCTCGCGCTGATCGGGATCTTCGACATCGTCGGCACCATCGGCTCGGGCTGGTTGACCGACCGGGTGGACCCGCGCAACCTGCTGCTGCTCTACTACGGCCTGCGCGGGCTGTCACTACTGATCGTGCCGACCGTGCTCGGCGCCACCGTCGACCCGCCGCTGTTCCTGTTCATCGTCTTCTACGGCCTGGATTGGGTGGCAACCGTGCCGCCGACGGTGGCGCTGTGCCGCGACCACTTCGGCAGCGAGCAGGCCGGCCTGGTGTTCGGCTGGGTGTTCGCCGCGCACATGGTCGGGGCCGGGCTCGCGGCCAGCTTCGCCGGCGCGATCCGCGAGCACACCGGCGACTACCGGATCGCCTGGCTCACCGCCGGCCTGCTGTGCCTGGTCGCGGCGATGTCCCTGCTGACCATCAGCCGACATAGCAAACCGCCAGCGGTTGCGGCACTATCCGCCCTATGACCTACCGCGAGCAGTACCAGGCCAGCCTGAGCGACCCGGACGCGTTCTGGGCCGAGTGCGCCCGGGGGCTGAGCTGGATCCGCAAGCCTCGCACCATCCTGGACGCCAGCGCCGCGCCGCTGTACCGGTGGTTCACCGGCGCCACCCTGAACACCTGCTTCAACGCCCTGGACCGCCACGTTGCGGCCGGCCGGGGTGAGCAGACCGCGCTGATCTATGACTCACCGGTGACCGGTTCCCAGCGCAGCTACAGCTATGTCGAACTCACCGAGCTCACCGCCAAGTTCGCCGGCGTGCTGCGCACCCTCGGTGTCGAACAGGGCGACCGGGTGCTGATCTACCTGCCGATGATCAGCGAGGCGGTCATCGCGATGCTGGCCTGCGCCCGGATCGGTGCGGTGCACTCGGTGGTCTTCGGTGGCTTCGCCGCCGCCGAACTCGCCGCCCGGATCGACGATGCCACGCCGAAGGTGATCGTCTCGGCCTCCTGCGGCATCGAGTCGAGCCGGGTCATCGCCTACAAGCCGTTGCTGGACCGGGCCCTGCAACTGGCCGAGCACCGCCCGGACCGGTGCGTGATCGTGGCCCGCCCGCAGCTCGCGGCCGCGATGGGCGCCGATGACCTGGACTGGGCCGAGGTGATGAGCAACCAGCAGGTGCAGCCGGCCGGTTGCGTGGAGCTTGCCGCGACCGACCCGCTCTACATCCTCTACACCTCCGGAACCACCGGACGTCCCAAGGGCATCGTGCGCGACAACGGCGGGCACGCGGTGGCCCTGCACTGGTCGATGGCCAACATCTTCGACGTCAAGGCCGGTGAGGTGATGTTCACCGCCAGCGATGTCGGCTGGGTGGTCGGGCACTCCTACATCGTCTACGCGCCACTGCTGGCCGGCGCGACCACCGTGCTGTACGAGGGAAAGCCGGTCGGCACGCCGGATGCCGGCGCGTTCTGGCGGGTGATCAGCGAGCACCGGGTGAGCGCGCTGTTCACCTCCCCGACCGCGATCCGGGCCGTCAAGCGCGACGATCCGGACGGGGCGCTGCTGGCCGGCTATGACCTCAGCTCGCTGCGCACGGTGTTCCTGGCCGGCGAGCGGCTGGACCCGGCCACCCAGGAATGGGCCAGCGGCAAGCTCGGCGTGCCGGTGGTCGACAACTGGTGGCAGACCGAGACCGGCTGGCCGATCGCGGCCAACCTGCGGGGCTCGGACAACTTCGAGCCGATGCCGATCAAGGCCGGCTCGCCGACCGTCCCGGTGCCCGGCTATGACGTGCACATCCTGGACGACACCGGCCAGCCGGCGCCGGCCGGCACCGAGGGTGCGATCTGCCTGAAGCTGCCCCTGCCGCCGGGCACCCTGCCGACGGTGTGGGGCGATGACCAGCGTTACCTCGACTCCTACCTGACCGCCTACCCCAGCTACTACCTCACCGGCGACGGTGGTTACCTCGACACCGACGGCTACCTCTACGTCCTGGGCCGCACCGACGACGTGATGAACGTTGCCGGCCACCGGTTGTCGGCCGGCCAGTTGGAGGCAGTGCTGGCAGCGCACCCGGCGGTGGCAGAGTGCGCCGTGATCGGGGTCACCGAACCGCTGAAGGGACAGGTGCCACGGGCCCTGGTGGTCACCAAGAGCGGCTTCGACGGCGACCCGGCCGAACTCGGCCGCCAGCTCTCGGCGCTGATCCGATCCGAGGTCGGCCCGATCGCCTCGCTGTCGCGGGTGGACGTCGTCAGCGGCCTGCCCAAGACCCGCTCCGGCAAGATCCTGCGCCGGACGATGCGCCAGCTGGCCGACGGTGAGCAGGCACCGGTGCCCTCCACCATCGAGGATCCGGCCGTGCTGGACGGGCTGCGGGCGGTGCTGCGGCCGGCGTAGCGGCAGTCGTCACCTGCCAACCGGTAGCTTGGTGAGTCCCGGACGAAGGGTGCGCGCATGCAACAGCTCGGCCTGGTCGCCGCGGTGATCTTCGCGACCGCCGTGCTGATCCCGCTGGCGTCGCGGATCGAGCTGCCCTGGCCGGTACTGGTGACCGTGTTCGGCATCCTGCTGGCCGCCATTCCCCAGGTGCCACAGGTACATGTCGAGCCCGAGCTGATCCTGCCGCTGGTGCTGCCACCGCTGCTCTATGCCACCGCGCGCAAGACGTCCTGGCGGTTGTGGGCCTCGCACGCCCGGCCTATCCTGTTGCTCGCGGTGGCCCTGGTGTTCGTGACCACCGCGGTGGTGGCCTTCGTCGCCTCGCGGATCGTGCCCGGCATCTCGGTGGCGGGCGCGGTGGCGCTCGGCGCGCTGGTCTCACCGCCGGACCCGGTCGCCGCCACTGCCATCGCCAGCAAACTGCGCCTGCCGCGCCGGCTGGTGTCCATGCTGGAGGGCGAGGGCCTATTCAACGATGTCGCCGCCCTGGTGCTCTACCAGGTGGCGATCGCGGCTGTGGTGGGCGGCTCGTTCTCCCCCGGCGCGGCGGCGGTGAAGCTGCTGCTGGCCGCCGTGCTGGCGCTGGCGGTCGGCTTCGCGTTCGGCTGGCTGGTGACCAGGCTGATCGCCGTCCTGGGCACCGCCGACCCCCGACCGCAGGTGCTGCTGTCCATCCTGGCGCCGACGGCGACCTACGTGGCGGCCGAAGAGGTGCACGGCTCCGGAGTGCTCGCGGTGCTGGTCTACACGCTGTGGCATGACCCCAGCTGATTGGTCCAGGTCGAGTGAGAGTCTTGATGTCCACGAAGGTGGACCGAAGGGCTCGATGATCATGACGACGAGGAAGAGGCACACGCCGGAGCAGGTCGTGCGGA
>JBPCPA010000235.1:0-4712 GCA_050999655.1 Jatrophihabitans sp.
CTTTCGCTCGGGGGTTGCGGCGTCCGGCTGTTTATACAGCGGTTATGCAACGCCCCGACACCGGGCACCAAGCCGGCACCAGCTGGCACAGCTCTGGCGCGCCAGACCGCCGACGAGTTCAATCCGAAGCATGAGCGCACCGTCCACCCCAGCCGCGATGTCCTATTCCAGCGGCACGTCCGAGGTGTCACTGCTGGGCGACACCATCGGCAACAATCTCGCCCGCACCGCGGCCGAGCACCCCGCTCGCGACGCCGTGGTCGAGTTCGCGACCGGTCGCAGGCTCAGTTACGCCGAGTTCGACGGCGCCGTGGACGAACTCGCCCGTGGCCTGCTGGCGCGCAGCGTCGCGGTAGGTGACCGGATCGGCATCTGGGCGCCCAACTGCGTCGACTGGATGCTGGTGCAGTACGCCAGCGCCCGGGTCGGGGCGATCCTGGTCAATATCAACCCGGCCTACCGCAGCCACGAGCTGGCCTTCGTGCTCACGCAGTCGGGAACCGGGCTGCTGTTCTCGGCGGTCACGCACAGGGGCAGCGACTACCGGCAGATGATCGAGCAGGTCTTCGAGGACTGCCCGGACCTGCGCGAGG
The DNA here is from genome assembly GCA_050999655.1 of Jatrophihabitans sp. Taxonomy (GTDB): domain Bacteria; phylum Actinomycetota; class Actinomycetes; order Mycobacteriales; family Jatrophihabitantaceae; genus Jatrophihabitans_A. The sequence continues at coordinate 594 of JBPCPA010000235.1, forward strand.
CGGTCTACCTGGGTGAGCCGAGCTGGGATCGGGTGCTCGCCGACGGACGTACGGTGCCCCTGGAGCGGGTGCGCGAGGTCGCCGCGGGCCTTGACCCCGACGATCCGATCAACATCCAATACACCTCGGGCACCACCGGCTTTCCGAAGGGTGCCACGCTCAGCCACCACAACATTCTCAACAACGGCTACCTGGTCGGCCGGGGCTGCGGGTACTCCGAGCAGGACCGGATCTGCGTGCCGGTGCCGTTCTACCACTGCTTCGGCATGGTGATGGGCAATCTGGCCGCGACCACGCACGGCGCCTGCGTCGTCATTCCGGCCGCCGGCTTCGATCCGACCGCGACGCTGCGGGCCGTGCAGGACGAGCGGTGCACCTCGCTGTACGGGGTGCCGACCATGTTCATCGCCGAGCTGGCGTTGGACGGATTCGCCGACTACGACCTCAGCAGCTTGCGGACCGGCATCATGGCCGGCTCGCCGTGCCCGGTCGAGGTGATGAAGCGGGTGATTGCCGAGATGCACATGGCCGAGGTGACCATCGCCTACGGCATGACCGAGACCTCGCCGGTGTCCACCCAGACCCGGGCCGACGACTCGTTGGAGCGCCGGACCGCGACCGTGGGCCGGGTGCACCCGCACGTCGAAGTCAAGGTGGTCGACCCAGTCAGCGGCTCGATCCTGCCGCGCGGCGAGACCGGCGAGCTGTGTACCCGCGCCTACTCGGTGATGCGCGGCTACTGGCAGCAGCCGGAGCTGACCGACGAGGTGCTGATCAACGGCTGGATGCACACCGGAGACCTCGCGGTGATGGACGACGCCGGCTACCTCAGCATCGTCGGCCGCAGCAAGGACATGGTGATCCGGGGCGGTGAGAACGTCTACCCGCGCGAGGTCGAGGAGTTCCTCTACGCCCATCCGGACATCGAGGACGTCCAGGTGGTTGGGGTGCCCGATGCGAAGTACGGCGAGGAACTGCTCGCCGCCGTCCGGCTGCGGGCCGGCTCGACCCTGGCAGAAGAAGATATTCGCTTGTATTGCAAGGCAAAACTGGCTCACTACAAGGTGCCGCGCTACGTCCGGTTCGTGACCGAGTACCCGATGACGGTCACCGGCAAGATCCAGAAGTTCAAGATTCGCGACGATGCGATGCGCGAGCTGGGCTTAGCCGCGACGCCGGACAGCTGACCCGCGTTTCAGCGAGCGCCGCCGCACGGCGTTAGGTAATAATTGTGTATGGAAACCACCAACCCCCTGGAAGTAGCTCCCGGCCAGTCCGTCACTGTCGTCTACGTCGGTGAGCAGATTCCCAACCAATTGATCCTGCAGAACCTGGACAAGGCCGCGCAGGCCCAGTACGCGCTGGCCGGCACCATCGGCAGTGGCGACAAGCTGACCCAGACCTGGAAGCTGGTCGGCGTGCTGGGACCGGACGAGCTGACCTCGCTGCTGGTGCAGTGGCCGAACGGGATCGCGGTGATCACCAACGAGGACGGCAACGGCACCATCCAGCTCGGCGGTGACGGCATCTTTGCCTATGACGGCGGGGCGAACGCTAAGCCGGCAGGCTGACACCAGCCGGCTCGGTGGCCGATAGGCTGGCTTCGTGACCGACACCACCGACGCTGACACCACCGGAACCGACGCCTCCGGAACCGCAGCCACCACCGGAACTGCAGCCACCGCCGCTCGGTTACACCGGGCGCTGGAACCGTTGCATTCGATGAGCTACTTCGCGCCCGAGACCGAGCAGGCGCTGGTGGCGGTGGGCCTCCGGCCCGGCCGGATGTGTTACTTCGCCGGACGTGCGGCGGCCATGGGTGCGGTCGGCCCCGGAGTGGTCACGGCAACCTTCTACAACTTCAACCCCGAACTTGTCGCCCGGCATCTGCCCCGGGCCTGGTCACTGGCCAGCCCGGCCGCAGTGGTGCAGGCCCGTTTCGAGGCCGTCGACCAGGCGCTGCACCGGTTGCTCGGGCCGCAACAGCTGGCCTCGGTCGAGCTTGCCGAGGCGGCCACCCTGGCCCGGGCGGCGATCGAGGGAATCGAGGGCGCCGGTCGCCCGTTGTATTCCGGACACGCCGAGCTGGCCTGGCCCGACGCCGCGCACCTGCAGCTGTGGCACGCGATCACGCTGCTGCGCGAGCATCGCGGCGACGGCCACCTGATCGCGCTGGTCGGCCATGACCTCGACGGCATCGATGCCATCGTCAGCCACACCGCGACCGGCGCCGGCTTTGTGGAGGCGGCGGCCCAGCGGCTGCGCGGCTGGTCTGATGAGCAATGGGCCGCCTCGATCAGCAGGTTGCGCGAGCGTGGGGTGCTCGAACCGGACGGCTTGGCGCTCACCGAGGCCGGTCGGCAGTTGCGCTCGGCGGTCGAGGCCGAGACCGACCGGCTCGCCATCGCGCCCTGGCGCCAGCTCGGTGCCGACCGCACCGAACGGCTGGTGGCCCTGGCCAAACCGCTGTCCCGGTTGGCGGTAGCCAACGGCGCGTTCCCGCCCGGCGTCTTCGCCCGGCGCTGATGGGCGTGCTGTCCGAACCGAATCAGTCGTCTGGGCCGGACCCGCTGGCCGATTCGCCGGTGAGCCCGCCGCGGGTCGCGTTCGTGCTGGGCGGTGGTGGGGTGCTCGGCGCCAGCCAGATCGGCATGCTGCGGGCGCTGTTCGAGCAGGGCATCCGGCCGGATCTGGTGCTGGGCACCAGTGTCGGCGCACTCAACGGCGCGTTAGTGGCGGCCGACCCGAGCCTGCAGACGGTGCGGCAACTCGGCGAGGTATGGGGTGAGCTGGCGGCTTCTGAGGTGTTCTCCGGCTCGGTGTTGGGCCGGGCCCGGACCCTGCTGACGCATGGCACCCACCTGCACTCCTCCGACGGGCTGCGCGAGCTGGCCGAGAGCAGGCTGCCGGTGCAGCGCATCGAGCAGCTGGCGGTGCCCTTTCAGTGCGTGGCGGCCAGCGTGGAGAAGGCCACCGCGCACTGGTTCACCGAGGGGCCGATCGCCGAGGCGGTGCTGGCATCGTGCGCGGTGCCCGGCCTGCTGCCGCCGGTGGTCATCGACGGCGAGCACTTCATGGACGGTGGCCTGGTGCACTCCATCCCGGTCGGTCGGGCGGTCGCGCTCGGCGCGCAGTGCATCTACGTGCTGCACGTCGGACGGATCGAGCAGCCGCTGCGGGCGCCGCGCTGGCCGTGGCAGGTCGGCCTGGTCGCCTTCGAGATCGCCCGCCGGCACCGGTTCGTCGAGGAGATGGCGGCGTTGCCCGAACGCACCGAGGTGCACGTCATGCCCAGCGGTGACCCGGATACCCCGCTGGTGTCGATGCGCTACCGGGACGCCTCCCGGATCGGTACCCGGATCGAGCTCAGCTACGCGGCGTCCCGGGAGTACCTGGCCCGGACGCTCCCGAGCGCCGGGTGAGCGCCGGGTTGCCACCGCGGCTGGTCCGGCGGCTGGTGATCGATCCGCTCTTCGTGCCGGTGGCGTTGCTGCTGATCGCGCTGCTGTGGCTATTGGCCTGCCTGGCGTGGTTGGTCGCGATGGTGCTGCGGCTCGATCGCGGCCGGCCGTGGCGGTTGGCCGGCCTGGCCGGGTTCTACCTGCTGCTGGATCTGGGGATGCTGCTGGGCTGCCTGCGGTTGTGGCTGCGCTCACCGCGGGCGGCCCGGGCCTCCCAGACCGGGCCGGACGAGTGGCGCGAGGCGCATGTCGCCCTGTTACGCCGGACCCTGCAACGGCTGATGGCGGCCAGCGAGCGGTTGCTGGGATTCAGGGTGTTGCTCGAGGATCCGCTGCCCGGTGATCGGCCGCGCTCGACGCCGGTACTGGTGCTGGCCCGGCACGCCGGCCCCGGCGACTCGTTCACCCTGGTGCACCTGATCGCCAGCTACCTGGACCGGTGCCCGCGGGTGGTGCTCAAGGCCGCCCTGCAGTGGGATCCGGGTTTGGACGTGCTGCTCAACCGGCTGTCGTGCTGCTTCCTGCCCTCCGCGTCCGGCGCGGGCGAGGACCGCAGTGCGGCGCTGGCCGAGTTGGCGGCCGGGCTACACAGCCGCGATGCCCTGCTGCTCTTTCCCGAGGGTGGCAACTGGACACCGCACCGGCACCAGCGCGCCGT
>JBPCPA010000291.1:0-2578 GCA_050999655.1 Jatrophihabitans sp.
ACCCCAGAAATTCTGCGGTCCCAGCATCCCACCCTCGCCAGCCCGGCCGCCCGGCCGCCAGCCAGGCATCCAGTGCCAGATCGGCCGGCACCCCGTAGGGCACCGTCCGCTGCTTGTCACCCTTGCCGAGCACCCTGAGCACGCGACGGCCCCGGTCCACATCGGCCAGATCCAGACCCACCAACTCGGCAACACGGATGCCGGTGCCGTACAGCAGTTCGAGGATCAACCGATCCCGCAGCTCCAGCGGCTCGTCACCGTCGAGGGCGTCGATGACACCGCCGGCTTCGGCCGCCGACAAGACCGTCGGGATGCTGCGGTGTGGGCGCGGGCTGACCAGCAGCTCGGCAACGTCAGCGTCCAGCAGGCCGCGCCGGTATGCCCACCTGCTGAACGTCCGGGCCGCCGCCGCTCGGCGGGCCAGCGTCGTGCGCGAGGCTCCGGATTCGTGCTGGGCTGCCAGCCAGCCACGCAGGGTCCGCAGCGTCAAGCCCGCCAGCGACGGTTCTGCGGTGCTGGCCAGGTGGCCTAGCAACAGGGTCAGATCGCCGAGGTAGGCCTGAACGGTGTGCTCGGAACGGTTGAGCTCCAACCGCAAGAAGCGCTCGTAGTCGGCCAGCGGCCGGGCGAGTTCGGCGGGCAGTTGGGCGCGCAGGTCGCCCAGCGCCAGCCGAGGCGCGCCAGAGCGGCGATGACTCGGCAACCCGTCGGCGGTGGTCACCGCCCGAGACTGCGCGCCGATCTGAACCTGGTCAACTCGCCACGCCCGGGCCGGTGCTGCGCGGTGCCAGCCGGTAACCGTCGCGGCTCACGCTCACCATCCCCGCGCCGAGCAGCACCGGCAGCGCCGCGATGACCTGCCGAATCGGCTGTCCGCTGAGACGGGCCAGCTCAGCCTCGGTGGCGCTGCGCCTGGCGGGGAAGCCATCGAGCACCGCTTGGGCCGCCGGATCCAGGCCGTCGTAACCGGCCGGTCGCGGTGTCGCCACAGCCCGGGTGGCGGCGGAGGATAGGCCTGGGGTTCGCCCGGTGCCGGGCGGCAGTGGGTCTGACAGCTCCACGCCGGGCAGCACGACCGAGGCACCCGACTCTCGCACGGTCATGCAGGGCCCGGTCATACCGAGCCCTGTCTGGACAGTCGGGACAGCCGGATCAGCCGGATCAGTCGGATCAGCCGGATCAGTCGGATCAGCCGGATCAGCCGGATCAGTCAAGCCGACCGGGCCACCCGGGCCAGCTGCGGACGGGTAGCCACAGAACGCGAGCACCTCGGCTGCGGTGGTGACCAGATGAGCACGGTCCTCATCGCGCTGCACCAGGCGATGGCAACCGATCGACATCGCCGAGGTGATCGGGCCAGGCACCGCCAGCACCGGCCGACCGAGGTCGCGGGCATAGCCGGCGCTGTTCAGGGCACCGGATCGCTGACCGGCCTCGACCACCAGGGTTGCCGTGCCGAAAGCGGCGATCAGACGGTTGCGGCTGAGAAATCGTTGCCGATGGGGTGCGCTGCCCGGCGGCCGCTCGCTGATCAGCAGGCCGCGTTCGGCAGTGCGCTCGTACAGATTGCGATGAGCGCTCGGGTAAGGCCGGTCCAGGCCGCCGGCCGACACCAGCACCGACACCCCGTCTGCGGCCAGCGCACCACGGTGGGCCGCCGCATCGATGCCGTAGGCACCGCCGGAGACCAGCACCACCTCGTGGCAAGCCAGGCTGTAGGCGAAGTCCGAGGCCACCCGCTCGCCGTAGGCCGTCGCCGCCCGCGAGCCGACCATCGCCACCGAACGCACTCCCACCGTGGCCAATTCGGCCGAACCGCGCACCCACAACGCCAGCGGCGGGATCAGCTCGCCGCGAGCCGGCCGGGTGCGGTAGCCGGCCCGCCACTGCGCCGCCCGGCGTTCGGCGGCGGCCGTCAGGGCGGCCAGGGCGTAGTGCGGCCACTGGTCGTCGGACGGTGTGAGCAGCCGGATGTCGTTGCGCTCGGCGGCGTCCAGATCGGCCAGCGGATCGGCCGACTCGCGTCTGGCCTCGGTGCAGGCAGCCACCTCGGCCGGCACCTCGCCTGCCCGCACGGCCGCCGCGGCAGCCTGGTAGCCGTGTTCGCGCACGAACAGCCAGAGCGCCACCGACGCCGGCTCGGCCACCCGGCTCAGGTAGGCGGCGGCGAGTAGTTCGCGCTGTCGCGCCGGATCGCCGGCGGCCGTCATGATGCGCTCGCCATGCCACGGCCGGTGCGCAGCCCGATGGCCTCTGCGACCTCGGCGCCGCCAGGGCTCGCCTTGCCGGCCAGATCGGCGATCGTCCAGGAAAGTTTCAACACCCGGTCATAGCCGCGCGCGCTCAGGGCACCGAGTTCGAGTTCGTGGTCGAGCCTTCCGAGTGCCTGCCGATCGGGCCGCCACGCGGTTGAGCGCAGTACCGGCCCGGGCACCTCCGCGTTGGTGTGCCAGCCGAAATCGGCCCAGCGGCGCCGGGCGGCGGCGCGGGCCAGGCCGACCCGGGCGGCCACCACCGCGCTGGCCTCGGCCAGGTCGGCGCCTGCCATCAGATCGGCCCGGGAGACCGGATCGATCGG
>JBPCPA010000301.1:0-12717 GCA_050999655.1 Jatrophihabitans sp.
CCGCCGGCATGCTGGCCGCCGCGCGGTGCGCCTGAGCCAGGTTCATCGCACCGCGCGCCTTGAAGCTGCCGGTGTGCTGCAGGTACTCGTGCACCAGCAGCAGTTCGGCACCGACCGCGCTCACCCCGAAGGCGGCCACCTCGGCCACCTCGGTCACCGGGCTGATCGCGACCCGGCGCACCCGGCCCGAGATCCGGACGCCGGCGGCCGCCACCTCGTCCGGTCCGATCGTTGCTGCCACCTGGCCCCCTCCCTGCTCTCGCGGGTGAGGCTACCGCCGCGATCTGGGGCGCCCGGGGCACGGCGATGACCGGAAAATGTTCTAATGCGGCTGGTCAGCCACAGCTTTGAGATTCGGAGTGTCGCCAACGATGCTGGTCGCAGCGCCTTCAAGCGGACTGGCCGCGATCGACTCCGCGTTGATCTCGGCGGTGGTGGCGCTCGCTATCGCGCTGTTCACCCACCTCAGCGTGATCTCGCGCGATCGCAACGCGCGCCGCTACGACCGGCGGCGGGCAGCCCTGCTGGACGCTCAGGTCGCCGCCCTGGAACTGCGGCAGCGACTACGGGAGTACGGCTCGCGCAGCCGGGAGCTGGCCGGTCAGCCATCACCCGCACTCGCCGAGGTGGAGCGGCATTTCGACGAGTCGCACTCCGCGCTGGACGTCGCTCTCAGCCGGATCGATGACCAGCGGGTACGCGCGGCCATCGACGACTGGCGGGTGGCCGCCCAGGCCCGCTTTGTGAGCGTCTATGACGTCTCGGCGTCGCAGGAGCAGTCGAGCTGGCAGGAGATGAACGCCGCGATCGGACGGGCATTGCAGAGCAAGAGCGGTTCGACGCCGAAGTAATCTCAGCCGGCCAGCGGACTCAGCTGACCGGGGAGGCTCAGCTGACCGCGGCGTGTGGAAACCGGTCGGCCAACTCGAACCGGTCGAAGACTCCGAGGTCGTTGGCCGCACTGCTGGAGTAGCCGGCGAAGTCGCTGGGCGCGCCAACCAGTAGCAGCGACCGAGCATGGCCTTCGACGAGCAGTTGTTGCACCAGTTCGGCAGCGAAGGACGGGGTGCCCGACAGCAGGCTGGTGCCGTCGACGATCACGTCCTGATCGCGGACCGACCCGAAGGTGTTCACCATGTCGTCGGCGAAATCACGGCCAGCAACCAGCCGTGGCAACTGCATCGTCCTGGCGTTCATGATCTCCCCCTCTGCCATGGCGACCCCTAACATCTGAGCTCGTCGGCGTCAACGCCGGTGTTCATTGTTTCACTCCTCGGGGGTGTCCGTATAGCCCGCCGAGCCGATGGCGGTGTTACCGCGGTGGGGACCGATCCTTCGAAAATGGTGCCCGGCAGCCGAAAGCCCAGGCTTCGGTGGGTCCAGCCGCGGGCGTTCGCGGTGGTTGCGGCCCGTCCGCTGGCCAGCAACATCTCACCGCCCAGCGAGCGAACCACCTTCTCGACCGTGGTCGGCAACCCGGTGCCGTGTCCCGGCGCCCGGTTGCGGCTGGTGCCGGCCAGTGCCATCTCGATCGCGGTCCGGTCATCGCCGGCGCCCCGGCCGGCCAGCGTGCTGAGAATGCCGACCCCGGAATCAGCCACCGCGAAGCGCAGCAATTGCTGTTCGGGAATGGTCTGGGCCGCCATGAAGCCGATCGACTGGGAATGGTCACAGACGTTGCTGCCCACCTCGGCCAGCGCCACGTACAGCGCGCGGGCCATCTCGCCGTCCTGGCCGGCCACCCGGTTGAACACCAGTTCGGTGAGCCCGCGCAGGTCGTCGCGGGTCCGCAGCGGGCACACCTCCAGCAACCGATCGTGCAGGTCGCGCTCGCGGACCACCGGCAACTCGTGCTCGCCGCCGAACTGCTCGATCACCTGGCCGAGGTGCATCCGCGCGGCGTAGCCGGCCTGATCAGCACCCAGGCCGGTCAGGCGCAGCCGGCTGCCCTGCCCGGCCGCCCGGTGCGCGGTGGCCGCGATGCCCACCAGGTGCACCGGATCGAGCCAGGACACATCCGACAGGTCCATCACCTGAACCCGCCCACCGTGCGGCCCCGGGCGGTCGGCGACAGCCAGCGATTCGAGCCGGCGAGCGCTGCGTCCTGCCACGACCATCTCTCCTGAGTCTTAAGTCCATTACATTCCGTATTAGCCACTTTCCGGCTCGGCATGATCAACAGTGCCACATCACGGCGACACTCATCAGGGACGCGACGGGACACCCGGTGGTGCCACTATCGGTGCATGCCCTCTCACCCGATCGTTGACGACCTCGGCGTCGCGACGACGCTGCAGCGACCACCTCGCACGGTGGTGTCGCTGGTCCCGTCACTGACCGAGGCCATCGCCACCAGCCGGCCAGAACTGCTGGTCGCGGCCACCGAGTGGTGCACCCATGTCGGCGGCCTGGACCTGCCCCGGATCCGGGGAACCAAGAATCCGGATGTGCGCCGGATCACCGAACTGAAACCGGATCTGGTGGTGTGCAACCAGGAGGAGAACCGGGAACTGGACGTCCGGCGATTGCGCGCGGCCGGCGTCGCGGTGTGGGTGAGCCGAATCCGGACGCTGACCGAGGCGCTGGACTCGATGCAGCGACTGTTCACCCAGATCCTGGACGGCGAGCTTCCGGACTGGCTGGCCCAGGCCCGCGAACTGTGGGCCGTGCCGCCCACCGGGGCCGGGCCGAGCGTGGCCGTCCCGATCTGGCGCGATCCCTGGCTGGTGGTCGGCAGCGCGACCTTCACCACAGACCTGCTTGCCCGCCTCGGCGCCCGCAACGTCTTCGACGGGGCGGCCGAACGCTACCCGCGCCTGTCACCGGCCGAGATCCTCGACGCCGGCCCGGACCTGGTGCTGCTGCCGGACGAGCCGTACCCGTTCAGCGCCGGCGATGGCCCGGAAGCCTTCGGGCAGCAGCGCACCGCCCTGGTCAGCGGCCGGTTGCTGACGTGGTACGGGCCCTCGCTGGTGAGGGCCCGAACGGCGCTGGAAAGCGTAGTCAGGCTGTGACGTCGGACTCGGCGCGAAGTCTCCGGTCCTCGCCGTATAGTAGTTACTAGGACGTCCTAGTATTCGGCTGGCAGGCAGGCCACCGACCGGGTCGGGGCCTACTCGTCTGGAGCAAGAGCTTGTCTGAGGCAACGCTGCCCGAAAGCGCCACGCCCGAAAGCGCCGTGCCCGAAAGCGCCGTGCCCGAAAGCGCCGTGCCCGACGCAGCAATACCCGAGAGCGCCGCACCACTGCACGTCCCCAGCCATCCGGTCCGGGTGCTGACGGCCGCGGCCCTGTTCGACGGCCACGACGCCGCGATCAACATCATGCGCCGGATCCTGCAGGCCCAGGGCGCCGAGGTGATCCACCTCGGACACAACCGCTCGGTCGACGAGGTGGTGACCGCGGCGATCCAGGAGGACGTCCAGGCGGTCGCGATCAGCTCCTACCAGGGCGGTCATGTCGAGTTCTTCACTTACCTCGTTCAGTTGCTGGCCGAGCGCGGCGCCGGTGACATCAAGGTCTTCGGCGGCGGCGGCGGCACCATCGTGCCCGACGAGATCGCCCTGCTGCACTCGGTCGGGGTGAGCCGGATCTTCTCCCCCGAGGACGGCCAACAACTCGGCCTGGCGCGCATGGTCAACACCATCGTGGCCGAGGGTGACCGGCCCTACCCGCCGGCCGCGGCCGACCTGGTGCAGCGGCTGCGCGCCGGCGAGACCGCCGCGCTGGCCCGCACCATCTCACTGCTCGAGGCTGATCGGCTGCCCGCGGCCCAGCGCGCCGAGATCCAGGCCGCGAGCGATTCGGGCGTGGTGCTGGGCATCACCGGCACCGGCGGCTCCGGCAAGTCCTCGCTGACCGACGAGCTGATCCGACGGTTCCGGATCGATCAGCAGGACAAGGTCCGGATCGCGGTGCTGGCCATCGACCCGACCCGGCGCAAGGCCGGCGGGGCGCTGCTCGGCGACCGGATCCGGATGAACAGCCTGGGCGCCGATCAGGTGTACTTCCGCTCTCTGGCGACCCGGGGCAGTGGCACCGAGGTGCCGCCGGCGCTGCCGGCGGCCATCGCGGCCTGCAAGGCAGCCGGCTTCGACCTGATCATCGTCGAGACCCCGGGCATCGGACAGGGTGACTCGGCGATCGTCAACCTCACCGACTGCTCGCTGTACGTGATGACCGCGGAGTTCGGGGCCGCCTCGCAGTTGGAGAAGATCGACATGCTCGACTTCGCCGACGTGGTGGCTATCAACAAGTACGAGCGGCGCGGCTCGGAAGACGCCCGGCGAGACGTCGGGCGGCAACTGGTGCGCAACCGCGAGGCGTTCGGCAAGTCCTGGCAGGACATGCCGGTGTTCGGCACCAGCGCGGCCAGCTACAACGACGACGGCGTGACCGCCCTGTACCAGCACCTGCGCGACACGCTGGTCGGCAAGGGCCTGGCCGCGACCGAGGGTGTGCTGCCACCGGTGTCGGTCAGGGCATCGACCGGCCTGTCCACCCCGGTGCCGGCCAGCCGGGTGCGCTACCTGGCCGAGATTGCCGACCAGGTGCGCGGCTACCACGCCACCACCGAGGCGCAGGTCGGCCTGGTCCGGCAGCAGCAGGCGCTGCTCACCAGCCAGCAGCTGGTCGGCGAGCTCGCCCCGTTGACCGCCGCCGCCGACCGGGTCGCCGAGGCGCTGGAACCCGGCGTCGTCGCAGCCCTGCAGGCCTGGCCGCAGACGGTGGCCGACTACTCCGGCGACGAGCTGGTGGTGACCGTCCGGGACCGGGAACTGCACACCGCACTGACCCGCACCACCCTGTCCGGCAACCAGGTGCGGCGGGTGGCACTACCCCGCTACACCGACCAGGGCGAGCTGCTGCGGTTCCTGCGGGCAGAGAACCTGCCCGGCTACTTCCCTTACACCGCAGGGGTCTTCGCGTTCAAGCGGGAGGGCGAGGACCCGGCCCGGATGTTCGCCGGCGAGGGCGACGCGTTTCGCACCAACCGCCGCTTTCACCTGGTCTCGGCCGGCCTACCCAGCAACCGGCTGTCCACCGCGTTCGACTCGGTGACCCTGTACGGCCGCGATCCCGGCGAGCGACCCGACATCTACGGCAAGGTCGGCACGTCCGGGGTATCGATCGCCACCATCGATGACATGAAGGTGCTGTACTCGGGCTTCGACCTGTGTTCACCGACCACCTCGGTGTCGATGACGATCAACGGCCCGGCGCCGACCATCCTGGCGTTCTTCCTGAACACCGCCATCGACCAGCAACTCGAGGTCTTCGGCCAGACCCACGGACGCGCGCCGTCGGAGGCCGAGGCTGCCGAGTTGCGGGCCACCGCGCTGCGCACCGTGCGCGGCACCGTGCAGGCCGACATCCTCAAAGAGGACCAGGGCCAGAACACCTGCATCTTCTCCACCGAGTTCTCGCTGCGCATGATGGCCGACATCGCCGAGTGGTTCGTCCAGAACGAGGTGCGCAACTTCTACTCGGTGTCGATCTCGGGCTATCACATCGCCGAGGCCGGGGCGAACCCGATCAGCCAGCTGGCATTCACGCTGGCCAACGGCTTCACCTATGTCGAGTCCTACCTGGCCCGGGGCATGTCGATCGACGACTTCGCGCCCAACCTGTCGTTCTTCTTCTCCAACGGGATGGACGCGGAGTACACCGTACTGGGCCGGGTCGCCCGGCGTATCTGGGCGATCGCGATGCGCGAGCGGTACGGCGCCAGCGAGCGCTCCCAGAAGCTGAAGTACCACGTGCAGACCTCGGGCCGCTCGCTGCACGCCCAGGAGATGGCCTTCAACGACATCCGCACCACGCTGCAGGCACTGAACGCGATGTATGACAACGCAAACAGCCTGCACACCAATGCCTACGACGAGGCGGTGACCACCCCGAGCACCGAGTCGGTCCGCCGGGCGTTGGCTATCCAGCTGATCATCAACTCCGAATGGGGTCTGTCGGCCAACGAGAACCCGCTGCAGGGCTCGTTCATCGTCGATGAGCTGACCGACCTGGTAGAGCGGGCGGTGCTGACCGAGTTCGACCGGATCACCGAACGCGGTGGCGTGCTGGGCGCCATGGAGACCGGCTACCAGCGCGGGCGCATCCAGGACGAGTCGATGCTCTACGAGCACCGCAAACACGATGGCAGTCTGCCGCTGGTAGGGGTGAACACCTTCCGCGCCCCGGACGGCGACACCGCGCCGGTCGAGCTGGAACTGGCCCGCGGCACGGACGCCGAGAAGCGTTCCCAGCTGGATCGGTTGGCCAGGTTCCACACCGAGCACCGGGAAGGCGCGGAGCAGGCGCTGGACTCGCTGCGGGCCGCGGCGCGCAGCGGTGAGAACCTCTTCGCGGTGCTGATGGACGCTGCCCGGGTGTGCTCGCTGGAGCAGATCACCGACACCTTCTTCGAGGTCGGCGGGCAGTACCGGCGCAACGTCTGAACCGCACCCGCGCCTAGGCTGTGAGCCGCGACACCGAAGCGCACCCGGTGGGAACCGGACGAGCCGCCAGGTGGACTGTTAGAGCCGGGACGTCGCGGCGGCGTCGGCAGGAGGCGGCATGAGCGGGCAGGACGGCGACACCGCGCGCGGTCGCGGCCTGCCGGGCCTGGTATGGGCCGCGTGGACGCTGGCGGCGCTGGTGCTGGCGGCGCTGGCCGGCGCGGTGATTGCGCATCTGCGCATCGGCTCGCACCAGGACACCATGGCCGGCATGCACGGCATGCACGGCATGTCGCAGGCGCTGTATCGGACCAGCGGCGCCGACCCGCGCGGCTCGCTGCTGTCCAGCAGACTGCTGACCGCCTGGCAACTCGACGCGGTCGCGGTGGCGGTGCTGGTGCTGCTGGCCGCCTGTTACCTCAGCGGGGTGTTCGCCTCCGGCCGCCGCGGCCACCGCTGGCCGGCGCGGTACACCACCGCGTTCCTGGCCGGACTGGTGGTGTGCGGGCTGGCCACCAACTCCAGCATCGCGGTCTATGACATGAGCCTGTTCTCCGCGCACATGATCGGGCACCTGATGCTGGTGATGCTCGCACCGGCGCTGCTGATGGCCGGCCGACCGCTGAATCTCGCGCTGGCGGCGACCGGCGGTCGGCGCCGGCAACGGCTGGCGGCCATCTTCACCGGACGGCTGGTGAGCCTGCTGACCGCACCGCCGGTGGCCCTGGCCAGCTACATCGTGGTCATCGTCGGCACCCACCTGACCGGCCTGATGAACTTCATCATGACCCACACCTGGGCCGGCCAGCTGGAGCACCTGGCCTACGTCCTGCTCGGGTGCCAGTTCTTCGTGGTGGTGATCGCCGACCCCCCGATCCGCTGGCGGCTGGCCGTCCCGGCGCGATTGTTCATGCTCGCCATCTCGATGGCGGTGGACACCTTCACCGGCCTGGTGCTGCTGCAGAGCACCGTGGCGGTCGCCATGGCACCCCCACCGGGTGCCGATGTCCGCCCGCTGGCCGACACCCAGACCGGCTGCGCGATCATGTGGTTCGGTGGCGACGCCATCATGGCCGCGATCATGGTGGTGATCGCGATCGGCTGGGTACGCCGACCCGAAGGTCAGCGCATCGAGCCCGGTGGCTGGCTCGAACAGGCCAGGCAGGCCAACTTCGCCGCGCACGCCGGGACGCCCACCTCGGGCGCTGGCGCTGGTGCCGGTGCCGGTGCCAGCGACAACTTCGACGACGATGAGCAGCGGCTGCAGCAGTACAACGCGTGGTTGCAGCGCCTCGATGCCGGCGGCTAGTTTGCGCACCCGGGCAGCCGAATCAGCTGCCTGGCCGGCGGCGGGACCACCGGCCGGGCAGCTGCTGCCGATGCCTAGCTGCGGTGCACCGTGAACGGGATCTGGGCCGGGTGCGCCTTGCTGAGGCCGAGGTAGACCCGATCCGCGCTCAGCGCGGTGTTGCCGACGTTCAGGTGCGACACGGTGATGCTGCTCGCGCAGTCGGTGTGAAAGTTCACCCCGTCGATGTAACCGTAATCGGCGAAAGCGAACACCAGGCTGCGGTGATCGGCCGACAGCTTGGCGACATCGCCGCGCTCCAGCTTGACCGGATCCATCCGCATCGGCGCCGTGCTGGTGATGACGCCGGTGTAGAGCTGGCGATTGTCGTCGCGGTGGGTGACTCGCAGGTGAAAGCCGGTGCTGTCGTGCCACAGGTAGTCACCGCCGCGGTCACCGGCGGCGAACCCGAGCGGGGCACCCTGCACCCGGTCAGCCCACGGCGCCCGGTCACAGGCGGCCGCGGCGGCCGCCGGTGCCGGGCTGGTCGAGGTGCTCGCGTTCGCGGGTGCGGTGAGGGCGATCACGCCGGTCGCCGCCGCGGCCAGGCCGGCCACCGCCAGCGCTGCTGTACGTACTGACATCGAAGTTCCTCTCTGCAGAGCCACCACGGTGGCGGCTCGCTGTATCGGACCTCGATAGTTCTAACGGGCCGGGGTACGGCGCCGGTGCGAATCACGTTCGAGTTCTGTCAATGCCCGCAGCCGATTGCTTTGTCGATGCCCACCACCAGTTGGTGGCTACCGGTGGGCAGTGATGGCGAGCTGGGCTGCCAGGAAACCGGCTGTCAACCCTGGGCCGGCCGCGACGTCAGCCGGTCGACCGCTAGCCACGATGGTCCCGCCGCGATCGCCGCCACCCGGGCCGAGATCGATCACCCAGTCGGCGCCGGCGACCACCGACATATCGTGCTCGACCACCACCACGCTGTTGCCGGCATCGACGAGTGCATCCAGTTGCCGCAGCAGGACCTCGACGTCGGCCGGATGCAGACCGGTGGTCGGCTCGTCCAGGACGTAGAGGGTGTGCCCGCGCCGGGCCCGCTGCAGTTCCTTGCTGAGCTTGATCCGCTGCGCCTCTCCGCCGGACAGCTCGGTGGCCGGTTGGCCCAGCCGGAGGTAGCCCACGCCGACCTGGTGCAGGGTGGCCAGGCTGCGCGCAGCGGCCGGCACGTCGGCGAAGAAGTCGGCGGCCTCGTCCACGGTGAGGCCGAGCACCTCGGCGATGGATCTGTCCCGGTACCGGACCTGCAGCGTCTCGGGGTTGTAGCGCGCGCCGTGGCAGACCGGGCATGGTCCGTAGGCGCCCGGTAGGAACAGCAGTTCGACCGCTACGCCGCCCTCGCCCTGGCAGTTCTCGCAGCGGCCACCCTTGACGTTGAAAGAGAACCGGCTGGCGTCGAAGCCACGCCGGCGGGCCGACTCGGTCGCGGCGAACAACTTGCGCACGGTATCGAGCAGACCGTGGTAGGTGGCCAGGTTCGAGCGTGGCGTCCGGCCGATGGGTTTCTGGTCCACCCGCACCAGCCGCTGCAGCTGCGCCAGTCCCTCGACCGTTATTGCGTCGGTGGAGACGATGGAATCATCGACCAGACCGTCCTCGTCGGCCTGATCACCAGCTTCGTCGGGCGGCTGCTCGGAGCCCCGTTCGAACTCGGCGCCACCCTGCTCGCGCAGGTGGGCAGCCACCACCTCGACCAGAACCTGGCTGACCAGGCTGGACTTGCCCGAGCCTGACACCCCGGTAACGGCGGTGAAGACACCGAGCGGAAAGCTCACCCGCACCGACGCCAGGTTGTGCCGGCTGACTCCGGCCAGTGACAACCAGCCGGCCGGCTCGCGCGCCGGGGCGCCCGCGCGCCGGGCCGGCAGGTCGCCACGCAGGTACCGTCCGGTCACCGACCCGCCAACCTGCTCGATTGCCGCCGGCGGGCCGCTGTAGAGCACCTCACCGCCCTGCTCGCCAGCGCCGGGGCCGATATCGACCAGCCAGTCCGCACGCCGCATCACATCCAGGTCGTGCTCGACCACGCACAACGAATTGCCTGCCGCTATCAGCCTGTTCAGCACCTGGATCAGCGGCAGCGAGTCGGCCGGATGCAGGCCGGCGGACGGCTCGTCCAGCACGTACAGGACGCCGAACAGGCCGGCCCGCAGCTGGGTGGCCAGGCGCAGCCGCTGCAACTCCCCCACCGACAGGGTCGGGGTTGCGCGATCCATTCCCAGGTAGCCCAGGCCGAGGTCGACCAGCACTTCGACCCGCTCCAGCAGGTCGTTCACCAGGGTGATCGCCACCTCGGTGAGCCGGCCCGAGTCCAGCGGCGCGGTGGCTGGCGGCTCCGGTTCGGCACCGTCCAGGACGCTCCGCAAGAGCCCCGCCAGGCCGATCAGCGGCAACCGGGCCAACCCGGTGATGTCCCGGTCGGCGAAGGTGACGGCCAATGCCTGCTGGCGCAACCGCTTGCCACCGCACAGCGGGCAGCGTTCGGTGAGCAGGAACTGGGCCACCCGCTTGCGGATGGGCGCGCTCTGGGTGCTGGCATAGGTGTGCAGGACGTAACGCCGGGCGCTGGCGTAGGTGCCCTGGTAGTCGCGTTGGATCCGGTCGGCGGTGCGCACCGGGTGGACGGTGACCACCGGTTCCTCGGCGGTGAACATGATCCACTCCCGGTCGGCGGCCGGCAGTTCGGATCACGGACGGTCGATGTCATAGCCGAGTTCGGCAAGGATGTCGCGGTAGTTCTTGCCCAACCAGGCCCCCGGCCAGGCCGCGACGGCCCGATCGCGGATGCTGAGGGATGGATCGGGCACCAGCGAGGACTCGGTCACCCGGTGCACGGTGCCGACGCCGTGGCATTCGGGGCAGGCGCCCACCACGGTGTTGGGTGAGAACCAGTCCGAATCCAGCTTCTCGGTGGTGCCGGCCGGGTACCGCCCGGCCCGCGACAGCAACATGCGCAGCGTGTTGGACAGCGTGGTGACCGTGCCCACCGAGGATCGGCTGCTCGGCGCCCCCCGCCGCTGCTGTAGCGCGATCGCCGGGGGCAGGCCGGTGATGTCGCCGACCCGCGGCGCGCCGACCTGCTCGATCAGCCGGCGCGCGTAGGGCGCCACCGATTCCAGGTAGCGGCGCTGGGCTTCGGCGTAGATGGTGCCGAAGGCCAGTGATGACTTGCCCGAACCCGACACCCCGCTGAAGACCACCAGCGCATCGCGCGGAATCGCTATCTCGACGTTCTTGAGATTGTGCTCGCGCGCACCGGTGACCCGGATCTGCCCGGCGGTCACGCGGTCATCGACCCGGTGAGGATTCTGCGCCACATGAGGCTTACTACCACGGACGGTCTGCGCGCCGGCCGACGGCGGGTACGGCTAGCTGTCAATCGCTGCGGTCCTCGCTCCTTCGTCGCTGCGATCCTCACTCACCGGCTGTAGACGGCCACGATCGTCGCGATGTAGTCGGCGTACCGGGTCACCAACGCTGGATTCCTGCTCACCTGCAACTGGTTCTCGGCGTTCTTCTCCGCATTGGCCGAGAAGTTGTAGGAGCCGGTCACCAGCATCGCGTCGGCGATGAGGATCTTGTTGTGCATGAAGTCGTGCGGCCCGTCCTCGGTGTAGGGCGCTGATCGCTTGTGCGCCAGCACGGCCTTGAGCTTGTTCCAGTCGGCCAGTACCGCCGCGCTGTTGGCATTGCCGGCCCATTCCCGCTCGATCGGACCCATCTGCCCGCTGTCATAGATACCGCTCACCGGCACGCCCCGATCGAGCGCGGCCACCAGCGCCGACAGCACAGTCCTGGAGGTCAGCACCATGGAGGCGATGGCGATGCGCTCGGTGGCCGCCGACACCGCAGCCACCAGCGCGGCGTCGATGGCCTTGCCGTCGCCGGGGGCGAAGTCCCAGCCGACCGATGCCTGGCCCACCCTGCTCGAACCGCTGTCGCCGGCACCCGTTGCCTTGATCGCGCCGGCGCTCCACAGCGCCTCGAAGTCGAGGCGATAGGCGGCCGCCACGGCTGCGGAGCTCACCGTGATGATGTTGTTCTCCTGCAACGTCCAGGCGTCGTCGGTGAAGTTCGTCGAGCCGGTCCAGACCGCCGCGGTGTGCCCGGTCAGGGCACCGTCGCGCACGAGGTACTTCGAGTGCATCAACTGGCCGCTGGCCGCGGTGATGGCCTTGGTCTGCACCTTCGTGCCGGCGAAATGCTGGCTCACCCAGGCGGCGGTGCCCGGCGGAGCCGGGTCGGCGGCCAGCCGGGCGAAGGTGGCAGCGGTGGCCGGTACCGGCTTGCCCGCGTCGTAGGCGATCCGGACGCTCACCCCGCGATCGGCCGCGGAGCTCAGCGCGGTGATCACCGGGCCGGCGAGCTGTTGTGCGTTGAGCCGAAAGTCATAGATCGCGCAGTCGATCGAGGCGGTGGCCGCGCCCACGAAGGCGGCGAAGGTGGCAGCGACGGTGGTCGGCTGGCTGGCCGGGCCGCCGTGGCGGGTATCGCGAAGCAGGTAGGTATGAATCAGGGGTGCGGCCATTGCTGTATTGGACAGCGGGCACCGCCCGGGGCACAAGATGCTGGCCTGGCATACCTCGGACGCACGCAGCCCGGACTCACCCGAGTCTGTCGTGCGGACCCGCAGGTCATCTCGACCGTCCGCTCACCGTACCTGCTGGCATGATCTGCTCAACTGCTCGTGAACGAAAGGCGAACCGGTGCCGCTCGGCTGGCGACTACCCGCGTTGCTGCTGCTGGTGCTGGCCGGCGCCGGCTGCACGGCGACCCGGTCCGCGGCGCCAGCGGCCCACCCGGCAGCGAGCGTGTCCTCGCCCGGCGTGCCGTCCGGCATGGCGCGCACACCCGTCCCCGCGAGCCCGTCCAGCACCCGGCCGCTGACCAGCGCACCGGCCGTCCGGCCCTCGGT
>JBPCPA010000057.1:0-12507 GCA_050999655.1 Jatrophihabitans sp.
GGGCGTCGTCGGCCCACACGATCCGCTTGCCGGCCAGTCGGA
Organism: Jatrophihabitans sp.; assembly: GCA_050999655.1. GTDB lineage: Bacteria > Actinomycetota > Actinomycetes > Mycobacteriales > Jatrophihabitantaceae > Jatrophihabitans_A. Next base: position 43 of record JBPCPA010000057.1, read on the forward strand.
CGCGGTCGAAGAAGTGGGTGTCGTCGCCGCCGACGGCCGCCAATGCGCGGAAGGGCGGGGAGCCGGCGGCGGCCAGCGCCGAGGCGACCACCGCCCCCACCCACGGCGCCCAGTACCGTGGTGGCGCGACCCAGCACACCGCGATCCAGCAGCGCGAGCCCGGCGCCGCGCAGCGTCCCGGTGGCAGCGACCAGGACCGCCGGCCGGCCAAGCGACCGCCCAGCCGCCGGCAGCGGGCGCGGCGGCGCACCGTGCTGGTGCTGCTGGCGATCCTGCTGCTCGGGCTGCTCACCGGCTACGGCGCCTGGTACCTCGCGGTGGGCCGCTACCACCAGGTGCCCAACGTCAGCGGCCAGGCCCAGGCGGCCGCCGTCCGGCTGCTGCGCGGGGACGGCTTCGCGGTGAACCCGGTGGCCGACCAGGCATTCTCCGAGAGCGTGCCGTCCGGGGCGGTGGTGAGCACCCACCCCGGCGCCGGCGCCCACCTGCTGTCGGGCAAGTCGGTGCAGCTGGTGGTGTCCAAGGGCGCCGAGCGCTATCAGGTCCCGGCGGTCGCCGGCAAGAGCTACCCACAGGCGCAGCAGGCCTTCGCCAGCATCCCGGTACGGCTGAACCGCAGCGATATCACCGATGACAGCGGCAAGTTCGCCGCCGGCCAGGTGATCCGCACCAACCCGGCGGCCGGCGGCCAACTCACCCGCGACGCCGAGGTGACCGTCTATGTCTCCACCGGACCGCCGATCGTCGCGGTGCCGGGGGTGACCGGCCAGACCCAGGCGGACGCGAACTCCACGCTCATCCAGGCATCGTTCAAGGTGCAGCTCAGCCAGGACTTCTCCACCACGGTGCCCGCCGGCTCGGTGATCAGCCAGGACCCGATCGCCGGCGCCTCGGTGGCCAAGTTCAGCACGGTGAACCTGGTGATCTCCAAGGGACCGCCGCTGGTCACGCTGCCCTCGATCCCGAACGGCACCTCAGCCGATGACGCACGCCGGACGCTGGAGGCCTTGAACCTCAAGGTCAAGATCAAGAAGGCGTTCGGCGGCTTTCTGAACAAGGTGGTCGGGATGGACCCGGCCGCCGGCGCCCAGGTGCCGGTGGGCTCACAGGTCGTGCTCACCGTCGTCTAAGTGTGATGTCTAGACCACCGGCGTGACCGATAGGCTTGCTCGATGGTGATCGTGATGTCCGCTACCGCAACCCAACTCGATGTCGACGCCGTGGTCACCCAGATCCACACCCACGGTGGCCAGGCATTCGTCAGCCGCGGTGTCAGCCGCACCATTGTCGGCGTGGTGGGCTCCGAGGCGGTGCTGGAGACCATCGACGTCAGCGGCCTGAGCGGGGTCGCTGACACCAAGCGGATCACCGCGCCGTACAAGCTGGTCTCGGCTGACAACCACACCAAGCGCAGCACCGTCCGGGTCGGCGGGGTGCCGATCGGGCCGGACACCTTCACCCTGATCGCCGGCCCGTGCGCGGTGGAAACCCCGGAGCAGACGCTGGAATCGGCCCTGCTGGCCAAGCGAGCCGGCGCCACCCTGCTGCGCGGCGGCGCCTACAAACCGCGCAGCTCGCCCTACGCCTTCCAGGGTCTGGCGCTGGCGGGGCTGAAGATCCTGGCCGAGGTGCGCCGCGAGACCGGGCTGCCGGTGGTCACCGAGGTGCTGAACATCTCCGATGTGGACGACGTCGCCGAGTACGCCGACATGTTGCAGGTAGGCACCCGCAACATGCAGAACTTCGGGCTGCTGCAGGCCGTCGGCGGGGTCGGCAAGCCGGTGATGATCAAACGTGGCCTGTCGGCGACCTACGAGGAGTGGCTGATGGCCGCCGAGTACGTCGCCCAGCGCGGCAACCTCGACATCGTGCTGTGCGAGCGGGGCATCCGCAGTTACGAGCCGTCCATTCGCAACCTGTTCGACGTCTCGGCGGTGCCGATGATGCAGCTGCTGTCGCACCTGCCGATCATCGTCGACCCCTCGCACGCCGCCGGCCGGCGCGACCTGGTCGTCCCACTGGCCCGGGCCGGGATCGCGGCCGGCGCGGACGGCGTGATGGTCGACGTCCACCCGCGCCCGGAGGAAGCCCTGGTGGACGGTGCCCAGGCGCTCAGTGGACGGTCGCTGGACGAGCTTGCGCAGGTGGTCACCACGCTGCCGGCCCTGCTGGGACGCACCTCCGCCGCACACCTGGCAGGCTGAGCCGGCTCGCTCGCTGGCACGTCAGGACGGCTGAAGGTCGGCATGCTCGCGGGACAGCCCCTGACCGGGCGCCGGAGCCCAGCCGGGCGGTCCGAACACGTGGCCCAGTTTCACCTTGATTCCACGGGCATTGCGCCAATCTCGCCCGATCGCCAGGAACTCACCGAAGGCGACCTTGATCGGGTTGTGGGTGTCGATGTTCTTGGTCAGCCCGTATGTCACCCGATGGGTTTCGGGCACGAATGAGCGGAACATCCGATCCCAGATGATCAGGATGCCGGCGTAGTTGACGTCCAGGTAGTCGGCGTCGCTGCCGTGGTGCACCCGGTGGTGGGACGGGGTGTTCATGACCGCCTCGAACCAGGCCGGCATCTTCGCGATCTTCTCGGTGTGCAGGAAGAACTGGTAGATCAGGCTCCAGGCCATCGCGGTGAAGATCAACCAGGGCGGAATGCCGATCAGGGCCAGCGGCATCCAGAACGGCAGGGTCAGCATCGGCGTCCACTTCTGGCGCAGCGCGGTGGAGAAGTTGTAGTGGGTGGACGAGTGATGCACCACGTGGCCGGCCCAGAAGAACCGGACCCGGTGTGAAACCCGGTGAAAGCCGTAGTAGGCCAGGTCGTCGGCGAAGAAGACCAGCACCCACACCCACCAGTCACGCGGGCTGAGCCTGAGCGGGGTGAGTTCGTAGAGCGCGGAGTAGATCACCAGCACCACCAGGCGCCAGAACAGGTTGACCACCGAGTAGCCGATGCCCATGGTCAGGCTGGTCCGGGTGTCGGCCACCGTGTAGCCGCGGGTCGGCCCGTCCTCGGTGTCGGCGATCGCGAACTGGTCGTGATGCAGTACGTGAATGGCCAGGATCTCCAGCAGGACGAACACCACGAACACCGGGACCGCGAACATCACCGGGTCATGGATCTGGGTGGGTCCCATCGTTGTGCCTCCTTCTTACCGATGGGTAAGTTTACCGAAGGGTAAGCTGTCAGGCATGGCATCCGCAAGGCTCAGCCGCGCCGAACGCGAGGCGCAGATGCTCGAGGTGGCCACCGAGGTGTTCTGCGAGCGTGGCTATGCCGGCGCGTCGATGAACGAGATTGCCAGCCGGTGCGGGGTCACCAAGCCGATGCTCTACCTGTACTTCGAGTCCAAGGAGCGGCTCTACCTGGCCTGCCTCACCTTCGTCGGCGAGGGCCTGATCGAGGCCATCGAGAAGTCGGTGGCCGGCGCCGCCTCGCCGGCCGAGCAGGTGCTGGCCACCGCCGCCGGGCTGTTCGGCTACGCCGAGCAGCGCGACCGGGCGTGGTGGGGCGTCATCTACTCCGAGACGATGCCGGCCGACACCGCGGTGGCCGCCGCCACCATCGGCTACCGGGACCGGATCTTCGCCATCATCAACCGGGCCATGAGCGCTGTACTGGGCGACCCGATCGATGCCGAGGTGGCCTCGCACGCGCTCATCGGCGCCGGGGAGTCGCTGCTGCGCTGGTGGGTGCAGCGTCCGGATGAGTCGGCGGCCGACATGGCACACCGGTTGGCCAGGATCCTCGGGCCCTTTCTCGCCGAGTTGTGACCGGTCCCCGGCGGGCCGGCGGAGGTTTCCTAGGCTGCACGCGTGAGCACCGCCCACCTGCCGTACCGGACCGAGGACCAGCCCGGCACCCAGATCATCGCGCTGGTGAACCCGCAGCATCCCGACTATGCCGAACTGCCCGGCAGCCCGATGACGGTCCCGGCCGCCTGGAAGCTCGAAGCCGGTTTCGCGGTGTTCTTCGGGCTGATGTTGCTGGCGATGATCGGCCTGGCCGCCCGGCTGTCCGGCCGACCGGCAGCCGAGCATGCCCGGCGCCCGACTCGCTCGGCGCCCTGACTCAGCCCAGCACGAGCGGGCGCAGCACCGCCACGGCCCGTTCGATACCGGCGTCGTCGACGTCCAGGTGGGTCACCAGTCGCAGCAGGCGGGGTCCGAGGGCTGCGGTCAGCACGCCCTGCTCGGCGGCGGCGGCGGCGACCGCGGCGGCATCAGGCACCGTGAGCACCACGATATTGGTCTCGGTGCCGGCCGGGTCCCCGTCGAGTTCTGCTGCCAGCCGGCTGGCCCGGGCATGGTCGTCGGCGAGCAGTTTCAGGTTGTTGATCAAGGCGAAACGTCCCGCGGCGGCCAGGATGCCAACCTGCCGCATGCCGCCGCCGTAGCGCTTGCGCCAGATCCGGGCCTCAGCGATCCGCTCGGTGGTGGATACCAGCACCGAGCCCACCGGCGCGCCCAGGCCCTTGGACAGGCAGACCGACACCGTGTCGAAGCCGGCTGCCAGCTCGGACAAGGAATGCCCCGATGCGATATGGGCATTCCACAAACGAGCGCCGTCCAGGTGCAGGCCGAGCCCGTGTGTCCGGCCGAGCCGCTGCACCTCCCGCACTGCTGCCAGCGGCTGGACGGTGCCACCGCCGAAGTTGTGGGTGTTCTCCACCGCGATCGCCACGGTCGAGACCTGGTAGGGCCCGGCGTTCGGGCTGATCACGTCGGCAACCACCGCCGGATCAAGCACGCCTCGCGCCGCCTGCCAGGTGCGGGTGGTGATGCCGGAGAACACCGCCGCCGCTCCCAGCTCGGCGCGCACCACATGCGCATCGTGGTCACACACCAGTTCCTGACCGGGTTTCACCAGCAGCCGCAAGCCCAACTGGTTTGCCAGCGTCCCGGACGGGGTGAACAGGCCGGCCTGGTGCCCGAGCAGCTCGGCGACCTCGCGTTCGAGCGCGGCCACCGTCGGGTCATCGCCGAAGACGTCGTCACCGACCTCGGCGGCCGCCATCGCCTGCCGCATCGCCGGCGACGGCCTGGTGACGGTGTCGCTGCGCAGGTCGACGACGGTCATCGGTCCGGGCCGTCGAGCTGGCCGATCTCCCGCCGCTGCCGGTCGGCCACCAGCCGTTCGGCAACCCGGAACGCCAGCTCCAGGGACTGCTCGAGGTTCAGCCGCGGATCGCAGGCGGTCTCGTACCGGCGGGACAGGTCGGCCGCTGTCAGCTCGGCGGTGCCGCCGAGGCATTCGGTGACATCGTCGCCGGTCAGCTCCACGGGCAGGCCACCGGGATGGGTGCTCAGCTCGGCATGCACGTCGAAGAATCCGTCGACCTCGTCGATGATCCGGTCCAGGTGCCGGGTCTTGATGCCGGTCGCGGTCTCTTCGGTGTTGCCGTGCATCGGATCGCACTGCCAGACCACCAGGTGCCCGGTCGAACGGACCTTCTCGATCAGTGGCGGCAGCGCCTCGCGGACCCGGGAGTTGCCCATCCGGCTGATCAGCGTCAGCCGACCCGGGACGCCGTCCGGGTCAAGCCGCTCGACCAGTTCGGCCGCGAACTCCGGCGTGGTGCTCGGCCCGAGTTTGACCCCGATCGGGTTGGCAATCCGGGACACGAAGTCCAGGTGCGCCCCGTCCATCTGCCGGGTCCGCTCCCCCACCCAGACGAAGTGGGCGGACAGGTCATAGCCCCGGCCGTTCTCTACCCGGGTGAGCGCTCGCTCGTACTCCAGGATCAACGCCTCGTGACTGGCGTACAGCTCGACACCGTCGAGGGCAGCGTCATGCACCCCGCAGGCCCGCATGAAGCGCACCGCTCGATCGATCTCGGCGGCCAGTTGCTCGTAGCGGCTGCCGGTCTCGGTGTCGCGGGCGAAGGCGGTGTTCCAGGAATGCACCTTCTCCAGCGACGCCAGCCCACCGGCGGCGTAGGCGCGCAGCAGGTTCAGGGTGCTCGCGGCGGTGGCGTAGGCCTGCAGCAACCGGCGCGGGTCCGGGGTGCGGGCCGCCAGGTCGCCGTGCAACTCGTTGACCATGTCACCGCGGTAGGACGGCAACCCCAGGGCGTCCAACTCGGTCGAGCGGGGCTTGGCGTACTGCCCGGCCATCCGCCCGAGCTTGACCACCGGCATGGACGCGCCGTAGGTCAGCACCACTGCCATCTGCAGCAACACCCGGGCCTTGCCGGCCACGTCGGCCTGCGACGAGGTGGCGAAGGTCTCGGCGCAATCGCCACCCTGCAGCAGAAACGCCTCGCCCCGCGCGACCTGGGCCAGCCGGCTGGTCAGCGCGTCCACCTCGCTGGCCACCACCAGTGGCGGTCGCATCGACAAGGTCGCCGAGACTTCACGCAGCACTGCCAGATCGGGCCAACTCGGCTGCTGGGCAGCCGGCAGGTCACGCCAGCCGTCCAGATTCAGCCCGGCCGGGTCAGGACTCTGCTGCATGCGCACGCTCACCGACCAAGGGTACGTGCCGCGATCAGCGGTCTTCGCGCACGCGGCTCATCGACACGGGTCTTCGCGCACGCGGCTCATCCGAAAAAGACCTCGGCTTCGGCGTAGAACTCCGGCGGCACCGTCTTGAGCGTCGTGGTGGCATCGGCCAGCGGCACCCGGGCGATCTCGGTGCCGCGCAGCGCCACCATCTTGCCCCAGTCGGCGGCGTGCACCGCGTCGATGGCATGCAGGCCGAACCGGGTCGCCAGCACCCGGTCGAAGGCGGTCGGCGTGCCACCCCGCTGGATGTGGCCGAGCACCGTGGTGCGGGCCTCCTTGCCGGTCCGGCTCTCGATCTCTGAGGCCAGCCAGTCGCCGATGCCGCCGAGCCGGGCGTGCCCGAAGGCATCCACGCCCTTGTCCAGCGTCGCCATCTCACCCTCGAGCGGCATGGCACCCTCGGCGATCACGATGATCGGCGCGTAGTGGGACTCGAATCTGCTTTCCACATAGGCGCAAACGCGCTCGATCGAGAATCGCTGTTCGGGGATCAGGATCACGTTGGCACCGCCGGCCAGCCCGGCGTGCAGCGCGATCCAGCCGGCGTGCCGGCCCATCACCTCCACGATCAGGGCCCGGTGGTGAGACTCGGCGGTGGTGTGCAGCCGGTCGATGGCCTCCATCGCGATGTTCACCGCGGTGTCGAAGCCGAAGGTGTAGTCGGTGGCGTTGAGGTCGTTGTCGATGGTCTTGGGTACGCCGACCACGTTCACCGCCAGCTCGTGCAGCTTGGTGGCCACTCCCAGGGTGTCCTCGCCACCGATCGCGACCAGCGCGTCGATGCCCAGCGAGTGCAGGTTCTCCCGGATCTGGTCGACGCCGCCCTCGATCTTGAACGGGTTGGTCCGCGACGAGCCGAGAATGGTGCCACCGCGCGGCAGGATGCCCCGCACCTCGGCCACCCCCAGCGGCTGGGTCAGGTTTTCCAGCGGGCCACGCCAGCCATCGCGAAACCCGACGAATTCATAGCCGTAGACCCCGACGCCCTTGCGGACCACAGCGCGGATGACCGCGTTCAGACCGGGGCAATCGCCACCGCCGGTGAGCACACCGATACGCATGTGAGCAATCCTTTCCAGCAGGTACTCCGAGCGAGCACGCTTGCGGCACGACGGCGTTGTCGAGTGGGCAGCATAGCGAGCCCGACGATCAGCCCGGCGTGAGCAACCCCTCGATGACCCGCCACCGAGCCAGGTTGTGCCGGGCGTCGGCCAGCGCGTCGTGCGCGTCCGGGCCCGCTGACGGCAACGGCGGGCTGCCGGCGTGCTCCCACAGCTGGCGCAGCTCGTGGGTGAACCTGGGCAGCTGGCGGGGTAGCGCGCGCATGTCACCCCACAGCTGGGCCAGCACCACATGGTCATAGCTGGCCATCCAGGCCCACAGCTCGACCGGCTGGCCGGGTTCGAGCAGAAAGGCCAGCAGGTCCTCGCGTATCCGGGTCCGGGAGCGCCACGCCGGATCGGCCGGCGCCGGCAACTGGTTCAGCACGTTGCGGCGAACCCAGTCGATGGCCCGGCCGGGGTCGAACTCGGTGGACACCGCGTAGAACTCGCGGCCGGCCTCGTCCACCACGCCGATCGAGACCAGCGAGATGGTGGTGCCGTCCTCGATGAACTCGCAGTCGTAGAAGTACCTCAACGAAGCTGCCCGCGCGCCGTCAGCTTGCCCGCTCGGTCGGCACCCGGTCATCGCGAGTGCTGCCGACCGCGTCGGGATGGCCAGCCTTGGCGCCGAAGCCGAGGTTGGCACCGGTCGCCAGCTTCACCTTCGCGGCGTAGGTGTCGACGTATTCCTGGCCGGACAGCTGCATCAGCTCGTACATGATCTCGTCGGTCATGGACCGCTCGACGAACCGGTCGCCGGCCAGCCCCTCATAGCGGGAGAAGTCCAGCGGCTTGCCGAACCGGACGCCCGGCCGCGGGCGCAGGTGCGGCAGCTTGCGGCCGGTCGGCATCATCTTCTCGGTGTCGATCATAGCCACCGGGATCACCGGCACGCCGGCCTCCAGCGCCATCCGGGCGACCCCGGTCTTGCCCTTGTAGAGCCGGCCGTCCGGCGAGCGGGTGCCCTCGGGATAGATGCCCAGCAGGTCGCCCTGGCGCAGGATCCGGACCCCGGCAGTCAGCGCCCCGCGGGAGGCGTCGGCGTCGTCACGGTCGATCGGCACCTGACCGACCCCGGCGAAGAACATCCGCGACAACCTGCCCTTGAGGCCGGCGGTGGTGAAGTACTCGGCCTTGGCCAGAAAGGTCACCCGACGCTTGACCATGATCGGCATGAAGAACGAGTCGCAGAAGGACAGGTGGTTGCTGGCCAGGATCGCGCCGCCGTGTTCGGGCAGGTTCTCCGCACCCTCGACGTACGGGCGCCAGATCGCCTTGAGCCACGGGCCCAACCCGACGAACTTCAGAAACCAGTACAGCACCTCGGCGGCCTCCTGCGGCTTCATCACGGTTCGCTGAGCTGACCATAGTCGTGCGCGGCTGCTGGCGACAATTATCCCCTGCGGCCGCAACCGTGCCCTCTCTGCTGCCTGACGGCGGCCCGGACGTAGCCAGGACGTTTTCGGGACGGCATGATGGAGGCACCACAGCGCAAGGGAGTCAGCGTGCCCAACCCGCCAGCCACGCAGGTCGTCGCCGGTGCCGAGCCGTTCACCGCAGACGGGTCCGGCCCGTCCGGTCGGATCGGCGTGCTGATCAGCCACGGTTTCACCGGCAGCCCGTACAGCATGCGGCCGTGGGCCCAGCAGCTGGCCGGTGCCGGCTACACCGTCCGGCTGCCCCGGCTGCCCGGCCATGGCACCAGCTGGCAGGACCTCAACACCACCAGGTGGACGGACTGGTACGCCGAGATCGTCCGCGCCTACGACGAGCTCGCCGCCCGCTGCGACGTGATCTTCGCCGGCGGCCTGTCGATGGGCGGCACCCTGGTGACCCGGCTCGCCGAGGAGCAGGCCGGCCGACCGGAGTCCAAGCTGGCCGGCCTGGTGCTGGTCAATCCCGCCTACGGCACCCTGCGCAAGGACGCCCAGCTCGCCAGATACCTGGCCTGGGCGGTGCCCTCGCGGCCGGGTATCGGCAACGACATCAAGAAGTCCGGCGTCACCGAGCACAGCTATGACAAGACCCCGTTACGGGCCCTGGTCTCGATGATGCAGCTGTGGAAGCTGACGGTTGCCGAGCTGGCCAGCATCACCGTCCCGGTGCTGTACTTCCACTCCACCGAGGACCACGTGGTGGACGAGCTGTCCGGCCGGCTACTGCACGCCGGGGCCAGCGCCACCACGGTGACCGAGGTCGCGCTCAGCAACAGCTATCACGTGGCCACCCTGGACAACGACGCCGAGTTGATCTTCAGCCGGACCCTGGACTTCATCGCCGAGCAGCTGCCCGCCGGGATCGGCGACTAGCCGTGTCCCGAGCAGCATCGACCGCGCCGGTGCGCCCATGAGCTCGCCGGCCTCGCACCGCGGCCGTCGCGACAACGGGCTGGACTCCGACGCCTACGCGCCGGTCGCCGACGTCGACCCCCGGCTGGCCGACCACCTGCTGGACGTGCTTGGCCTGCGCGACGTTCCGGCCTATGTCGAGCCGACCAACGACCCGGTGACCGCCGATCGGCTCTACGTGGCCGCCGACCTGACCGCCCAGGCGCAGCAGGTGCTCACCGAGGTCGCCAGCGAGCTCGGCATCGAGGTCTCGACCAACCGGCATCGCGAGCGCGACCTGCGTCCCGATCCGCTGCATGGCATCGACACCGACTCCGAATTCGCCGCGATCATCGCCGGCATGCCAGATCTGGGCCGGCCGTTGCTGGAGTGGAATTCGGTGACCGTCGAGGACGCCGGCCAGACCGGTCGGGACGCGGTAGCGGAGGTCGAGCACTTCATCCCGCCGCCGCCGCCGCCCGTCCCGCGGCCGGCGCTGGCCACCGCGATGGCGGTGCTGGTGACCCTGGTCGGAATTGCAGTGATCGCGTTCGGCTACCCGCTCGGCCTGCCGGCGGATCTGCCGTTGCCGCTCGGCGTGGTGCTAGTGCTGTTCGGCGCCGGCCTGCTCGCGCTGCGGCTGCGGCCGGAGCCGCGGGACGAGTCCGATGACGACGGCGCGGTGCTGTAACCCCACAATTCGCTTGGACGTCACGTCACGGTGGCACCGCTGCCATCTGGAGCCGGCAGCGTGGTGGGCGGAGGTGGCTGCCATGTTGACAGCGCAGGACACGGTCTTCCTATTGTGGTGCCGGCTCACCGGCAATGACCCCACCGGCTTCGGCGATGAGGAGCGCGAGGCCTTTCTGGCCCGGCCGCAGGTGCACGAGCTGTCCCGCACCGCCTACCCGATCCTGTTGGACAGCGGGATCGCGGTGGCCCGCCGCGGTTCGTTGCCGCTGGAGCACTGGCTGCGGGCGGTGCACGCGGCCCGTCCGATCAGCGTCTGACCCGGTCGCAGCCAGCGGTCGCAGACACCGGTCGCGGCTAGGGTTGGCCGGTGGCCAGCCCCGTCGACCTGTATCCGTTGGCTGAGCTGACCGCCGCGATCGCCTCGGCACCGGCGCGCTGCGGCCAGGTGCGGGTGCTCGCCATCGACGGCGGTGCCGCCGCCGGCAAGTCCGGCCTGGCCGGCGCGCTGGCGGGGCTGCTGCCGGGCGCGCCGGTGCTGCATACCGACGACCTGCTGGACGGCTGGAGCGGCCAGTCCGGCTACGCCGACCGGCTGCGCGAGGGCGTCCTGGGCCCGCTGGCGGCCGGCCGTCCCGGGAGCTACCGCCGCTATGACTGGACCGCCGGCCGGTTCGCCGAGCAGGTCAGCGTGCCGCTGGCGAAAGTGCTCATCGTGGAGGGGGTCTGCGCCATCGACAGCTGCGCGCCACTGGCCAGCCTGGGCATCTTCATCGACGTCGCGCGGGCGGTCCGGCTGCGCCGCTGGATCGACCGGGACGGTCCGCCGCAGCAGGCATGGCTGGACTGGCTGGACGGCGAGGACCGCTACTTCGCCGAGCATCCGCCGCAGCCCGGCACCATCGTGCTGGCCGGCTGAACGGCGTTTCAGCCGCAGCCACCGGCACAATCGCGATCGCCGCTGACCTGCTCGGTGAGGCTGTCAGCGGGATCGGCGAGGCTATCGGCGGCTAAGTCGGCCGGAACAGCGGGCGACCCGGCGGGCTCCCGCCAGAGTTCCAGAAACGCCGCCAGCCGGTCATAGCCCCAGAAGCGGTGCCGGCCCCATCTGAGGTACGGAATGCCGAACACGTCGTCGAGATAAGCCTGGTAGAGGCAGTCCACCGCCTCGGCCCGCAGCTGCGGATCGGCCGGCGCCAGTACCGCCTGCTCGGGATCCAGACCGGCCCGCTCGGCGGCGCGGCGCAGCACGTCCGGCTCGCAGATGTTCTCGCCACGTTCCCAGCGAGCCTGCACCAGCGCGTCGTAGAACGGCCACTCCCGACCCTGGTGACGGGCCTGCAGCCAGGCCAGGTTCGGCAGTTCCCACCACGGCTCCAGATCCACCGGCCAGTGCATCGCCAGGCCATCGCGCTCGGCCAGCCGCCGGGTGTCGGCCAGCAGGTACAGGTGCTTGGCCCGGCTCATCTGGACGTAGAGGAACTCACCACCGCGGCCGGTCAGCGCGGCGGCGGTGTGCGGGTCGGGATCCCAGTACGGAAAGCATTCGAAGGCGCTGGACAGTTGCGGTACCGACGCCCGCAGCCGGCGCACGGTCAGCCAGCTGTACGGGCTGCGCAGGGAGAAGTACAGCCGGGGACGGCGGATCGGTGGCACCAGGTCGGTGGCATCAGGGTGACTACCCGGTCGCGGCCCGGGCGGCCTAGACGAAGGTCGTGACCTGGTGGGCGAGGCCCCGGGCGTGCCGTAGGGGGCAGAAGTGGTCCTATGCTTCGTTGACCCGGACCCCGGCCCACGGGATCCGGTCACCCAGCGCCCGGGCCGCCCGCCGGGAC
>JBPCPA010000079.1:0-10895 GCA_050999655.1 Jatrophihabitans sp.
TTGCCCACGTGTTACTCACCCGTTCGCCGCTCCGTCATCCTCCCGAAGGAGGAGCGTCGCTCGACTTGCATGTGTTAAGCACGCCGCCAGCGTTCGTCCTGAGCCAGAATCAAACTCTCCGTGAATGTTTATATGACTAGCCATGAAGGCGAACCTTCAGCGGGCGTTGTCGACACAGAAAAGCTACCGAAGTAGCCATTTGATCGCTGACCAATCCGAGCTGGTATTGCTCGTATCAATCAAAGAAATTCGCTTACGAATACGCATTTTAACGTGCGCATCGCAGACGAGGTAATGCTTTTTATGGCACTAACTTTCGGCACACTGTTGAGTTCTCAAGGAGCGGACGCACACCATCGCAAGGCTTTCGACTTGCTCCGGGGCAACCTGTACAACGTTACTCGGTCCGATTCGCAGTGTCAAACCGACCTGCTCGTCCCGGGCTCACCGTGAGGCCGCGGTTTTGATGCCGCTAAAACCTTCTGGTGGCCTGCCGGCCGGTCCCCGTTTCGGGCTCCGTTCGCCGTGCAGACAGAACATTAGCCGAGGGCCAAACGGGGGTCAAATCCGGGGTCGGGAACGGCTAGAGGCCCCGTTTCTTCGGCGACACAGGGACCTGGTAGCCAGAATCTTCAGCGACGGCCGAGTGTGAACCGGGCCACCACCTGAGATGGCAGTCGGATACTGCTACTGTCCGCGGCGTCCTGTCACCGCACCGTCCGGTTCTGGGCGCCCGTCGGCGGTCGGGTTCGGGGGCGACCACCTCGACGATAGGCCGACACCGACGGCTCGTCCGGCAGCCAAAACCGCCAGGGATGCTCCACCGCGACACTGACCCCCACCCTCGGGCCGCTGCAGACCGCCGCGGGTGAGCCCAGTTCGAGCAGCTGGACTGCCGAGACGGGGTTCAGCAGATCCAGACCGGTGTGGCGGCCGTCCAGTCCGAGGCCGCGGGCCAGCCTGGCCGGCCCGCTGGCCAGCCTTGCTGCCGGCATCGGGCTCGTCCTGCGCTGCCGGGCGAACTGCTCGCCCTGCACGATCTCGGCGGCCCGCAACAACACCGCCGACGCCTCGTCCGGCCCGCCACACACGATGTTGGCGCACCAGTGCATGCCGTAGACGAAGTAACAGTAGAGATGACCGGCCGGCCCGAACATCACCGAGTTGCGTCTTGTCCGGCCCCGAAAGGCATGCGAGGCGGGGTCGAGGCCGCCCTCGTAGGCCTCGACCTCGGTCACCCGGGCGAGCACGTCCTGGCCGTCGACGGTGCTGAGCAGCAGCGCACCCAGCAGACTCGGGGCGACCACCAAGGCCGGCCCGGCCAACAGCTCGCGATCGGGCACCATCAGCCCAGTCCTCTTCTCAGGCCCAGCGCCGCCACTCGGTGAGGTGCGCCCGTACCCGCTGCAACTGCTCGGCGACCCGCACCGGCGCCGTCCCTCCATAGGAGGATCGGCTCGCCAGCGAGCCGGCCACGGTGAGCACCGAGCGCACCTCGGGCGTGAGCTGCGGTGAGATGTCGGCGAAGTCGGCATCGGACAGCTCGTGCAGTTCGATGCCCCGGCCCTCGCAGACCCGCACACACTCCCCCGCCACCTCGTGGGCCGTCCGAAAGCCGACGCCGTTGCGGACCAACCATTCGGCAATGTCGGTCGCCAGCGAGAATCCCTGCGGCGCCAGTGACGCCAACCGCTCGGTGTCGAAGACCAGGGTGGCCACCAGGCAGGTCATCGCCGGCAGCAGGAGCCGCAGGCTGTCGATCGCGTCGAATACCGGCTCCTTGTCCTCCTGCAGGTCGCGGTTGTAGGCCAGCGGCAGGCCCTTGAGGGTTGCCAACAGGCCAGCATGATCACCGATCAGCCGGCCCGCCTTGCCCCGGGCCAGCTCGGCCACGTCCGGATTCTTCTTCTGCGGCATGATCGAGGACCCGGTGGAATAGGCGTCGGCCAGCGTGACGAAGGAGAACTCCTTGGTCGCCCAGACGATGATCTCCTCGGCCAGCCGGGACAGATCGACCGCCAGCATCGTCGTCACGAAAGAGAATTCCGCAACGACATCGCGCGAGGCGGTGGCGTCGATGGAGTTCTCCGCTGCTGAGGCAAAGCCGAGTTCGGCGGCCACCGCACGCGGATCGAGGCCCAGCGAGCTGCCGGCCAGCGCGCCAGAACCGTACGGGCTGACCGCAGCCCGCGCGTCCCAGTCGCGCAGCCGCTGCAGGGTGCGCAGCAACGGCCAGCAATGAGCCAGCAGGTGGTGAGCCAGCAATACCGGCTGGGCATGCTGCAGGTGCGTCCGGCCCGGCATCGCGGCCTCGGGATGATCGGCGGCCTGGTCGCTGAGCGCCGCGGCCAGACCGATGATCAGCGTCGCCAGCTCGCGAGCCTGCTCGCGCAGGTACATCCGGATCAGCGTGGCGATCTGGTCGTTGCGCGAGCGACCGGCCCGCAGCCGGCCACCGAGTTCGGCGCCGGCACGCTCGATCAGGCCGCGCTCCAGCGCCGTGTGCACGTCCTCGTCGTCGGCGGAGAAGCTGAACGCGCCCGAGGCGACATCGGCATGGAGACGATCCAAGGCCGCGAGCATCGCCGACAGCTCATCGTGGGTGAGCAGGCCGGCCTGCTCGAGCACCCGGGCATGTGCCCGCGAACCGGCGATGTCGTGCCTGGCCAGTCGCCAGTCGAAATGGGTGGACACCGAGAGCGCGGCCAGCGCCTCGGCCGGCACGCCGGAGAACCGGCCGCCCCAGAGCGCGACCGGCTTCGAGGGGTTCACGTGCCGAGCTTCTGCTCACGCCGAGCGGCGATGCGACTGGGCAGGCCCCAGAGCTGCACGAAGCCCTTGGACAGGCTCTGGTCGAAGGTGTCACCGGTGTCATAGGTGGCCAGGTCGAAGTCATACAGCGAGCCCGCGCCACGCCTGCCGGTCGGCACCGCGCGGCCGGCGTGCAGCCGGAGCCGGATGTCGCCGGTGACGTGGCGCTGGGAGGAGTCGATGAAGGCATCCAGCGACCGCCGTAGCGGGGAGAACCACAGGCCGTCATAGACCAGCTCGGTCCAGCGTTGCTCGACGGAGAACTTGAACCTGCGCAGGTCACGCTCGACGGTGAGATCCTCCAGCTCCTGATGTGCGGTGATCAGCGCGATGGCTCCGGGAGCCTCGTACACCTCGCGGCTCTTGATGCCCACCAGCCGGTCCTCGACCATGTCCAGCCGACCGACGCCCTGCGCGCCGGCGCGGGCATTGAGCAACTCGATGGCCTCGAGCACCGTGACCGATGTGCCGTCGACAGCGGTCGGAACACCGTCGTCGAAGCTGACGATCACCTCATCAGCCTCGCGCGGCTGGGACGGGTCACTGGTGTAGGAGTACACGTCCTCGATCGGGCCGTTCCACGGGTCCTCCAGGAAGCCGGTCTCGACCGCGCGTCCCCACAGGTTCTGGTCCACCGAGTAGGGCGAGCGCTTGGACTGGTCGATCGGCAGGCCCCGGTCCTCGGCGAACTGGATGGCCTTGTCCCGGGTCATGCCGCTGTCGCGGACCGGCGCGAGCACCTTGAGGTCGGGCGCGATGGCGCCGATGCCCACCTCGAAACGCACCTGATCGTTGCCCTTGCCGGTGCAGCCGTGGGCCACCGTGTCGGCACCGTACTGGCCGGCGGCCAGTGCCAGATGCTTGGCGATCACCGGCCGGGACAGCGCCGAGACCAGCGGGTAACGCTCCAGGTACAGGGCATTGGCACGCAATGCCGGCAGGCAGTACTCCTCGGCGAACTCGGTCTTGAGGTCCAGCACCACCGACTCGACCGCGCCGCAGTCCAGCGCGCGCTGCCGGATGGCGTCGAGATCCTCGCCGCCCTGGCCCACGTCCGCGGCCACGCAGATGACCTCGGCACCGGTCTCGGCCGCGATCCAACCGATCGCCACCGAGGTGTCCAGGCCACCTGAATAGGCGAGCACGATCCGCTTGCTCATCAACACATCTCCTTCTATGACCGCTCGGGGTCGCTGGGCTTGCTCAACTCGGATTGGACAGCTGTCGCAGGTGCTGGGCCAGGGCCTGACCGCCCGCCGGGTCCCGGCTCACCACCAGGATGGTGTCATCCCCGGCGATCGTGCCGAGAACGTCCGGCAGGCCGGCCCGGTCGAGCGCGCTGGCCAGGAAGTTCGACGCGCCGGGCGGGGTCCGCAACACCACCATGTTCGCGCTGGATTCGGCCGAGATCAGCAGCTCTGCCAGCAACCGGGCCAGCCGCTGCGGGGGCGCGTCGTCCAGCCGCCGGGCCGCCAGCGGGGCGCCGTCCTCGGGTACCACGTACATCGGCTGGCCACCGTCGGGGGTACGCAGTTTCACCGCCCCCAGCTCGTCCAGGTCGCGGCTCAGGGTGGCCTGGGTGGCTCGGATGCCGGCGGCTGCCAGCAGCGCGGCCAGCTCGCCCTGCGAACCCACCGAGTGTTCGGCCAGCAGCGCCACGATCCTGGCCTGCCGGACGGCCCGCCCGGTGAGCTCGCCCAGCTGGTGGTGACCGGGCCGGACCAGGCCGGGCGGGTGGCGGGCACCGGAACTCGCCGGCTCGAAGGGCGGCGTGAGTGGCTCGGCCATCAGGACCGCTCCAGCAACCAGCTCAGCAGGGCCTTCTGGGCATGCAGCCGGTTCTCGGCCTCGTCCCACACCACGCTCTGCGGGCCGTCGATCACCGCCGCCTCGATCTCCTTGCCCCGGTAGGCAGGCAGGCAGTGCAGCACGATGGCGTCGCTGGCGGCCCGTCCGAGTGCTTCGGAGCTGAGGCTGAAGGGCCGCAACGCGGCCTCCCGGGCAGCCTGACCCGGCTCCTGCTGGCCCGGCTCCTGCTGGCCCGGCTCCTCTTGACCCATCGACACCCAGGTGTCGGTAGCCAGCACGTCGGCACCGTCCAGCGCCCGTTGCGGGTCGGAGGTGAGGGCCACCGAGCCGCCGGTGCTGGCGGCTATCTCGGCGGCGCGATGCAGCACGGCCGGATCCGGCAGCACGCCGGCCGGGCTGGCGATGGTGACCTGCATGCCGGCGATGGCCCCGCCGAGAAGGTAGGAATTGGCCATGTTGTTCGCCCCGTCGCCCAGGTAGCTCAGCCGCAGGCCGGCGAGCTTTCCCTTGTGCTCGCGGATGGTCAGCAGGTCGGCCAGAATCTGGCACGGGTGGAAGTCATCGGTCAGCGCGTTGATCACCGGCACCGTGCTGGCCGCCGCCATCTGCCGCAGCCCGTGCTGGGACGAGGTACGCCAGATGATGGCCGCCACCTGACGCGCCAGCACCCGGGCGGTGTCGGCCACCGGCTCACCACGACCGAGCTGGCTGCTGTCTCGTTCCATGCTCAGCGGGTACCCGCCGAGCTCGGCGATCCCGACGCTGAAAGAGACCCTGGTCCGGGTGGACGGCTTGTCGAAGAGCATGGCGACCGTCCGCGGACCCGCCAGCGGACGGTGGCCGAACCGGTCGGCCTTCAGCCGCCCGGCCAGGTCGAGTACCTCGATCAATTCAGCGGGATCGAGATCGTCATCGCGCAACAAGTGCCTGGTCATCTGCTGCCCCCGACCGGGCCCACCACTACCGCGGCTGCTCCAACGGCCGCTGGCGCGGCGGCTTCATCGGCTGCTACCGCTGTGCAGGCGGCGGTGAGCCGGCGTACCGCCTCGATCACGCTTGCCTCGTCCACGATCAGCGGCGGCGCCAGCCGGAGCCCGTCCGGCTTGACCGCGTTGACCAGCAGGCCGTGATCGCGGGCGGCGGTCTCGATCGCGCCGGCGAACGGCCCGGTCAGACCGACGCCCCACCACAGGCCGCTGCCGCGCACCTCGGCGACCAGCGGGCTGTCGATGCCCCGCAGGCCCTCGTGTAGCAGGCGGCCGGTGCGCCGGACCCGATCCAACAGTCCATCGCGTTCGATGGTGCTCAGCACGGCCAGGGCGGCCGCGCACGAGATCGGGTTACCGCCGAAGGTGCTGCCGTGCGAGCCGGGGGTGAGCAGGCCGGCGGCGGAGCCGAACCCAATACAGGCACCGATCGGTAGGCCACCACCCAGCCCCTTGGCCAGGGTCAGGATGTCGGGCCGGACCCCGGCGGCCGCGCTGGCGAACCAGTGCCCGGTCCGTCCGATGCCGCTCTGCACCTCATCGATCACCAGCAGCGCCCCGGCCTCGTCACAGAGCTGCCGCGCGGCGGCGAGATAGCCGATCGGCGCGGGCACCACCCCGCCCTCACCCTGGGTCGGCTCGAGGAACACCGCAGCCACACCGGGACCCATCGCCGCGGCCAGGGCGGCGACGTCGCCGAACTCGACGAAGGTCACCGGACCGGGCAACGGTTCGAACGGTGCCCGCTTGGCCTCGTTGCCGGTGATCGACAGCGAGCCCAGGGTCCGGCCGTGGAAGCTGTTTCGGGTTGACACCAGGCCCAGCCGGCCACCGCTCGGATCAGCGGCCCGCCCGTGCAGACGCGCCATCTTGATCGCACACTCGTTGGCCTCGGTGCCGTCGTTGGCGAAGAAGACCCGGGCATCCGGCGCGCCCAGCAGCGCCTGGAGCTTCTCGGCCAGCTCGATGCCCGGCGCGTGCATGACCAGGTTGGACGTGTGTGCCAGCCTGGCCACCTGAGCGGTGACCGCCTCGATGATCGCCGGATGGGCGTGGCCCAGCGCCGACACCGCGATGCCGGCCACGAAGTCCAGGTATTCCCGGCCGTCCACGTCCAGGACCCGGACGCCGTGGCCGCTGGCCAGCGCAACCGGCGGCTGGCCGTAGTTGTTCATCATCGCCGCCGCCCAGCGGCTGCCCATCCGCTCACCGGTGCCGGCCTGGATGCTCATCACGCTCTCCGATCCGGCAACACCATGGTGCCGATGCCCTCGCTGGTGAAGATCTCCAGCAGTAGCGCGTGCAGTTCTCGTCCGTCCAGCACCGTCGCCGCCGCGACCCCGGCCTGCACCGCGCGCACGCAGGCCTCCATCTTCGGCACCATGCCCGCGGCCAGGCCGGGCAGCAGTAGCGACAGCTCCGAGACGCTGATCTCGGCGATCACCTCGGTGGTGTCGGGCCAGTGCGCGTACAGCCCGGCCACGTCAGTGAGCACGATGAGCTTCTGCGCGCCCAGGGCCGCCGCCAGCGCCGCCGCCGCCGTGTCGGCGTTGACGTTGTAGGACAGCCCGTCCCGGCCGCGCGCCACGGTGGCGATGACCGGGATCCGGCCGGCGTCGAGCAGCGCGGTCACCGTGCTGGGATCCACCTCGACCACGTCGCCGACCTGACCGATGTCGACCAGCTCGCCGTCGACCAGCGCGGGCCGCCGTTCGGCGGTGAGCAGGCCACCGTCCTCGCCGGACAGGCCCACCGCGAACGGCCCATGATCGTTGATCAGGTTGACGATGTCGCCGTTGACCTGGCCGACCAGCACCATCCGCACGATCTTCATCGCCTCGGGCGTGGTCACCCGCAACCCGCCGCGGAACTCGCTGGCGATACCCAGCCGCTGCAGGTGCTGGGTGATCTGCGGGCCGCCGCCGTGCACCACGACCGGACGCAGGCCCGCGTAGCGCAGGAAGACGACGTCCTCGGCGAAGGACCGCTGCAACTGGGGCGAGGACATCGCGTTGCCGCCGTACTTGATCACGACGATCTTGCCGTGGAACCGCTCCAGCCAGGGCAGCGCGTCGATCAGCGTTGCGGCTTTCTGCCCGGCCGCGTCCAACCGCTCGGCCAGGCTGTTCACGGCGCGATCCCGTTCGCCGACAGGCCGGCGGTCTCGTCCAGGCCGAGCATCAGGTTGGCGTTCTGGACGGCCTGCCCGGCCGCGCCCTTGCCCAGGTTGTCGATCGCGCTGAGCACGATGATCCGTCCGGAGTCGAGGTCCAGCTCGACCTGCAGCTGCACCGAGTTCGAACCCAGGGTGGCGGCGGTGTGTGGCTGCCGGCCCGCGGGCAGGACGTGCACGAACGGCTCGTCCTGATAGGCCTGGGACAACGCCTGACGAACCTCGCTCACCGCGATGCCGGCCCGGGTGGGCAGCGCGGTGACCGTGGCCAGCAGGCCTCGCGGCATCGGCGCCAGCACCGGTGTCATCGACAGGGACCGGGCGCCGCTGGCCTGCAGGATCTCGGGGACGTGCTGGTGCGCGCCGACCTTGTAGGCGACCAGGTCCGCCATCACCTCGCTGCCGCTCAGGTGGGCCTTCACCGCACGGCCAGCACCGGACGTGCCGGAGGCGGCCACCACTACGACGTCCTCCGGCGCCGCGAGCCCGGCGGCGATCAGCGGCGCCAGCGCGGTGATCACCGCCACCGCGTAGCAGCCGGTGTTGGCGACCCGATCGCTGGTCGCGATCTGCGCACGCTGACCGGGCAGCTCCGGCAGGCCATAGGTCCAGGTGCCGGCGTGCGGCAGGCCGTAGTACCGCTGCCAGGCCTCGGCGTCGAGCAGCCGGAAGTCCGCGCCCAGATCCACCACCTTCAGCTCAGCCGGCAGCTGGCCGACCAGGGCGGCCGAGGCTCCGTGCGGCAGGGCCAGGAACACCAGTTCGGCCTGTTCGAAGGAGTGCGGTGTGGTGCTGGCCAGCCTCAGATCGCCGTAGCTGACCAGCTGCGGGTGCACCTCGGCCAGCGGCTGGCCGGCATGACCGTGCGCGGTGGCTGCCACCACGTCCAGGCTGGGATGGGCGGCCAGCAGTCGCAGCAACTCCCCGCCGGCGTAGCCGCTGGCACCGGCAACCGCGACTGGCACTCCCATGCCATTGATTATGCACGCAGGTGAAAATTAATTCAAACGCCGAAGTGAGCGTTATCCCCGGAGGCTGGCCCCCACCCGATCGGCCGCCTCGGCGACCGCGCTGTCGCGGGCGGCCGTGGCCTCGTCCAGAGTCAGCGTGCGGTCCGACGCGCGCAGTCGCAGCGCGAACGCCAGCGACTTCAGCCCCGCGCCCAGCCGGTCGGCGTCGGCGTAGACATCGAACAGCCGCACCGACTCCAGCAGCTCACCGGCCCCGGAGCGCACCGCGGCCAGCACCGACTCGGCGGGCACCTCGGTGGCCACCACCAGGGCCAGATCGAGCAGCACCGGCGGGAAGTTCGACAGCACCGGGGCCTGGGCGGGTTCCGGCGGTGCGAAGGCGTCCAGGTCGAGTTCCATCGCGCAGGTCCGGGGCGGTAGCCCGAGGTTCTGGATCACCCTCGGGTGCAGCTCCCCCGCCGTCGCGACCACATCGCCGGCCAGCAGCAGTTCAGCACACCGGCCGGGATGCCAGGGTGCGATCTCGGCCCGACGCACATCCAGCTCGACCCGGGCGGCCCGCGCGATCACCCGGGCCGACTCGACGGCATCGGCCCAACCGGCCGTGCGGCCCTGGCCCCACCAGCCCGGCTGCTCCAGCTCGCCGGCCAGCACGGTGGCCACCCGCCGCGGCTGACGCGGCACCGTCGCCTCGATCGCCGCCAGCTCGTCCTCGCCGGGACGCCGATCGACACCCGGCCGCGGCGCACGCCGGCCGTCGGTGGCGGCCTGGAACACCAGGCCCATCTCGAAGATCGCCAGATCCCGGCTACCACGTCCGATGTTGCGGCCCAGGTTGGCCAGCAGGCCCGGAAGCAGCGAGGTGCGCAGTTCCGGCTCGGCATCGGAGATCGGATTGGCCAGCCTGAGCGCGCGTCGACGCTCGTCGGTCGGGGCCAGGCCGAAAGCGTCATGCGCCGACGGCGAGACGAACGGGTAGTTGATCACCTCTGTGTAGCCGGCCTGGGCCAGCGCGCGCGACACCGCGCGTCGCAGTTGCTGGCCGGCGGTCCAGCCGCGACCGGCCGGTGCGGTGGGTAGCACCGAGGGCACCCTGTCATAGCCCTCCAGCCGGATCACCTCCTCGACCAGGTCGGCCGGATCAGTCAGGTCCGGCCGCCAGGACGGCGGCAGCACCTGGAAACGCAGCGGTGCGGCAGTGCCCGGTTCGCTCGCATCCGACACCAGGCAGCCGACCTGCTCCAACCGGGCGCGAACCGCCCCAGCTGCGATCGGCATGCCGGCAAGCTCGGCCGGTCGGCCGGCGGGCAGCCCGATCCGCACCGGCGGCAGCCCCGGGCCGGTCACTGTGAAACCGGCGGCCGGCTGAGCGCCGCCGTACTCGACCAGCAGGTCCACGCAGCGCTGAAGGGCAATCGCGGCGATCTGCGGGTCGATACCGCGCTCGAACCGCTTGGCGGCCTCGGACGGTAGCTTGTGCCGGCGTACCGCCCGGCTGATCCGGACCGGGTCGAAGTAGGCGGCTTCGAGCAGGATCTCGGTGCTCCGGTCCGAGATCTCGGTGGACGCGCCACCCATCACGCCGGCCAGCCCGATCACGCCCCGGTCATCGGTGATCACCAGGTCGTCCGTATCCAGTACCCGCACGGCCGAATCCAGCGTGGTCAGCCGCTCGCCTAGCTCGGCCGAGCGCACCCCGAGGCCACCCTGCAGCAGGGCACGGTCGTAGGCGTGCAGCGGCTGCCCGGTCTCGAGCATCACGTAGTTGGTGACATCGACAGCGAGCGAGATCGACCGCATGCCGCTGGCCCGCAACCGCCGTGCGATGACCTCGGGGGTGGGCGCGGCCGGATCCAGCCCGGACACCCCGCGCAGCGAGAAACGGGGGCAGCCGCCCGGGTCCGTGATCCGCACTGGATGACCCTGCCCGTCCGGCTCCGGAGTCGGGGCCGACACGTCGTGAAACGCCACGTCCAGCGCCGCGGCCGCCTCCCGGGCCAGGCCGCGAATCGCCAGGCAGTAGCCGCGGTCGGGGGTGACGGCGATATCGAGCACCGCCTCGCGCATGCCGAGTTGCGCGAGGGCGTCCTGGCCGGGGGCGGCGAAGGCCGGGGAAAACACCCGAACGCCCGCATGGTCTAGGCC
>JBPCPA010000157.1:0-17322 GCA_050999655.1 Jatrophihabitans sp.
GACCGCGGAGGTGCGCCTGGGGGCGCCGACCGTACCGCCCCTCTCGCCCCCCACCCCTACTTCGTTCACTATCGGAAACAATCCGAAGCGCGGCGCGAGGATCATTTACCGTCGATGTCGCGTGCCGGTCGGAGGCGCGCTGAGATGATGTGGAGGATCGCCCCTTCGCCACGGGGTGCCGGAAGGGAGCTGGTGATGGCCGAAAGGAAGACCATTCCCACGGAGCCGACTGAGGATGGGGGGACCAGTCGCCGTGCGGATGCATGGCGCGCCTCGAGCATTCAGACCACGACGACACAGGCCCGTACCGCTGGCTGCGGGGCATGAGCTGTGTGGGAGGCATGCATGGCCTTGAGGTGATCAACGATGACCTTCGATGAGGTCATCGCGCATGTCGTTCAGGTCATCGACGCCGCCGGCGTGGCCGCAATGGTCGTGGGTGTCGCAGCGGCAGCCATCGTAGCGGTCATCCGCTTCGGCCAAAGGGAATTAGATATCTATAAGCAGTTCCGGCAATGGGTGGGCCGGTCGATCCTCTTGGGCCTGGAACTCCTCGTCGCGTCTGACATCATCCGAACGGTCGCGGCCAAGCCCACACTGACCAGCGTCGCAGTTCTGGCTGGAATCGTCTTGATCCGCACCTTCCTCAGCTTCTCACTCGAGCTTGAGATCAGCGGTCGATGGCCCTGGCAGAACAAACCTCCCGCCGCCTGATAGGTGACCCGCACCGGGCGCGCGTCTGGGCTAGTGACCGCTCTGGGAGACCGTTCCCTCTTGTGACAGTGCAGATAGCGCGTCTGTCAGGAGTGCGACCAGTGCCTCGTGCTGCACGTCGGCCGATGACCACATCTGCTCATTCGAGCCGTCCAACGCGCGGGCGGCGAGGCCGGCCTTGCTGTCGATCAACTCAGCGATCCTGCCGTCGATGGTCTGCGCGGCGATGATGCGCCACGCTGTGACGGGTTCGGTCTGGCCGATGCGGTGGCTGCGGTCGATGGCCTGTGTCTGCTCGGCGTCGGTCCAGGACAATTCCGCCAGCACGATGTTGGAGGCGACCTGCAGGTTGAGACCGACGCCGGCCGCCGTCAGGGAGCAGACGGCGATGGCGACATCTGGATCGTTGACGAAGGCGTCGATGTTCTTCTGCCGTGACACCGGTGTTTGACCGCCCCGGATCGAGGAGAAGCGGATTCCCTGCCGGGTGAAGGCCGCTTCGGCATCGTCCATGACGTCGAGGTGTTTGGCGAAGAAGACCACTTTGCCTGCGCTTCGCGCCAGTTGGGCCGCGTAGTCGGCGGCGGGGCCGGCCTTCGCCTGGCCGATGCGTCGCATCATGCTGAACACGTTCTCGCCGGTGTTCGTCGCGCTCGTGTCGTTCTGCTCCCACCTGGCGACCTTGCGTACGAGGTCGTGGTCGATGCCGCTGTCGTCCACTGCCGCACCGGCCTGGCGGCGCGCCAGTGCGTTCTGATACTGGGTCACCAGCCGGCGGGCGAGATCGCGCTCGGCCGCCCGGATCGACCGGCCGAGCTTCTCGTCGAGTTCGACGGGCAGATCAGCGGTGCGGCGAGGGGGGATGTCTGCAGCCACGTCGACCTTGCGGCGACGGACGATGCCCAGGTCGATCACGCACTGACGAGCCGCGGGATAGAACCCGGGGTCCGCGGGGGTCAGGCCGATCTTTTCCAGGGAGTCCATCAGCTCAGCGCGCGGCTCGGCCTCATCGACCCAGCCGAGGAACTCCCAGATGGCTCGGAAGTCCTCGATGTCGTTGATCAGCGGGGTGCCGGTGAGGGCCATCAGCAACGGCCGGGGGGTGCTGGATCGGATGCGCTCGGAGAGTTCCAGGACGTGTCGCGAACGTTGGGAGTTCTTGTTCTTGATGAAGTGCGCCTCGTCGATGACCATGCCGCGGAAGCCGAATTCGCCGAACCAGCCCACGTGGCGGTCAAGAACGTCGTAGTTGACCACGACAATGTCGGCGAAGCCATCGACGGTGTCACCGTTGCCGTGGACCACGGTGGCTGAGCGGTTGGGTGTCCACAGGCCGGCCTCGCGGATCCAGTTGGTCTTCACGACACTCGGTACGACCACCAGCAGGGGGTAGGCGTTCGCCGCCTGCGCGGCGAGCAGCGCCTGCGCCGTCTTACCCAGGCCCGGTTCGTCGGCGAGTAAGAAAGTCCGGTGGCCGGCGGCCGCTGCGGCGATCAGCTGCGCCTGGTGGGGCATCAGCTTCCGGTTTTCCGGCATGCGCAGGGGCGCCGGTGCCGGCAGGGCCATGCACGCCGGGGCTCCGCCCTCGGCACGTTCGAATGAGCTCAGGAGTGGGCCGAGCAGCTCCCAACCGGCCAGCCGGCGCGGACCGAGACTGCTCTGCCGGGCTGAGGGGAAGTCAGGGGCGAGGGACGGGTTGGCCAACTTTCGGGAAACAACTGACTGGGGCACGACCACACGGTCGGCGCCGGCGACGGCAGGCTTCGCCGGCGCGGGTTCCTCAGCGGCTGCCTCGATTCCCGCCGCCCTCAACATGTCCCGCTTGAGCGACCTGGCTGCGTCGGAGATGACGGCGCCCTCCGCCAGGACGGCCAGTAGTGCGGGGTCGCGCACGGCGGTCTTCGCCAGGGTCTCGGCGATCTCGTCCAGCCGCTTCTGCTGCCTGGTCGGGCGGGTCCGGCTGTCGGTCTGCTTCGCA
This sequence comes from Jatrophihabitans sp., assembly GCA_050999655.1. GTDB lineage: Bacteria > Actinomycetota > Actinomycetes > Mycobacteriales > Jatrophihabitantaceae > Jatrophihabitans_A. The sequence goes on from JBPCPA010000157.1 coordinate 2,693, forward strand.
GGGACCCGGGCGCGCTCGTCGCGTACGAGCAGCGTGATGGCCTGGAACTTCGCGCGCACCGCGGGCGTCACCCGGCGACGCTCGACTGCAGCTTGCACCTCACGCACCGCACTGCTGAGAACCGAGATGACATCCTCGGGGGCGCGGCCGGGCCGCTGCCTCGACGCATGGGTTTGGGTATTGGTATGGCGAGCGTCCACCTGACGCCGGCCCCGTCGAGCCACAGACTCCTCCTCCGACCACCACGCCCGCTGCCCGGGCAAGAAACTCCGCACACCTACCCGCGCTCGCACAGGGACTATCCGACAGGACAACCCCCGAAGCGGGCGCTCCGAACGCGGTGACCCTTACGGTCCCCGCGAGACCACACCGCGGCCGGCTGACCGCTCCCTGCGGCCGCCTCGGCCGAGGCGACCCCGACCACACCGCGCAAGATCGTCGCTGGCCCAGCATCGCGGCTTGGTGGCTACATAATTGATGCTACCGCTGGCCGATCACATCGGGCTGCGACGCGATCGGGTGTACCCGAATCAGGACCAACGACCCATCCGCTGGAGTCGGCGATGGGCGACAGTGGACCGATGATCCTCACCGAGTCCGTGGCCGTCGATGCGCTCCGTTCCGACGGCGGACAGGTTCACATCCGCTCGACGAGGCCCGATGACGCCAACCTGCTTCGCGAACTCGTCGAGCGCTGCTCCGATCGTTGCCTCTACCTGCGCTTCTTTGCCACGGCGCGCGTAAGCGCCGAGACGTACATGATGAGTCTGGCCGCCGCGGGCAACGATGATCGCCGAGCGCTCGTCGCCACGATCGGCTCGAGAGCCGTCGCCGCCGCGGGATACGAACGAATCAGCCCCACCAGCGCCGAAGTGGCACTACTCGCCGAGGACGCCGTCCAGCGTGAGGGCATCGGAACCCTGCTCCTGGAACACCTGATCAGCTTCGCGCGCCGTAGCGGTATCACCGAGCTCGTCGCTATTGTGCTGGCCGAGAACCTCACCATGATTCACGCCCTGCGCAGCCTCGGGTACCCCGTAGAGCAGAGCTTCCAGGACGGCGAGGTGCGGATGGTATGCCACCTCGACCCCGGCCCCATCGTTCAGGACGCGGTCGACGAACGTGACCGGATCGCCGACGCGAACAGCTTGCGTCCCATACTCGCGCCAACATCGATCGCGATCGTCGGTGCCAGCGACCGGCCCCGCTCGGTCGGGCGTCAACTGCTGGAGTCAGTGCTGGCCGGCGGGTTCGCCGGCCCCGTGTACCCGGTCAATCCCAGGCACGAGCGAATTCTGGGTATCACGGCCTACCCCTCGGTATCGGCGCTCCCTCGCAATCTCGACCTTGCAGTCATCGCGGTGCCGGCAGGATCCGTGGCAGCGGTCGTCCGCACCTGCGGCGAACAAGGCATCCGCGGGCTGCTGATCGTCACATCCGGATTCCGTGAGTCAGCCGGTGCTGACGGGGCCGCGCTAGAACGGCACGTCGTGCAGATCGCGCGCCAGTTCGGAATGAGGCTCGTCGGCCCGAACTGCCTCGGCATCGTCAATACCGCCCCGGACGTGCGCCTGGACGCCACCTTCAGCGGCATGCCGATGTCAGCTGGCGGGTTCGGGCTGGCCTCCCAGTCGGGCGCCCTCGGTATCGCCGTTGTCCGCGACGCGCAGAGCAGGGGGCTCGGCCTGTCCCAATTCGTGTCCCTCGGCAATAAGGCGGACGTCAGCGGGAACGATTTGTTGCACTGGTGGGCAAGCGATCCGGCAACGAAGGTGATCGGGCTCTATCTTGAGTCGTTCGGCAATCCCCGCAAGTTCGCCCGAATCGCCCGGAAACTGTCGCGAACCAAACCCGTGATCGTGATCAAGTCGGGACGCTCCGAAGCTGGCATCCGAGCGGGCCAATCGCACACAGCGGCTGCAGCCAGCGCCGACCATATCGTCGATGCGTTGTGCGCCCAGGCCGGCGTGTTGCGGGTCGACACCGTCGAGCAGATGATCGACGCGGCCCGTCTCCTGGAGCGACAACCGTTGCCGCGCGGACCGCGCGTCGCGGTCATCGGCAACTCCGGCGGCCCCGGAATTCTCAGCGCCGACGCTGCCGCCGCGGCCGGACTCGCCATTCCCCCACTGTCCACCGCTGTCATCGCCGCACTCCGCGCGGCCAGTCCGTCGATCGCCAACGCATCAAACCCGATCGACCTCGGTGGCGATATGACGGGGGCGGCGCTGAGCGCAGCAATCGATGTCGTGCTCGCCAGTGACGAGGTGGACGCCGTGCACGTCGTGGTCGCGCCCACGGTCGCAATCACCGCAGAGGAAGCCGAACTGCTTGTCAACCGAACTGGCGGTGAGATCCCGATGCTGCTCACCGTCCTCGGCGACCATCTACCCCGCAGACCAGGCACACACGGCGCGGTCCGCTTCGACTTCCCCGAACCTGCGGCACACACAGTGGCCCTCGCCTGGCGTTACGCCCAGCTGCGGGCCGAGCCGATCGGGACGGTCACCCGACCGGAGGGCATCGACCGATCAGCGGCATCGACGGCTCTGGCCCGGTCCGGCCCGGACGGCTGGCTGGATGCGACCGGCGCCCATGACCTCCTCCAGGCCTACGGCATACCTGTCAGCCCGCAGCGCATCGCCCGGACGGCGGCAGAAGCGGTCGAGGCCGCGGACGCGCTCGGCTACCCCGTCGTCCTGAAAGCTGACGGGGTCGTCCACAAGACCGACGTCGGTGGTGTCTGGCTGGACCTCCGGACACCGGCTGAGGTCACCGCCGCGTGTGAACACCTCACCCGGCTGGCGACCTGTGTGATCGTTCAACCGATGGCCGCCCGCGGCACCGAACTCATCGTCGGCGCCCTTCAGGATCCGACCTTCGGGCCCCTGGTCATGCTCGGCGCAGGCGGTGTCCTGGCCGATCTGGGCGCCGCCCGAAGCTTCCGGCTGGCCCCCCTCACCGACGTCGACTCCACCTCGATGCTGACGGCCCTGCCTCCAAAACTTCTGGCCGGCTTTCGTGGGGCGCCCATGGTCGACCGACCAAAACTGATCTGCCTCCTGGAACGCGTCGCCACGATGATCGAGGACTGCCCGACCATCGTCGAGGTCGACCTCAACCCGGTCCTGGCCACGAAGACCGGACCCCTTGTAGTCGATGCGAAGATCCGCGCGGGGGCCCCCGTCGAGTTCCCGGACCCGCTGGTCCGCAACCTCAAGGAGGTTGCCGGCCCCGTGACTGTCGAACCGCGCCGCACCCGGACCGCCAGATCAGGACGTTCGTCTCTATCGGCCGGACATCCCGACACGCATATTTGAGCTCACGATCGATCGCAACGACGTCGACCGTCCGAACACGACGAGATCAGGTGAACGCGATGAGCACAACCGTGGACGCACACCACCGCACCACGGCGTTACGGCGGGCCGCAGTCCGAGCGACGTTGGCGCCCTCGGAGCACAACACCCAGCCGTGGCGATTCGTGATGAGCCCCGATCGGCTCGACCTCTACTCAGATCCGGCCCGCCAACTACTCGTACTCGATCCCACCGGTCGGCAGATGACCATCAGTTGTGGTTGCGCCCTGTTCAACGCCCGGGTGGTGCTCGCCGCCGCCGGCCTCGACGTCGAGGTCAGCCGGTTGCCCATACCGGCGGACCCGACACACCTGGCCCGGATTCGGATCATCGGGCCGCACAACGACACCGTCGATCCGATCGGCGCCCTGGACTCGGTGCTGGAGTTGCGCCAGACGAACCGGAGGCAGTTTGCCGACGACGTAGTGCCGGCCGATCTCCTGGCCTGCCTCGAGCGGGCCGCGACGGCCGAGCAGAGTCGGCTGTTCACGGTCCGCAGCGATGATGACCGCCTGACGGTGGCCGTCCTGAGCCAGAAGGCTGATCAGATCCAGAATCTGAACCAGGCCTACCGAGCAGAACTGCGGGCGTGGACGACGACAGACCCCGGCCGTCGGGACGGGGTCACCGCCGCGAGCGTCCCGCACGTCGACGGACACGCCGAGGACGAGGTTCCCATCCGAGACTTCGACAGCCAGGGCGCTGGTTTCCTGCCCAGCCGCACTCACTCGTCCCGCAGTCAGTGCCTGCTACTTCTCGGGACCGACGGTGACAATCCGAGCAGTTGGGTGCGGGCGGGCGAGGCGCTGGAACGCGTCCTGCTCGAAGTGGCCCGTCAGGGCTTTGCGGTCAGCCCACTGACCCAGGTCGTGGAGGTGGCTTCGGCCCGCGCTGAGCTCCGTTCCCGGCTGGGACTCACCTGGAACCCGCACATCCTGCTGCGGGTCGGTCGGGCTCCGATCACTCCGAGCTCTCACCGCCGCCGGCTCGTGGATGTGCTTACCGGACAACCCTGATACCGGGCCGCGACGGGACCAGGATGCGTTGACCGCAGCCCGTCGAGCCAGGGCTGCGCCGCCGAGCCCAGCCAGCGCCTCGGTCTTCGCCGGTCCGGCAGGACGGTCACCTGGCAGGTGGCACCAGCGATGCCATGACCAACTCGGCCCGTTGCCAGGCCCGGTGCAGACCGAGGGCAACGACCAGGCCGTCGGTGAAGGGCTTGCCTGCGGCCTCGGCCACCGTCACCCCGGGTGCGTCGGTGGGAATACCCGCGGCCTGCAGGCCAGCGACGCCGTCGCCCCAGCCGGCGAGTGCTTTGCAGTGCCGGTAGGCCTCCTGCAGCAACAGCACCGTCTTGATATCGGTGCTCGGTGAGGTGCCGGCGGCGATGACGATCGCGTCGAACTCGATCGAGCGGGCGGTGAGGGCGGTTCGCGATACCGGCACGCTGGTGCGTCCGCGCTTGAGGACGCCACCGACCGGCGCGATCACCAGGGCGGTGACATCGTGTCGGGCAAGCGCCCTGATCAGGCTGTTGATCCCGGCGAGATCGGAACCGGCATCGGCCAGCACCCCGACCTTGCGACCGGCGACCGGACCTGGCTCGGTGACGATCATCGACAGCGCGCCCGATACGGTCACGTCCTCGGCCGGGCTGCCGCTGGGGGCGCTCAGGCCCAGGCCAGCGGCGACCTGAGCGCAGAGGTCGGTGTCGATGTTGGCCAGCACTTCGAGTTGGCGTTGCTTGATCGCCTGCTCGTAGACATGGCCGAGTTCGAAGGTGAAGGCTTCGACGATATGATCCTGTTCGATCGGGCTCATGCTGCGGTAGAACATGGTTGCCTGGGAGAAGTGATCGTCGAAGGAGGCCGGTGCGGCCCGCACCGTCTCACCCTGGATCGGGCGGGGAACCTGGACGTAACCGCCGTCGGCGGCCGTTGCCTCGGCCGGCAGACCAGCGTCGAGGCTGTTGGGCCGGTAGGGCGCCAGTCCCGGGTGGATCTCGGTCTGGTGCATCCCGTCGCGGAGCATGTCGTTGACCGGGCAGTGCGGGCGGTTGATCGGCAGCTGGCTGAAGTTCGGTCCGCCGAGGCGGGTGAGCTGGGTGTCGAGGTAGGAGAACAGCCGGGCCTGCATCAGCGGGTCGTTGGTGACCTCGATGCCGGGCACCAGGTTGCCGGTGTGGAAGGCGACCTGCTCGGTCTCGGCGAAGTAGTTGGTGGGGTTGCGATTCAGGGTGAGCTTGCCGATGAGTTGGACGGGTGCGAGTTCCTCGGGCACCAGCTTGGTCGGGTCGAGCAGGTCGATGCCCTCGAAGGAGTCGCTGCCGTCATCGGGCATCACCTAGATGCCGAGCTCCCACTCCGGGTAGGCGCCGGCGTCGATGCCGTCGGCCAGGTCCCGGCGGTGGAAGTCCGGGTCGAAACCGGCGGCCAGCTGGGCCTCCTCCCATACCAGGGAGTGGACGCCGGCCAGTGGCTTCCAGTGGAACTTCACCAGGCTGGTGTCACCGTCGGCGTTGACCAGCCGAAAGGTGTGCACCCCGAAACCCTCCATCGTCCGGTAGGAGCGAGGGATACCGCGATCGCTCATCGCCCACATCACGTGATGGCTGGCCTCGGTGTGCAGCGATACGAAATCCCAGAACGTGTCATGCGCGGTCTGCGCCTGCGGGATCTCCCGATCCGGATGGGGCTTTGCCGCATGGATGATGTCGGGGAACTTGATGCCGTCCTGGATGAAGAACACCGGCATGTTGTTGCCGACCAGGTCGAAGTTGCCCTCGTCGGTATAGAACTTCACGGCAAACCCGCGGACGTCGCGCACCGTGTCCGCCGAGCCACGCGAGCCGGCCACCGTCGAGAACCGGACGAACACCTCGGTGCGCCGGCCCTGCGCGAGGAACCCGGCCCGGGTCACCGACGCGGCGGTGCCGTAGGACTCGAACATCCCGTGCGCGGCCGCACCCCGAGCATGCACCACCCGCTCAGGGATCCGCTCGTGATCGAAGTGGGTGATCTTCTCCCGCAGATGAAAATCTTCCAGCAGCGTCGGCCCGCGGGTTCCGGCCTTCAACGAGTGATCGGTATCGGGCAACCCCAGACCCTGCGCGGTGGTGAGGAACTTCCCCAGCTCCGACGGAGCGGTAACAGCTGGAGGCTCGGTCTTGACGGCAGCCGAACTGGGCGGCTTCTGGGCAACTTTACGACGAGGTGGCATGACAGGCTCCGGAGTAGACCAACGGCGTCCTGCCTACGCCCGCGCCAACCCTACTCACATCCTGGCCGCCCAGCACCACCGCAATCCGCTTCCGGCAGTCCGCTGTTCGTCGATCCCCATTTCAGCCGATCAGGTCGTGCAGCACGATCGACTCGCTGCGATCCGGGCCGACCCCGATGACCGAGATCCGGGCGCCGATCATCGATTCGATGGCCTCGACGTAGGCGCGGCAGTTGGCCGGCAGGTCTTGGATGGCGCGCGCCTTGGAGATGTCTTCGTCCCAGCCGGGGAAGGTCTCATAGATCGGCGTGGCGCGGGCGAATTCGGCTTGTGTCATAGGCATATCCGGCTGCCGGACCCCGTCGACCTCGTAGGCCACGCACAGCGGCACCTCTGCCATCCCGGTGAGCACGTCCAGCTTGGTCAGGACGAAGTCGGTGACCCCGTTGATCCGCGCGGCATAGCGGGCGACCGGGGCGTCGAACCAACCGGTGCGCCGCGGCCGTCCGGTGGTGGTGCCGAACTCCGCGCCGGCCTGGCGCAGCTCATCACCCTTGTCGTGCAGCAGCTCGGTCGGGAACGGGCCTTCGCCGACCCGGGTGGCGTAGGCCTTGACGATCGCGATCACCCGGTCGATCCGGGTTGGTGGGATGCCGCTGCCGGTACACGCGCCGCCGGCGGTCGCCGATGAGGACGTGACATAGGGGTAATTGCCGTGATCGACGTCCAGCATGGTGGCCTGACCGGCTTCCAGCAGCACGGTCTTGCCGTCGTCCAGAGCCTGGTGCAGCAGCAACGCGGTGTCGGTGACCATCGGCCGGATCTTCTCGGCGTCGGACAGCAACTCGGCCAGCACCTCATCGACGTCCAGCGCGCGCCGGTTGTAGATCTTGGCCAGCACCTGATTCTTCAGGCTCAGCGCCGCGGTCACCTTCTCGCGCAGGATCTGCTCGTCGAACAGGTCCTGCACCCGGATGCCGACCCGGTTCATCTTGTCGGCATAGGTCGGGCCGATGCCCCGACCGGTGGTGCCGATCTTGCGGCTGCCCGCGAACCGCTCGGTGACCTTGTCGATGACCGTGTTGTACGGGGCGATCACATGGGCGCCGGCCGAGACCAGCAGCTTGTCGGTGGAGCGGCCGCGCGCCTGCAGCGCTTCGATCTCTTCGAACAGCACCTGCAGATCGATGACCACGCCGTTGCCGATTACCGGCACGCAGTTCTCGCTCAGGATGCCGGAGGGCAACAGGTGCAGCGCGAACTTCTCGCCGTCGATGACGATGGTGTGCCCGGCGTTGTTGCCGCCGTTGAACTTCACCACGTAGTCGCCCTGACTGCCGAGTAGGTCGGTCGCCTTGCCCTTGCCCTCGTCGCCCCATTGAGCGCCCAGCACGATGATCGCCGGCATGTAGCAGACTCCTGACTGTGGGGCGTACCGGTGAGCCCCGCCTCGGAGCGCCCCGCCCGCCTTGCTGCGCGCGGTGCCGGTCCGCCGGACCGCCGCACGCAGGGAAAGGGTAACCAACGTGCGACTGACGCTGCTGCGCCTCGCCCGGCAGCCCGTCCTGGCCGACCCGGTGCTGGCAGCGCTGGCGCCGGCCAGCGTGCACCTGGCCGCCGATGCGGCCGGGGTGGACGCCTGCCTGGCCGAGCTAGCCGGCATAGCTGGCACCGCCGGCCGCCGGCTGGTGATCGAGGTGGCCGGCGTCGCCGGGCTGAACCTGGTGCTGACCCGGCTGATGCGCCGCGGCCTGCTCGCAGTCCTGGACACCGCGCTGCTGATCACCGAGCCGGTGCCGTACCTGAGCGGGCAGGGGTTGCCGAGCTCGCTGACCGACCAGCTGGCCCTGGCCCGGCAACCGGCGACCCGGCTGGTGGGCGTGATCAAGGACGACTCGGGCGGCCTGTGCGTGGACTCGGCGGTACTGACGCCCTGGCCTGGCACCGGCGGCTGGTGGGTACGAGCGATGGTGGATGACCAGCAGCTCTGCGACGGCACGGTCGGCTCGATCTCGGTGCGCCGGCTGGCTCCGGACCTGTTGCAGGCCCGGGTCCAGCAGAGCCGGCTGCGGCACCGGACGGTCCGCGGTCGCTCCTTGCAGCTGGCGTGTGACCCGGCCCAGATCCACACCGACGGGGTTGGCCGGCATCGCCCCCGCGGCAAGCGGACGTTCTGGTCCGAGCCCGCGCTGTGGCGACTGGCGCTCCCCGATCGGTGAGGGCTGCCCGTCGTCACCACTGCCCGTCGTCACGACTGCCCGTCGTCACTCGCCGCCCCCTAGAGTTCGTGCCATGACCGCACCGAGCCCGCCGTCCGGCCAGCCTGGGTCATCGGAGCGGCCGGCCTGGTCCGGCCAACCCGCGTCATCGGGCCGGCAGCGCCTGCGAACCGGCGCACCGCTCGCGGTGCTGATCGGTCTCAGCGTCCTGGCTGCGGTGCTGCTGCTGTTCGAGGGCGCCGAACACCCGGTAGGCCTGGTGGTCGCGGTGCCGCTGTCGGCGGCCGCGATGGCGGTGGTGCTGGCCGGCTACCTGTGGCTGGATCGCTGGGAGCCCGAGCCGGCACGGTTGCTGCTGCTGGCCTTCCTGTGGGGCGCGTCGGTCGCGATCGTGGCCAGCCTGGTGCTCGAACTGGCCACCAGCGAGGTGCTCGGTCATGGCCTGGTGCTGACGGTGGCCGGCCCGGCGATCGAAGAGGCCGCCAAGGGCGCGTTCCTGCTGGTGATGCTCACCGGTGCTCGCCGCCGGGAATTCGACGGCGTGGTGGACGGCCTGGTCTACGCCGGTTTCGCCGCGGTCGGCTTCGCCTTCGTCGAGGACATCGGTTACATCGCGCAGAGCTTCGGCCAGGGCAGCGGCACGACGCTGGCGACCGTGCTGCTGCGGCTGGTGCTGGCGCCGTTCGCGCACCCGCTGTTCACCTCGATGATCGGCCTCGGGGTCGGCCTGCTGGTCGAGCGGCCGGGCCGATCGGGCAACTGGCTCTACCCGGTGGCCGGCTACCTCGCGGCGGTCGCCCTGCACGCGCTGTGGAACGGCTCGCTGCTGTTCGGCCTGACCGGCTACCTGATCGTCTACCTGGTGATCATGGTTCCGGCATTCGGCGGCGCGGTGCTGCTGGCCCGCCATCATCGTCGGCGAGAGCGCGACGTGGTCAACCGGCAGTTGCCGGCGATGGTTTTCTATCGCTGGATCAGCCCGGCCGAGGCCGGCTGGCTCGCCAGCCTGGCGGCTCGGCGCCGGTGGCTGCGCCAGGTCCGCCAGCGCTCGGGTGCGGCCGGGGCACGCGCACTGCATCGGTTTCAGCAGGCCGCCACCGAGCTGGCGTTTCTGCGCGACCGGGTCGAACGCGGGGTGGGCCCGGCCGACGCCTACGTCCTGCACGATGAACTGGTGTGGCGGCTGGCCGCCGGCCGGGCCGATGCGCAGGCGGCGCTGGCCGAGAATCCGCGCTCGGCCGGGCTGATCCGTCCGGCGCCACCGGTCTGGGCCAGACGCTGATGGCGATGCGGATGTTCGTGGCCGCAAGGCCGCCGGACGCCGCGGTGGAGCACCTGGCCGGTTACCTTGAACCGCGCCAGCAGGCCGGCGGCCCGTTGCGCTGGACCAGCATCGAGCAGTGGCACCTGACGCTGGCGTTCCTGCCCGCGGTGGCCGACGCCGATCTTGATGAACTCGTCGAGCGGCTGAGCGGCGCCATCGCCAGGCAACCGGGCCTGTCGCTGGGGTTGGCCGGTGCCGGGGCGTTCCCGCATCCGGCCGCGGCCAAGACGCTGTGGGCCGGCGTGAGCGGTGACACCGATGCCCTGAGCAGGGTGGCCGACGCGGCCCGGTCGGCTTCGGTGCGAGCCGGCGTCGAGGTCGACGGCGGCCGGTTTCGTCCGCACCTCACGCTGGCCCGGATCGGCCGGCCGGTCGATGTCACCCGATGGCTGCGGGTGCTGGAGCTCTACACCGGTCCGAGCTGGCAGGCCGGCGAGCTCGCGCTGTTCGAGTCACACCTCGGCGGCGGACCCGGCGGGCGGGCCCGGCACGAGTTGCGCGAGACGTTCGGGCTAGCGTCACCGCCGTGACGAGCAGCCGAGCTAGCAGGACGGGCACCCTGACCGAGGTTGGCGAGCGCGACGGCTGGCGCTGCTGGCTGTGCGACGAGCCGGTCGATCCGCGGATGTCGGTGAACGACCCACGCGGCCCGAGCGTGGACAGCCTGAGTAGCGATTCCAAGCGGCGCGGCAAGGCCCCGGCCGAGCGGCTGGCCCATCGCGGTTGCAACACCCGCAAGGGCGCCGTGAAGTCGGTGATCCCATGGCCACCGCGTCTGTTCGTCGCCGACCCGGCCCCGCTGATCGCGGTGGCCGAGCGGTTGGAACGCAAGGGCGGGCGCGAGGTGGTGGCCCGCTGCCCCAGCCGCGACGATGCCCAGCAGGCCGCCGACTGGCTGGTCGACCGGTTCTCCCGGCTGGCCCCGGCGTTGCCGGTGCTCGGCACCATCGAGCCCGGCGGCGGCCAGTTCATGGTGGTGCTGACGGCCGGCCGCCGCTGAGCCCGACGGTCAGTCAATCGACGGGCCCGTTGAAATGCCCGCAGGTGCAGCTAGCCGGTTGTGGTGCAGGCGTTGGCCGAGTTGGACCAGAGGCCTTGGACGTCGAAGGTTCCGGTGCTGAGTGTCATGCGTCGGTCGAGGTTCTGGCATTCGTCAGCGATCTCACCGTTGCGGCCGTTCCAGCCGATACTCGGCCAGAAATCGGTGACGGTCTCGGCGTACTCATGGGTCTCAGCAGAGAACAGCCCGTCCAGCGCGGTCGCGTTGGTCAGCGTGGTGCAGGCGCCAACGCCAAGATCCGGAACATGGGGGAGGTTGGTGTAGGCGAGGTTGCCGTCGGCGGAACTGGTGTAGTCGTGCCAGGCGCAGAAGCCGCTGTTCGGGAATCCATCAGGATGGGTTCCGGTGGCAGAGACGATGACGTACTGGGCGTTGAGGTTCGGCGCCTGGGTGGTGTTGCCAAAATGCCCGGCGGCCCGGACGGCCTCAGCCGCAAGCTGGGCCGCGGTGGCGTTGGACGGAGCGGCAGCGGTGTTGTCGAACCACGCCCCACCGAGTGGCGAGGACGACGGGTGATTGACATGGGTGCCGCTGGCGCCGCAGGTTGCCGTGCCGCTGGGCACCCCTTCGCAGTACTGGCTCATGATGGTGCCCCAGTTGTCCGCCGCGCCGTAGAGGCCAGTGAAGAAGCTCTGCAGCGCAGGCGCGGCGCCAGCTGGGTCACTGGACCATTGGGTGCCCCAGAACACCAGGTATACCTTCGGATTCGGTGAGACGACGCCCTGGGTGTTGGCGGATCGGACGGTCAGCGTGTTCCGGCTCAGTTTGGCCGCGGGCCCGGCGTGTGCCGGCTTGATTCCAGAGCGGCCATGCGGCTGGGCCTGATAAGAACGCCCGGCCACCACAGCACCGTCGCTTGCGGGTGTGGCGGACGTGCTCGTCATCGGCAACGCCACGCAGGCGAGCGCGGCCGCCGAAACGACACCCATGATCAGTCGTGAGCCCATCGACTCCTCCTCAGGACGAGGCCCAGGGTGGGCCGATGGCGCACAACCTAGCATCCAAACCCGACATGTTGGGCCTATCGGCACGCATCGACGCCTCACACCGCCAGCACCGAGCACTGGGCGCGCTCGTTCCTGGTGCTGCTGGCGGCCGGCCGCCGCTGGGTCAGCGAGTCGGCGTCAGCGAGTCGGCGTCAGCGAGTCGGCGTCGGCGTCGGGCGGGTGCTCGCCGAACTACCGGACGGCGAACTACCGGACGGCGACCCACCGGACGGCGAGCTGCCGGACGGCGCCGGCCCGGGTCCGGCCCGGAACGGCCCGGTGTCCGACGGGCAGAGCGGGTAGGTCCAGTTGATGCCGTCGACCACTCTGAACGCCGAGCTGCCGTCCGCGCAAGCGCCCGCGCCGAGCTGCAGCGGGTTGCCGTTCTGGTCGAACAGCCGGGCACCGTCCACCAGCTTGCCGTCGCGTTCATAGACGTAGATGTCGTTGATGCTGTCGTAGGGCGAGGAGTAGCTGAAACCCGGATCGTTGTAGGCGTAGGCGGTGCCGCCGACGTTGTGTGCCAGCACGGTGACGGCCCAGATCGCGATCACCACGCTGGCCAGCGCCATCAGCCGCCGGCCCCAGCTCCGCATCCGCACCGACTGGCGGCCCAGCCACACCGAGGCCAGCACCGCCATCACCATGAGCAGCAGCCCGAGCACCGTGTTGCCGCCGGTGCTGGGCACGAAACCGTGCCAGCTCGCGCGATCGTGGGCGCCGCACAGGAACTGCGCCACGATCCAACCGCGCAGCACCCACCAGCCTGGCCGGACCGCGCGTAGCAGGTCGGTGAGTCGCGGGTAGCCGACCAGCCGCGCGGCCCCGACGTCGAACCGATCGGCCAGCTCGCTGCCGCGCCGCACCGCCGCGACAAGGCCCGCCTGCAGGCCGCCCGCCCGGGTGCCGACCGGCGCCGCATCGAGGCCGGCGGCGGTTCGCAACTCCTCGGCATAGGCCTCGGGCTCGCCCAGCCGGTCGGCCAGCGTGCCCTCGCCGTCGGCCGACACCTCGGCCAGGTGGTCAGGCAGGTCTTCGAGCAGGTCTTCGCGCGCCTGCGGCGCCAGTCCGGCCAGCGCTGCCCGTACCCGCTCGTAGTACTGCTCGATCTCGAGCGTCGTGGTGGTGGTCATCAAGCCGCTGCCTTTCCGTCCAGAAGCACGTCCATCGACCTGGCGAACTCGGCCCACACCTTGCAGGACAGTTCGAGCTGGGCCAGGCCGGCCTTGTTGAGCGAGTAGTACTTGCGATGCGGGCCCTCTTCACTGGGCACCACGTAGGTGATCAGCGAACCCGCCTGAAAGAGCCGCCGCAACGTGCCGTAGACCGAGGCGTCGCCGACCTCGTCGAGCCCGGCCGCACGCAGCCGCCGGACGATGTCGTAGCCGTAGCCGTCCTCGTCCCGCAGTACCGCAAGCACCGCGAGGTCGAGCACGCCCTTGAGAAGCTGGGTGCTGTCCATCTGGCGATGGTATTACGGATTACGCAGTACTGCCAAGAGCGTAGTACGGCGTGTTTCGCGGTAGGACGATCGTGCCCACCTGGGATTGCCGCTCGCCGGCTGTCGCAGCTCGCTTGTACTGTCCTGGGCGTGATCGATCAGCCCTCCGATGCCTCAGCGCTGATCCACGCCCGCGCGCTGACCAAGCGGTTCGGCACGTTCAAGGCCGTGGACGCGGTGGACTTCTCGGTGGCCCGGGGCGAGGCGTTCGGCTTTCTCGGCCCCAACGGCGCCGGCAAGTCCTCGACCATGCGAATGGTCGGCGCCGTGTCGCCGGTGACCGAGGGCAGCCTGCGAATCCTCGGCAAGGACCCGGCGCACGAGGGCCCGGCCATCCGATCCCGGCTCGGTGTGGTGCCTCAGCTGGACAATCTCGACCTGGAACTGACCGTCTGGGAGAACCTCTACGTCTACGGTCGCTACTTCGGCATCCCGCGCCGGGCGCTGCGTCCCAAGATCGAGGAGTTGCTGGACTTCGCCCAGCTGACCGATCGGGCCCGGGACAAGGTCGAACCGCTGTCCGGTGGCATGCGGCGCCGGCTGACGATCGCCCGCTCGCTGATCAACGACCCCGAGATCCTGCTGCTGGACGAGCCGACCACCGGCCTGGACCCGCAGGCCCGCCACGTCCTGTGGGACCGGCTGTACCGGCTCAAGCACCAGGGCGTGACGCTCGTGCTCACCACGCACTACATGGACGAGGCCGAGCAGCTGTGCGACCGGTTGGTGGTGATGGACCACGGCCGGATCGTCGCCGAAGGCTCGCCCGTCCAGCTGATCGCCGAGCACTGCAGCCGCGAGGTCGCCGAACTGCGTTTCGGCATCGGCGAGAATGAGGCCCGCGCCGCACAGCTGACCGGCCTGGCCGAGCGGGTCGAGGTGCTCGCCGACCGGCTCCTGCTCTATGTCGAAGACGGTGAGGCCACCCTGCGCGCGGTGCACGAACGCGGCCTGGCACCGGT
>JBPCPA010000188.1:0-22204 GCA_050999655.1 Jatrophihabitans sp.
CGCAGTGCCTGGGCAGAGCGCACCCCGGTCGCGGTCGAGGTTGCATTCGAGATGTCGTTCGGAGCACGGGTGATCCGCGGCCGGATGGACGCGGTCTTTCAGGATCGAGCCGGCCGCTTCACGGTGGTGGACTGGAAGACCGGGCGGCAGCCACGCGGCAAGGACGCCTCTGTCGCCGCAATACAGTTGGCGCTCTACCGGCTGGCCTGGGCCTCCATTCGCGGCATCGAGGACGCCGCGCTGGACACGGTAGGTGCGGCGTTTCACTACGTTGCCGAGGACGTCACGGTCGCGCCGGCCGATCTGCTGAACCCGGCCGAGCTGCGTCGGCTGATCAACGGCACCGAACTGGCCGCCGGCGCAGGCGCTAACCTGGCGCGGTGACCAATGACGTTCGCTCCTACGTGACCGAGCACCACACCGAGCTGCTGGCCGACCTCGACGCGTGGTTACGCATCCGGGGAATCAGCGCCCTGCCCGAGCACCACGACGAGGTGGCCCAGAGTGCGGACTGGTTCGCCGAGGCCTGCCGGCGCACCGGTTTTCCGACCGTGGAGATCTGGCCGACCGCAGGCCTGCCGACAGTGTTCGCCGAATGGCGCAGCGATGATCCGGCTGCGCCGACGGTCCTGATGTACGGCCACCACGACGTCCAGCCGGTCGACCCGATCGAGTTGTGGCACACCGATCCGTTCGACCCGACGATCGAGGGCGGAGTGCTGCGGGCTCGCGGCGCCTCCGACGACAAGGGTCAGTTGCTGTTTCACCTGCTCGGCCTGCGTGCCCATCTTGCGGCCACCGGTCGTAGCAACCCGGCGGTCACCCTGAAGTTCCTCATCGAGGGCGAGGAGGAGTCGGGCTCGCCGAATTTCGAGGCGCTGTTGCTCGAGCACCGCGACCGTCTCGACTGCGACGTCGTCGTGGTGACCGACACCGGCATGCTGGCCGAAGACATTCCCAGCGCCGTGACCGGCATGCGCGGCATGGTGATCGCGACGGTTGATTTTCACGGCCCGGATCTGGACCTGCATTCGGGTTCGTTCGGCGGCGCGATTCCGAACCCCGCCACCGCCATCGCCCGGCTGGCCGCGGCGCTGCACGACGCCGACGGACGGGTTCAGGTGCCCGGCTTCTACGACGACGTGCTGGCCCTGACCGAGACCGAGCAGCAGCTGCTGCGGCGGGTGCCCTTCGACGAGCAGGACTTTCTCACCACCAGCAAGTCCCGGGTGCTGGCCGGCGAGGCGGGTTACTCGACCCTGGAGCGGCTCGGCGCCCGACCGACCGCCGAGGTGAACGGCATCGGTGGCGGCTACCAGGGCGCGGGGGGCAAGACCATCGTGCCCAGCGACGCCTTCGTCAAGCTCTCCTTCCGGCTGGTCGCCAACCAGAACCCGGCCACCATCCGCGCGGCAGTGGAGGATTTCATCGCCGAGCACACCCCGCCCGGCATCACGCGCCGGGTCGAGTGGGAGAGCGATGGCGTCGAGGCCTGCCTGGTGGACATCCAGACCCCGGCGTTCGGCGCACTGTCTCGCGCCATCTGCGCGGCCTTCGACGCCGACGTGGTGCTGCCGACCCGGGAGGGCGGTTCCGGACCTGAGGCGACCATCCAGAAGGTGCTGGCAGCGCCGATGGTGTTTCTTGGCGTCGGCCTGCCTGACGATCAGATCCACGCGCCGAACGAGAAGGTCACTCTGTCGATGCTCTACAAGGGCGCCGAGGCGGCGGCCCACCTGTGGGCCGAGTTCGCCGAGGTCGGCGCCGAAGCCCTGCGCGGCTGACCGGGGCAGCAGAGCTGGCCCGGACGGTGACCACCGGGAATGATGGGTGGGCAGGGGATGAGGAGCCGTCACCATGATCGAGTTGCAGCCACCGGACGGTGCGAACCGGCCGGACGGCGCCGCCCACACCGGCCGGATCAGCCGGCGGGGCCTCGGCTGGGCCGGTGGCGCGGTGCTGGTGGTAGTGCTGGTGGCGGCGCTGGTCAACGGCCACCGGGCCGGCGCGGGCAACAACGACAGCGCTGCCGCGGTGCCGAGCCAGCGTCCGACCAGCAGCGTGCCATTGCCGGCCGAGCCATCCCAGCCGCCATTGCCGGTCGTGGCGTGTCCGCAGATCAGGGACGAGCAGGCCCATCTGTCTTACACCTGCATCGACAACGATCTGCGCCAGGACGGCTCGGACATCTACCTGGGGCTGCGGATCGCGCTGAACCACCAGGTCGAGCCCAACTGGGTAATCACCGAAGGCTCGGGTAACGCCGCTCCGTCCAGTACTGCTGCTCCGTCCAGCAATACCGTCGTGAAGTTCCAGCATGACCCGACCACCGCCTCGGCAGCCGACGTCCGCGACACCGTCGGCAAGCGTGCGGCGCTGGCCGTCGGCGATGCCTACGGTGACAACCCGGTTGCCCGGACGCTGTCGGCGCGGACCAGGACCTTCGCCGGCGTGCCTGGTTACGAACTGCTCACCCTGGTCACCATCAACCCGGCCTACCGCAAGGCGAACGGGCTCAAGGCCAGCACCGAGCGGTTATGGGTGGTCGGCCTGCCGACCCTGGCCGGCGTCAGCATCTTCATGATGTCGATACCCGATGACCGCTCAGACCTCTGGGCCCGGGCCGAGGACATCGTGGGCACCGTGCACATCATCTGAGTCATTCTTGGGCTATAGGGTGGCCAGGTGTCCACCAAAGCCTCGCCAGTCGCGGCCCTGCCGACCCTTTCCTTCGAGCTGATCACCCACAAGCTGCGCAACGGCCTGCGGGTGGTGCTGGCGCCGGATTCCCGATCGCCGGTGATCGGTATCGGAGTGGTGTATGACGTCGGTTTCCGCTCCGAGCCCGAGGGCCGGACCGGTTTCGCGCACCTGTTCGAGCATCTGATGTTCCAGGGCTCGGCCAACCTGGAGAAGCTGGAGCACTTCCGTTACGTCCAGTCCTCCGGCGGTATCTTCAACGGCAGCACTCACCTGGACTACACCAACTACTACGAGGCATTGCCCTCGCACGCCCTCGAACGCGGGTTGTTCCTGGAGGCCGACCGGATGCGCTCACCGCGCATCACCGAGGAGAACCTGCAGAACCAGATCAACGTGGTCAAGGAAGAGATCCGGGTCAATGTCCTGAACCGGCCCTACGGCGGTTTTCCGTGGCTGATGCTGCCGACGGTCATGTATGACACCTTTCCCAATGCCCACAACGGCTACGGTGGCTTCGAAGACCTCACCAACGCCAACGTCGAGGACGCCAGCGAGTTCTTCGACAGCTACTACGCCCCGTCCAACGCGGTGCTGTGCGTGGCCGGTGACTTCGCCCCGGACGCCACGCTGGAGATGATCGAGCGTCACTTCGGCGATCTCCGCCGGCGCAAGAGGCCGGTCCGTCCCAACTTCGCCGAGCCGCCGCTGACCAGCGAGCGGCGGGCGTTGCACCACGATCCGATGGCGCCGATGCCCGCGGTCGCGATCGGTTACCGGGTGCCCGACCCGGGTGCCGACCTGCACGTCTACCTCGCGAACGTGCTGCTGGCCGAATTGCTGTCCGAAGGCGACGCCTCGCGGCTGCATCGCTCGCTGGTGCAGTCCAAGCGGCTGGTGACCGACGTCAGCGCCTACCTCGGCACGTTCGGTGATCCGTTGGAAGAGCGAGACCCGACCAGGCTCAACATCACCGCCCACTACTCCGACCCGAAGGCGACCGAGGCCGTCATCGCCGCGGTGGACGCCGAACTGGTCCGGCTGGCCACCGACGGCACCGAGGATCGCGAGCTCGACCGGGTCCGGGTGCGGCTGGCCTCGATCGTCTCGCGGGAGCTCGATCAGGTGATCAACCGCAGCCTGGAATTCGCCAAGTTCGAGCTGCTGTTCGATGACGCCAGCACCATCCTGCGACTGCCGGACCTGCTGGCCAGGGTCACCGACGCCGATATCCGGGCGGCCGCGGCCCGGCTCACTCCGGACAGCCGCGCCATCGTCGAACTGATTCCGGGAGCCACTTCATGAGCCCGCTGTTGCCCGTGCCGGGTCTGACCAAGCCGGTCAAGCCGAAGCCGATCCGCACCACCGAGCGGACGCTGCCCTCCGGGCTGCGGGTGATAGTGGTGCGCCGGCCGACCGTGCCGATCGTCGAGGTGCGATTGCGGGTGCCGTTCTTCGCCGCCCGGGACAGCCACTCGGCGCGGGCGATGCTGCTCTCGGGCACCATCTTGACCGGCACCGGGTCCCGGGACCGGGCCGGGCTGGCGATCGCGCTCGGCGAGCTCGGCGCCGACCTGAGCGTCGGGGTGGACGCCGACCGGCTGATGCTGGCCTCGTCCACCCTGTCCTCGAGTCTGCCGGCCCTGTTGCGGCTCTACGCAGAGGTGCTGACCGACGCCCGCTACCCGGCGGCGGAGGTCAGCGGTGAGCGCGAGCGGGTGATCGAACGCATCACCATGTCCCGGTCCCAGGCCGGCACCCAGGCGGCTGAGGCGCTCGCGCAACGGATGTCACCCGGACATCCCTACGGTCGAAACCTGCCGTCCGAGCACGACCTGGCTGCGACCACCGCGGCGCAACTGCGCGCCTTGCACGCCAGTCTGATCCGACCCGCCGGCGCGGTGCTGGTGCTGGTCGGTGACCTGTCACCGGCCCGGGCGCTGGACGCTGCCGAGGCCGCGCTGGCCGGCTGGACCGGTGCCGCCCCGGCCGTCAAGGCGGCCCCGCTTCCGCCGTTGCGGCAGCTGCCGCTGCAGATCGTGGACCGGCCGGGCTCGGTGCAGACCTCGCTGCGGTTCGGCGGCAGCGCGGTGCCCCGGCACGACCCGCGCTACCCGGCGCTGCAGCTGGCCAACCTCGCCTTCGGCGGCTACTTCTCCTCCCGCTGGATCGAGAACATCCGTGAGGAGAAGGGCTATTCCTACTCCCCGCGCAGCAGGATCGAGCATGCGGCGCTCGGGTCCAACTTCGGCGTGCTGGCCGATGTGGCCACCGACGTGACTGCCCCGGCGATGCTGGAGACCCTTTACGAGCTCGGCCGGATCGCCTCGCTGCCGATCACCGACACCGAGCTGGAATCGGTACGGCAGTACGCGATCGGCAGCCTCGCGCTGAGCACCTCCACCCAGGCCGGGTTGGCGTCCAACATCGTTGCCCTGATCGCCGCCGGGCTGGACGCGAACTGGCTGACCAGCCACCCGACGCGGTTGCTCGGGGTCACGATCGATGAGGTGGGCGCGGCGGCGGCGGAGTTTCTCTCACCCCGCAAGCT
The DNA here is from genome assembly GCA_050999655.1 of Jatrophihabitans sp. GTDB lineage: Bacteria > Actinomycetota > Actinomycetes > Mycobacteriales > Jatrophihabitantaceae > Jatrophihabitans_A. Next base: position 5,252 of record JBPCPA010000188.1, read on the forward strand.
GGTCGCGGTCGCGGTCGGCGACGCGGGTGCGATCACCGGGCCGCTGGCCGGACTCATGGAGATCGAGTAGCCGGTGGCCGAGATCCGGCCGCCGGCCGATCCGTGGGCGATCCCGGAGATCCCGTTGCTGGCCCGCTCGGCCCACGACCGGTTGGCGGCCCGGCGCACGGACGAGGAGTGGCTCGCGCACGCCTGGCAGCGTCCGGACAGCCGGGTGCTGCTGGTCTCACCCTCGGGCACCGTGGCGGTGGCGGGCAGTGCGGACGAGCCCGACCTGGTGTTGCTGCCGACCGCCCGGATCGAGGCGTCCGGCACCCGGGTGTTGCTAGGCGCGGTCGGGCCGACGGTCTATTTCGCGCAACTGGCCATCGACGAGGTGGCCGGCCCGGGTCGCGGCGGTCTGCGCTGGGTCGGCCTGCGCGACATCGGTGCCCGGCTGACCGATCTGGACGTCGGCCTGCTCACCACCGCCGTCGCGCTGGGCGCCTGGCATCGCCGCCACCCGCACTGCCCCCGGTGCGGGGCGCGGACCGAGGTGGCCCAGGCCGGCTGGAGCCGGGTCTGCCCGACGGACGCCTCCGAACACTTCCCGCGCACCGATCCCGCGGTGATCATGCTGGTGCATGATGGCGCCGGTCGGTGCGTGCTGGCGCGCGGTCCGCAATGGGCGGCCGGACGGATGTCGGTGCTTGCCGGCTTCGTGGAGGCCGGTGAGTCGGCCGAGGCTGCGGTAGCCCGCGAGGTTGGCGAGGAGGTGGGCATTGCGGTGCGCGAGGTCCGCTACGCGGGCAGCCAACCGCACCCGTTCCCGGCGTCGCTGATGCTCGGCTACACCGCCCTGGTCCAGGGCGATCCGAGCCTGCGCATCGACGGTGACGAGATCGTCGAGGCCGGCTGGTTCACCCGCGACGAGGTTCGCCGGACGGTGGACTGGGACGCGGTCGGCGAGGACGGCGCGGACCGGCGGCTACGCGGACTGCCCTCGACCATGTCGATCGCCCGCCAGCTGATCAACGGCTGGCTGGCCGGAGCCGACTAACCGGCCGGTTCGGCCGAACGCGCCGGCCGGATCAGCAGGGCCGGCCGGGCCGGGTCGTCATAACGGATCACGGCGTCGGCAAGCGCGGCCGGGTCGACGTCCAGGTCGTAGCGATCCAGGGCCGGCAGCGTCCACTGATGCTCGGCGTCGGTCAGCCGGTGACGGGCCTGCCGGCTCACCGCGGCGTGCACCACAACGTCGAAGTCCAGGCCGGCGCCGAGCAGCAACTCGCCGGTGACCAGCGCGATGCCGTTGTCCGGCAGGTGCCGGACCTCGGCCCGGGTCGAGCGGTTGGTCACCGGATCGCGCAGCGACGGCAGGTAGCTACCGTCGCCGGCCAGGCTGGCAAGTACCTCGCGCTGCAGCGCACCGGTGTCCAGCCAGCCGCTGTAGAAGGACTCGACATCGGTTCGGCCGTACTCCAGGCGAAGCGAGGCGTCGCGGTAGAAGCCGCGGGAATCGATCAGCGCCACCGGCCGGCCGGCAGCACGCAGGGCCTCGCACAGCGCCTCGATCAGCTGGCTGAGATCGGCGCAGCCGGGTGCGTCCACGCCGACCCGCAGCGCCCGGCTGCCACCGTGCCGTCCGACCAGCAGCGCGGCCAGCCGATCTGCCAGCCGCTGAGGGCTGAGCGGCGCGAAGCGGCTCATCCGGCTCACCGGCTCACCCGCCTCACCCGGCTCATCCGGCTCACCCGCTTCGCGCGGCTCACACCAAGGCGGCGAGCTTGTCCTGAACCTGCGGCACCGACGGGTTGGTCAGCGTCGAGCCGTCGGAGAATTCCAGGGTGGGCACCGTCTGATTGCCGCCGTTCGCCTGCATCACCCGTACCGCAGCTTGCTCGTCGAGGTCGATGTCGACCTCGTGGTAGTCGATGCCGGCCTGGGCCAGGCCGGTCTTCAACCGAGCGCAGTAGCCACACCAGGACGTGCTGTACAGGGTGAAGGTCGAGCTCATGTCGTCAGGTTCCCCATCCGGTCAGATCGCGTTCGCGACCGATGTTGCCGTCCTGTCCGGTCCGGGACGGCCTCCCTGGATCAACCGGCAGGGTGGGCCGGAATGTTCCCCTGACCCCTCCGGATCCGTGCCCGGCCGCTGTTGGCGGGCCACTGCGGGCACCCCGGTCGGGCAGGGTGCCGCCGGACTGTCGGCCGGGCTTGGCAGGATGGGCCAGGTGAGCACCCTCGACCTGCCGGCACCGGCCCTCGACCTGCCTGCGTCGGCGACCTCCTCGCCGGCGCACCGGATCCTGGCCGGTCTGGATCCCGAGCAGCGAGCCGCCGCCGAGGCCGTACACGGCCCGGTATGCATCCTGGCCGGCGCGGGCACCGGCAAGACCCGCGCGATCACCCACCGAATTGCCTATGCGGTGGCCAGCGGCGCGGTGGCGCCCGAGACGGTGCTGGCGGTGACGTTCACCGCCCGGGCCGCCGGCGAGCTGCGCACCCGATTGCGCGCGCTCGGTTCGGGCGGAGTGCAGGCGCGAACTTTCCACGCGGCCGCGCTGCGCCAGCTGAGCTACTTCGCCCCGCAGATCCTGGGCGGCCCGATGCCCGATGTCGCCAGCAACCCGATCCGCTGGGTATCGCAGGCCGCGAATCGGCTGCGGCTGCGTACCGACAAGGCCGAGCTGCGCGATCTGGCCGGTGAGATCGACTGGGCCAAGTCCTCGCTGATCTCGCCGGCGGACTACCCGGCGGCAGCCGCGAAGGCCAACCGGAGTGTCTCGCTGACCGCCGCCCGGGTGAGCGAGGTCTACCTCGGCTACGAGGAGGCCAAGCGGCGTAACAACGAGATCGATTTCTCCGACCTGCTGCTGATCATGGCCAGCGCACTGGAGGAGATTCCCGAGATCGCCCGGACGGTCCGCGCCCAGTACCGCTATTTCGTGATCGATGAGTACCAAGACGTCTCACCCATCCAGCAGCGGTTGCTCGACGCCTGGCTCGGTGGCCGGCAGGATCTGTGCGTGGTCGGCGATGCCAACCAGACCATCTACTCCTTCGCCGGCGCCAAGCCGTCCTACCTGCTCGAGTTCGGCAACCGTTACCCCGATGCCCAGATCATCCGGCTGGAACGCGACTACCGCTCGACCCCACAGATCGTGGATCTTGCCAACCGCCTGATCAGCGCGGGTGAGGCCGGCCGGGTCGCGCATCTGCGCCTGATCGGGCAGCGCCCGGGCGGCCCGAAGCCGACCTTCGCCGAGCACGACGACGAGGTGGCCGAGGCGGCCGCGGTCGCGGCAACCGCTCGGCGATTGATCGGTGAGGGGCTGCCTGCGGCCGAGATCGCGGTCCTGTTCCGGATCAACGCCCAGTCCGAGACCTATGAGCAGGCGCTGACCGAGGCCGGCATTCCGTACGTGCTGCGGGGTGGCGAGAAGTTCTTCGAGCGCGCCGAGGTTCGCCAAGCGATGGTGCTGCTGCGCGGCGCGGCCCGGGCTGATGACGGCAGCGTGCCGTTACCCGAGTCGGTCGCCGAGGTGCTGAGCTCGGTCGGCTGGAACGCCGGGCACCCACCGGCCGGTGGTGCGGCACGGGAGCGGTGGGAGTCGCTGGCCGCTCTGGTGAGCCTGGCCGAGCAACACCTGGCCGAGCGCATGGCCGAGCAGGCTTCGACGGAGCCGGGCGCGGTCGAGGCCCACGTGACGCTCGCGGAGTTCAACCTCGATCTGGAACAGCGGGCCGCCTCGCAGCATGCGCCCACTGTGCAGGGGGTGACGCTGGCATCGCTGCATTCGGCCAAGGGCCTGGAATGGGACGCGGTGTTCCTGGTGGGGCTCACCGACCAGATGATCCCGATCCAACATGCCGACACCCCGGAGCAGTTGGCCGAGGAACGTCGGTTGTTCTATGTCGGCATCACCCGGGCGCGGCAGCGGCTGATGCTGTCCTGGGCACTGGCTCGCAACCCGGGCCAGGCCCGTCGGCGGCGGCCGAGCAGGTTTCTCGACGGGTTGCGGCCGGGCTCGACCGGCCGGGGAACGCAGGCGAGTACGGCTGGCCCCAAGCGGGCCAAGGTCGTTCCCCAGTCCGAGGACGCGGCCACCTTCGGGCGGCTCCGGGTCTGGCGCAAGAAGCAGGCCGAAGCGCAGGGCGTGCCGGCCTACGTGGTGTTTTCCGACGCGACGCTGGTGGCGATAGCCGACCGGGCGCCTGCCGACGATCGTGAGTTGGCACAGGTTCCGGGGGTCGGGCCGACCAAGCTGGAACGTTATGCCGAACCGGTGCTTGCGGTGCTGGCCGGCCAGGATCCTGAACCGGTCGACATCGACTGACGGGCCGAGCCGGCGGCCGTCGGTGGGCCGTCAGAAGAAATTTCAAACCTATTTCTAAAAATAGTTTGTGCGTCTCTGATTCACTCCGATAGCCTCACCTACACCGAGCACGCACATCCCAGTCGCGCCGCCAGCAGCGGTCGCGCCGAGACACAGAGGAGGTGACCACGATGTCCAACTACACCAAGTTCAACGCAGCCGTTGATATCGCGGCTGCCTACAACGCTGTGCTCTCGGCCGGAGTGTCGGTCATCGAGACCGCTCCGGCGCAGCGCACCCGCATGACGAGCACCGGTTTGACCAATGCCGTTTTCGGTAAGGGGCACCCGCCTCGAGGGATACCACTCTGTTGATCGCAGAGCGCGTCACCTCTCGAGGCCGCGGATTCCCTAACCGGAATCCGCGGCCTTTGTCTTTGTTGATCGGCCGGAGCTTCGAGCAGTGCCCGCAGGACCGCCAGAAATCCACCGCACGACCCAACCGATGAGGAGGTGACCCGACGTGTTTGCCACCGCAACTCTGACCGAGCTGGATCCACTACTTCGGGTTGAGGCCGAACCACAGGCCGCGATCTCGATCTGCCAACCACTCACTCCGACAGTCGACCCGGCCTTTGGTGCCGATGTCGACGACCTGCCCTGCCGGGCGCTCGACGCCGATCTCTGGTTCGCCGAGTCGCCGGCCGATCTGGAGCGGGCCAAGGCGCTGTGCGCCGACTGCCCGGTCCGTTCCGGCTGCCTTGCCGGTGCGCTGGACCGGCGGGAGCCGTGGGGAGTGTGGGGCGGCGAGATCTTCAGCCAGGGCACGGTGATCGAGCGTAAGCGGCCGCGTGGCCGGCCACGTAAGAACGAGTACGCGGCATGACCTTCGTCGATCGGCGAGGGGTGAGCTCACTGGATCGCCTAGGGGTGGTCGAATCTGGTCCGGTCTGCCGGACGGTGCCGATGCCGGGTCAGCCAAGGACCCATTTCTGTCTATCGAGCCAAGCAAGTCTCATAAGGAGCATTCAGATGTATTCGATGTATGAAGCACTCGCGCGCGAGCGAATGCGCGAGCAACAGGAGCAGGCTGCACGCCGCCGGCTGTCCCAGCAGCTGGCCTCGGCTCAGCGCTGGCAGCGGCTGGCGGCCTACTCGGCTCGCCGGGCGGCTCGTTCGCGGCGTCGGCTGGCCGAGAACCCGGCGGCTGATTACCAGCTCGCGGCCTAGCAACGGGGTATGACGGTCGGCTGATGCCGGCGCGACCACGATCGAGGTTCGGCAGGATTGCCCGGCTGATGGCTGGCGATCCTGCCGGACTCGTCGTTTCTGGCGCGATGTCTGGTGCGATGTCTGGCGATGACGGGTGGCGATGCGGTGCAATGGCGGCATGAGCCGACCCGAGATGTGCTGTCAGCTGTGCGGTGCCCGGCCCGGCGAGCCGGCCGCGGTCGGTTCCGAGGTCGACGGGGCGGTAGCGGACTCCCCGGACGACGGCCGGGCGGCAGTTGGCGGACCGGACGACAGCGGTTCGGTGGCGGGCGGGGCAATAGTAGGTGAAGCAGTGTTACTCAGTTGGGTGATGGATCGCCAGGACGGCCGGACGAGCTGGACGTGTCCGAACTGCGCGGCGGCCAACATCCGCTCGGTCGAGGCGAAGCTGGAGCCACAGTGGTGGTGATCGGATCGTGGTGACCGGATCGCCGCGGTGTTCGGATCGTGGTGACCGGATCGTAATGATCGGATCGGGCGTGCCTCAGTCGGCGAAGCCCGGCTGCCAGATCTCGGCGATCTGCCGGTAGGGCGCCCGCGCACCGAGTTGGCAAAGCACGCCTATCGAGCCCAGTGTCACCCGGTGCAACAGCAGGTACTCCGGTGGCAGGTTCAACATTCGGCCGACCCGGGCCGCCTCGTTGCGCGGATCACCGATACGCGCCGCCTGCTCGCGCATCCAGGTTCGGGTGAAGCTGAACTCCGGCTGCGCCAGCGGCTCCAGGATCGGGCGTAGGTAGTCCATCACCTTGTCGGCGTCGATCTGCATGCCCTTACGGATGAACTTCTCAGCCTGCATCGCCGCGATCACCTCGTCGGTCTTGCCGTCCAGCACCAGCCTGGTGATCCGGCCAAGTGGTTCCGGGGTGCCATGGGGCAGCCGAGCCATCGCTCCGAAGTCCAGCACGCCGAGCCGACCGTCGTCGAGCAGCCGGAAATTGCCTGGATGCGGGTCGGCGTGCAGCAGCTTGCTGCGCTGCGGTGCCGAGAAGTGCAGCAGCGCCAGCTGTCGACCGGCACGGTCGCGCTGGTCCTGACTGCCACCGGCGATGATCTTCGACAGCGGCGTGCCATCGAGCCATTCGCTGACGACGATCTTCGGCGCGCTGGCGACCACCCGCGGCGCCACGATGTCCGGGTCTCCCGCGTAGGCGTCGGTGAACTGGCGCTGGGCGCTGGCTTCCAGGGTGTAGTCGAGCTCCTCGCTGACCCGCGCCTTGAGTTCGGCCAGCAATGGCTTGACGTCTAGGCCGGGGGAGATCATCGAAAACAGCTTCGCGAAGCGTGAGAGCTGGTTGAAATCGGCCATCAGAGCAGGACCGGCACCCGGGTACTGGATCTTGACCGCCACGTCGCGTCCATCGGCCCAGACCGCCCGGTGGACCTGGCCGATCGAGGCGGCGGCGGCGGGCGTGTCGTCGAAGGAGCTGAAGCGGGAGCGCCACGAGGTGCCGAACTGCTCGTCGAGCACCCGGTGCATGGTGGCCGGCGCCATCGGCGGGGCAGCTTCCTGCAGCTTGGTGAGAGCTTCGCGGTAGGGCGCCGCCGATTCCTCGGGAAGGGCCGCCTCGAACACTGACAGCGCCTGGCCGAACTTCATCGCGCCGCCCTTGAGCTGACCGAGCACCGAGAACAGCTGCTCGGCGGTGCGCTGGGCCAGGTCGGCCTGCACGTCCTCTGCTGACTGGCCGGTGAGCCGCCTGCCGAAGCCGACCGTCGCTCGGCCAGCGACCCCGAGCGGCAGCTTGGCAAGCTTGGCGGTGCGGGCCATACCTCGCTGCGGGATGTCGGTCACGAGCCCATTCTGCCGTGTTTTGCCGAACCGGTGGCGGCGCCGCAGTCGCAATCGTGGTGAGCTGGCCAACTCCGCCGCCGCAACCGCCAGTCCGGTAACTGCCATTCCAGGGTCGCGTTCACGGTTTCGGGCCGACGCCCGTCCAGGAAGGCCAGCGCCTGTCCGGCGGCCAGGCCCGCCGCGGCGAGGCAGAGGGCTACCTCCGAGCCGATCCGGCGCCGGGGTCGGGCGGCGAGCTGGACGGCCAGCATCGGCCAGCATGGATCCCGCTCGCACCGGTGTAGGTCGGCACACCGCAGGCAACTGCTGATGCCCGGTGCCACCAGCGGGCCGATGACGGCGCTCGATCCGTCCACGGTGACCGGCAGGTGAGCCAGGCCGTCCAGGTGCAGGCTGGCCCGCACCGAGGGTTCGACCGGGGCCGGGTCGGTGAGAATCACCAGATCGGCGAACCGGTTGCGGGGAATCGGCACCGTCTGGGTGCCCGGAGCGCAGCGGTGGATGGCCGCAACGCCCGCCACGCCGAACCTGCTGCCCTCATCGGTCGGGGTCAGCCCGCCCGGGCAGGCGTCTGCGGCGGCCACGTCGCCGCCGTGCACCAGTTGCACCCAACCGACCCCGGCCGAGGCGAGGGTGCTGGCGATCGAGGCGGTGATGCGGGAGGTTCCGTGTACGGCCACCGCAGCTCGCCCCCGGTTGGCCAGCACGGCCGCCGCCGCGTCACCGTGCCGTCCGGTCAGCGCAGCAAGCTCAGGCTTGTACTGAGCGGCCAGTGGAGCGTCCGGCTCGCCCGGTGCTTGCTCGGTGAGAAAGCCGGCTGCGGCCAGCACGCCGGCCAGCTCGGTTGGGCAGCTGTCAGCCGGACTTGCCCGGGCCTGGTTCTGGCGGCCCTCCGGTCGGACCAGCAACGGCGACACCTGCTCGGCGGCAACGTTGTCGATGACCACCCGGCGTAGTCCGAGCTCGAGCTGCAGGCTGACCTCCGAACGCCAGAGCAGGACGGTGGCCGCGTTCAACCGTGCCGTGGCCAGCGCCGGGCTGGGCTCGCCGGTAGGTGGCTCGGCCGATTCGGATCGGGCTGGTTCGGATCGGGCTGGTTCGGATCGGGCTGGTACGGCCGGTGTGGTGGCGGGTAACGGTGCGGTCATGGCAGGCACGCTCGCACACGGGCGGCCACTCGACGGCGGTTGTCCACAAAGGGGTCAGATAACCCTCAACTGCATGTCCACACTTGTGGAGGCTGCTGTGGATAACATCGGGACGACCTCGGTGATCGCGCCTGAACTGGGAGCCGCGCACGTCCCGGTTCCACCAGATGGCGCGGTGCGGACCATCGCGGCCGGGCGACGTCCGGATCCACAGGCGGCAGCCCAGTTCGTCCACAGGCCCAAATCGAAGGCGTTGATTGTCGGTGGCTGGACCTAGGGTGTGAGACATGGTTGATCCGTCCCCGCTGGTCGAGGTCCGGCGCAGTGCCCGCCGACGCCGGACGGTGTCGGCGTACCGCGACGGTGACAAGATCATCGTGCTGATGCCGGCCCGCACCACCAAGCTCGAGGAGCAGCGGCTGATCGCCGAGATGGTGCAACGGCTCACCCGGCGCGAGGCCAGGTACGCCCAGGCGGGCCCGCGGGCCAGCGATCAGGCATTGCTCAGCCGGTGCAGAGAACTCTCCGACACATATCTGGACGGTCTGGCCCGACCGGCAGGCGTGCGATGGGTACGCAATATGAACAGCCGTTGGGGCTCGTGCACCACCACCGATCAGACCATCCGGTTGTCCCACCGGCTGCAGTCGATGCCGTCCTGGGTCATTGACTACGTGCTGGTGCACGAGCTGAGCCACCTGCTCGAACCCGGGCACGACACCAACTTCTGGGCCTGGGTGAACAGGTATCCGCGTACCGAGCGCGCCCGGGGCTACCTCGAAGGAGTGGCGATGGCGGCTCAGCTGCCTGGGCTGTCCTCGGCGGATCCGCCGGAACCATCGGGCTCGGTTGCTTGGGACGGCGTCGAACCGGGTCCTGCCGCGTCCGGCCCGCGCTGGCCACCGGACGGCTGCTGGTCGGCTGCGGCCGAATCCGTCGACAGGGGGCCCGGGTCGAACCCGGCTGCCTCGGGTACCGACAGCTCGGCAGCCTTGCCGTAGTTCGAAGCGAAGCCCAGCGGGTCCTCGAGGTCCTCGGAGGTGGGTAGTAAGTCCGGGTGGTTCCACAGGCTGTCGCGCACCGAGGCCCCGTGCAGTTGGCCCATCGCACCCCAGAGGGTGGCGGCGTCGCGCAACCGACGCGGCCGAAGCTGCAGGCCTACCAGGGTGGCGAAGGTCTGCTCGGCCGGTCCGCCCGAGGCGCGCCTACGCCGCGCTGCTTCGGCCATGGCCGCGGCGCCCTGCATCCGCTCACCGGCCGCAGCGTTGACGACCGTGTCCACCCAGCCCTCGATCAGCGCGAGCAAGGTCTCCAGCCGGCGCAGGGCCACATCCTGCGCATCGGTGTTCTTCGGCTCGAAGAGACCGCCGGCCAGCGCCTGTTGCATGGATTCGGGATTCGTCGGGTCGATATCGCCGAGCGCCGACGAGATGGCCTGCGGGTCGATCTCAATACCCCGGCCGTAGGCATCCACGGCTTCGATGAGCTGCTGGCGCAGCCATGGCACGTGACCGAACAGCCGCTGGTGGGCGGCCTCGTGCAGCGCCTGGAACAGCCGGACGTCAGACACCGGCCGTTGTACCGATTCGGCCAGCGCATCGAGATTGCCGACCACCAGCGCCCCGGTGCCGGCCGGGCCGAGGGGCAGCCCGATCTCGCTGGCCGAGACCACCTCGGCGGCCAGCGCGGCCAGGCCCTGCCCGAGCTGCGCGCCGAACATCATGCCGCCGAGCTGGGCCATCATCGGCGCCATCGGGCCGGCCTGCGCCGCGATTTCGGGCGGTAGCGCGCCGGACATGGCCGCGACCACCCGGCCGGCCACCGGATCGCACAGAGCCGCCCAGGTGCCGATGGTCTTCTCGACCCAGTCGACCTGGCTCCAGGCCTCGATGCTGGTGACGCCCGAGGGCAGGTCGGTGGCTCCGTCCAGCCACAGGTCAGCCAGCCGGATCGCCTCGATGACCGCTGCGGTGTCGGCCGAGCCGACAGCTCGATGCTGGCCGGCCAGTGTAGAGATGGCCAGCTGCCTGGCGAGATCCCAGTTCACCGGTCCGCCGCTGCCCGAAAGCAGTCGCTGCAGCTCGGCGAACAGCGGGATCTTGCCGCTGAGATCGTCGGGTCCACCGGGCCTGTCACCCGGCTCGTTCTGCCCGAAACCGAATCCGAAGTTGCTCATTGGAGTCACGTTAGCTTCCAACGAGCCGGTGCGGGCACTCGTGCCCGGCTTAGCTTGAAGCGAACGCAGCTTTGAGCGAACGCAGCGAGTCCGAGCGCAGCGCAAGCGAACAACGGCAGCGCGAGCGAACAACGGCAGCGCGTCCGAACAACGGCGCGCGTCCGAACAACGGCGCCCAGCGCGCCTACCGTGTGCCAGGTGGCATGGATGTGGTGGCTACTGGCCCCGGTCGCGAGCACCCTTGCCGGCGCGGCGCTGATCGGCTGGCGCGGTCGGCTCGAGACCGGGCGCGCCGGGCACGGCCGGGACCCGATGCGTGAGCACCGGGCGCTGCTGGACGCGCTGCCGCAACCGATGGTCGGCGCTCCGGTTCCGGTGACCATGCGGTTGCTGGATCCTGCCGGCCTCGATTGAGGGCACCAGCCCGCCGCCAGCCCACCTTTCGCCAGGTTGAAACCGGTAGCAGCGGCTCGCCGGCGGTGTGGTGTGGCTGCCGGTTCGGCACGGTGGGAGGCCGGTTACGCTGTCGCCAATGTCTCGTCAGTCGCGCACCGTCGTTTTCGGCGCTGTGCTGTGCGTGCTGCTCGGGGTGCTGTCCTTCAGCCTGCGGGTGCCCTATCTGGTGGAAAGCCCGGGCCCCACGTACAACACCCTGGGGCAGAGTGGCGGCAAGGACATCATCGCCGTGGTCGGACACCCGACCAGCAAGACCTCCGGGCACCTGAACCTGATGACGGTGCTGTCCGACACCGACAAGACCACCATCGCCGGTGCGATCCAGGGCTGGCTGCGCCACGACCAGGTCGTGGTGCCCTACGACGCGATCTACCCGCCCGGCACCTCCCGGCAGCAGCAGGACGCGAGCAACGCCGAGGATTTCACCGCCTCGCAGGACAGCGCGGTCGAGGCCGCTGCCTGCGAACTGGGCTATCCCAAGCATTTCGGGGTGATCACGGTGGCCGCCGACTCCCCGAACGTCTCGATCCTGCACAGCGGCGACCAGTTGGTGTCGGTCGGCGGCACGCCGGTTGCCGACTCGGACTCGCTGCTCAAGGCCATCGCCAGCCACCGGGTCGGTGACAAGGTCAGCGTCGCATTGGTTCGCGCAGGCAAGCCGCTCACAGTCGAGGCCACGCTGGGTGCACCGGCCGCCGGCGGCACGACACCGCGACTCGGCATCACCGCGGGCGTCGGCTGCCTGCTTCCGTTTCAGGTCAACCTGAGCCTGGAGGGCATCGGCGGGCCGTCAGCGGGGTTGATGTTCACGCTGGGAATCATCGACAAGATCAGCGATCACGACCTGACGCACGGCCGGTTCATCACCGGCACCGGCACCATCGACCCGTCCGGCGCGGTCGGCCAGATCGGCGGCATCGCCTTGAAGATGATCGCCGCCCACCGGGCCGGGGCCACCGTGTTCCTGGCGCCGGCCAGCAACTGCGACCAGGTCCGGGGCAACATCCCGTCCGGGCTGAACGTGGTCAAGGTGAGCAGCGTGCACGACGCGATCACCAGCCTGGACACCCTCGCCGCCGGTGGCGCCGTCGCGCACTGCTGAGCGGGGCCGCACTGCCACACCCGGCGAGGTCGCCCCGCCCCAGTCAGTCCAACAGGGTGGCGCTGAGCGCGGTGACCAGGTTCGGTGCCAGGTCCGGGCCGGTGAGCAGGTCCTCACCGGCATCATCGCTGCCCCGCAACCGCAACATGCCGGCGGCCTGGCCGTCGCGCAGCACCGCCACCACCAGCCTGGCCTCCCGGCGCTCTGGATGCTCTGCTGCCACGCTGGTCGCCGACTCGACCGACAGGTCGTCCAACTCCGGCTCCGCCGCAGGCGGCAGCATCACGATCTCCTGGCTGAGCGCGCAGCCGATGACCTCGTCCGGCCAGCCGATCTGGGCCAGCGCCTCGTCCAGCGGGGCGTCGGGCAGTTCGTCCTGAGCCACCGGGGTGATCGACTCGGCCGCGATCCCCTCGACGGTGTCGAAGCCCTCGCCCAGCAGTGCGGCCGCGGCCGGGTCGGCGGCCAGTAGCCGGGTCGGCACCAGGGCGAACAGGGTCGGTGGGCGGTCCCAACCGGCCGTGCCGACGAAGGCCTCTATCTCGGCCGCGATCGCTTCGAGCATGATGGGCCCAGTGCCCCCCGATGAGGGCGCCGCCGGTTCTGAAGGCATGGCTAGATGGTGCCATTCGCCGGAACCGGCTACCGGCTCGGTACGTTGCTCGTAGCAGTACACATTTGGCGGCACCGACGTCGCGGACTACGCCAGGCTCGCGACCGGGTGCGAAGTGAGGAGAACTTCGTGGCCATGCGGCCTGAAATGCCCAGCATCCGGGTGTCGCGCCGGGGCAAGATCGCGATCGGGGTGCTGGTCGCGCTGTTCGTATTGCTGTCGGTGCTCGGCTCGCTCGTGTCGGTCTACACCAACTGGCTCTGGTTCGGTGAGGTCGGCTACCGCAAGGTGTTCAGGACGATCCTGCTGACCCGAGTTGTGCTGTTCCTGATCGTCGGCTTGGTATTGGCTGTGATTATCGGCGCCAACGTCTACTTTGCCTACCGGATGCGCCCACCGTTCCGGCCGATCTCGCAGGAACAGGAGAACCTCGAGCGGTACCGGGTCGCGGTGGAACCCCGCAAGAAGCTCATCTTCGCCGCGCTGGTTGTGGTGATCTTCATCGTGGCCGGGATGTCCGGGCAGGGCAATTGGAAGATCTGGCAGCTGTGGCGCAACGGGGCCTCCTTCGGCATCAAGGATCCGCAGTTCCACCGCGACATCTCCTTCTTCGCCTGGGACTACCCGTTCTACCGGATGCTGCTGGGGATGGCCTTCAACGCGGTGATCTTCTCGCTGCTGCTCAGCCTGGCGGTGCACTACCTGTTCGGCGCGTTCCGGATCGCCACGCCCGGGCCCAAGCTGACCATCTCCGCCCGCCGGCATGTGACCCTGCTGGTGTTCTTCTTCATCGTGCTCAAGGCCTGCGCGTACTGGTTGGATCGCTACGGCCTGGTCTTCTCCGGTCGCGGCAAGGTCACCGGCGCGTCCTACACCGACGTGCACGCCTCGCTACCGGCCAAGACGATCCTCTTCTGGATCGCGGTGCTGATCGCGCTGACCGTGCTGGCCAGCCTGTGGCTACGCAGCGCCCAACTGCCGGTGATCTCGTTCGTGGTGTTGCTGGTGCTCTCGATCGGCATCAACGGCATCTACCCGGCGATCGTGCAGCAGGTGACGGTCAAGCCCAACGCCAGCGACAAGGAAGCGCCTTACATCCAAAGGAATATCCAGGCCACCCGGCAGGCCTACGACATCGTCACCAGCACCAACGACGGCGCTGACGGCGGTACCGTCACCTACCAGAACTACTCGGTGACGACCAACCCGAGCGACAGCGCGCTCAGCCCGACGGATCCGACCGTGGCCAACCTGCGGATCCTGGACCCCAATGTCGTCTCGCCGACGTTCAGCAAGTTCCAACAACTGCGCAACCAGTACGGCTTTCCGAGCAAGCTGGACATCGATCGGTACTCGGTGGACACCCAGACCCAGGACTACGTGGTCGGCGTCCGTGAGTTGGACCAGAGCAAGCTGACCGGCAACCAGACCAACTGGATCAACCAGCACACCTTCTACACCCACGGCTACGGTTTCGCCGCGGCGGCGGCCAGCAGCGATGTCACCAACACCAAGGTGTTCACCGAGGGCGACATCCCGCCGGTAGGGCCGCTCAACCTGAGCACTCCCCAGGTGTACTACGGCGAACTGCTACCCAGCTACTCGATCGTCGGTGCGGCCGGCAATCCGCGCGAGTACGACGGTGCGGACGTCAAGACCACCTACGGCGGCTCCGGTGGCGTCTCGCTGTCGAACGCGTTCACCCGGCTGGCCTTCGGCCTGAAGTACCGGGAGACGAACTTCCTGCTCAACGACGCGGCCAGCGCCAAGGGCGCCAAGATCATCTTCGACCGCAACCCTCGGCAGCGGGTCGAGAAGGTCGCCCCGTACCTGACCGTGGACGGCGACCCGTATCCGGCAGTGGTCGGCGGCCGGGTGATCTGGATCGTCGATGCCTACACCACCCTGGCGAATTACCCATATTCGGAAAGGCAAAGCCTGTCGGACCTGACCACGGACTCGCTGACCGCGACGAACCGGACGGCCGCCCAGGCGAACAACGACATCAACTACATCCGCAACTCGGTCAAGGCCACGGTGGACGCCTACACCGGCAAGGTCACCCTGTACCAGTGGGAGGACGACCCGGTGCTCAAGACCTGGATGAAGGTCTTCCCGGGCACCGTGCAGCCGAAGTCGGCCATCCCGAGTGACGTGCTGGCGCACATCCGCTACCCGCAGGATCTGTTCGAGGTGCAGCGCAAGCTGCTGGAGCAGTACCACGTGGACGACCCGCGACAGTTCTACAACGTCGCCGACAAGTGGACGGTCCCCAACGACCCGAACCTGGACTCGGCGACCGCCGCACAGCCGCCGTACTACGTGCTCGCCAATGCCCCGGCCAGCGAGGGTGGCGGTGCGCAGTTCCAGCTCACGTCGCCGATGAAGGTCAACAACAGCACCAACCTGGCCGCCTACATCACCGTCGACAGCGACCCGGGGCCGAATTACGGGAAGATGACGGTGCTGAAGGTGCCCAACAGCACCGTGATCCAAGGGCCTGAGCAGATCGCCAACACGTTCAAGTCGAACGCGACGATCTCCAAGGACATCTCGCTGCTGGACTCCGGTGGTTCAAGCGTCATCCACGGCAACCTGCTGACACTGCCGATCGGCAACTCCTTCCTCTACGTCGAGCCGCTCTACGTTCAGGCCTCCGGCGCCAACGGTTACCCGATCCTGCAACGGGTGCTGGTGGCTTTCGGTGACAAGATCGGCTACGCGGCCAGTCTCAGCGAGGCGCTGCTCAACCTCGGACAGTCGGTGGTCGGGCAGTCGCTACCCGGCAACCAGGGGGTCAGCACGCCGACCAGCCCGTCCAGTTCGAGCACGCCATCATCGACGCCGAGCGCGACGCCGACGCCGACCCTCAGCAGCCCACCGGGCACCCTGTCGCCGTCCGAGGGCGACCTGGTCTCGCAGTTGAGTGCGGCGCTGACCCGGCTGCAGCAGGCCTACAAGAGCGGCGACTTCGCTGCGATCGGACAGGCTCAGGCCGACGTGCAACGACTGTCGGCTCAACTACAGAAGTCGCTGTCACCGAGCGCGACGCCGACCAAGAAGTAGCCGCCACCAGGTTGTTCCGGCGACCTCACCGGTCGTCGGGGCAGCCTGGACCGGCCCCGATTTGGTGGTCGGTGCCCCGGCAGGTAGTGTTGGTTTTACCGACGCGGGGTGGAGCAGCTCGGTAGCTCGCTGGGCTCATAACCCAGAGGTCGCAGGTTCAAATCCTGTCCCCGCTACCAAAGGTAGTAAAAACCAGCACCCTAACGGGTGCTGGTTTTTTCGTTGCCAGGTAACTGACCTCGTGGCCGTTCGATGGCCTGGGGAAGTCGACAGCATCAGGTGCGGGTACCTCGCGTGCGGGACGGGACGTCGACGGCTGCCGGTGGCGGATGACTTCCAGCCGACCGACGTGCGTCGCCACGCCGCGACCTGGGGGACGGACTCCGTGAGCGACAACTGCCCGCGCACTGCTCCACGCGGCGCCCCCCGCCACTTGTGCCACCCGATCGCGATTGAGTCTTCCGTGTATGGCAGATCCCGTGGAGATGTCTGACCTGGTCCTCCACCGACCTCGGTTGACATCACCATACGACGCATATATGGTAGAATAGCTCACATAGGATATAAACCACTAAAAGACACCTTCTGGGACCTCTTCGCACACCCTGAGTCCACCGCAGGTGGACGGCCTCTCTGCTTGTCCCGTTCATGGTCTTGACGGCGACTGCAGTACTTGAGGCTGCCACCTATGAGGATCTCGCCGCGATTATTGGAGCGTACAAATTGGAGGGTGATATCGGTCAAAAATGTGCGCTGGACCGGATCAGGCAACGAGGATCAATTCGGGTCGGGGTCAGCCTCGGATTCATGGGACTCTCGAGTTGCGGAGACGATGGTCTCTGGGCCGGATTCGACGTCGACGTAGGCCACGCGATAGCGGCGGCAATACTCGATGAAGGTGACGCGGTGGAATTCGTGCCACTCGCGTCCGCCGAGCGATTTGATGCACTCAACGACGGTTATATCGACATCGGTTCCTACAACTCCAGTGTCACGTATACCCGCGAAGCGGTGCACGGTGCAGCGTT
>JBPCPA010000267.1:0-4649 GCA_050999655.1 Jatrophihabitans sp.
CTACTCCGCGAGCTGACCATCAACCCCAACCGCGACTACCAACCCACCGGAGCAAAAAGAAACCCCCGAACCCGCACAACGCAGGTTCAGGAGTTTCCGATGTCCTGAGACATCACAGTGTGCCCCCGGCAGGATTCGAACCTGCGCTTCTACCTCCGGAGGGTAGCGCTCTATCCCCTGAGCTACGGGGGCCGATTGGGCCCGGCCGGCCGAACCGAGCGGGTCAGCAAGCCGTCCGGAATCGTATCAGCCGCCGGCAGTGCCTACCGACCGGAGGCCGCTGGCTCAGGCCGGCGGTGGCAGCGGGCTGGCACCCCGCTCGCGCAGTAGCTGCTCCATCAACAGGATCTCGGCACTCTGGCCGGTCACCATTTTCTGGGCCGCGTTGCGGACGTAGGCCGAGCTGGCATGGCTGCCCGCCCACTGCGCCATCGGCAGGCCACCCTGGTGGTGATGCAGCATCAACTGCAGGAAGAAGACGTCCAGCGCCTTGCCGGTCAGCGTTTCCAGCTTGTTGACCTGGGCGACGGTGGCCATCCCTGGCATCAGCCCGTCGGCCGACATCTGCATGTGATCCGAACCGCCCATCCAGGCCATCTGGGCGTTCGGGCTCTGCGGCGGCAGCCCCCAGCTGTCCAGCCAGCCCTGCATCTGGCCGACCTGGTTGAACTGGCTGGTCTCGATGTCATAGGCCAGCGTCCTGATGACCCCGTCGGTGGTGTGATCGCGGGTGTAGCCGGCCATCGTCACCGCCTGCAGGTGATGGGTAGACATGTCCCAGGCGAAGCCGGCGTCCACCGAGTTCGCGCCGGGCGTGCCCGACGAGGCAGTGCGGTGCCCAACCAGATACCCGAGGCCTCCGGCGATCACCAGTGCGGCGACCGCGAGCACCGCGACCAGCACCACCCGCAGCCCACCCCGGCCGGATGCGTGCTGCGGTTCAACCGGAACGTGCCGTTCGGTGGTGAGAGTCATCGGTGCCTCGGTCATCAGGAGTCGATCGGGTGCCCTGGCGTGCTGGGGCTGGTCTTGAAGGTGGCGTTGGTGCAGCTGGCGCCGAGCTCCGGGGTGTTGGTCTGGTTGCGGTTGAGGTCGGTGATGAACTGCTTCACCCGAGGATCGCTGGCCGAGTCCAGGAACAGCTGATAGCCCCAGGCCTGCAGCGAGATGTTGGTCTTCAGGCCGGCGTAGGGGGTGAGCAGCATGTACGACTGGCCGGCCACCAGCTTGGTTAGCACGTCCAACTGATCGCTGGCCAGGCCGGGCTTGTAGGTGATCCAGACCGCGCCGTGCTCCAGATCGTGCACCGCGTTCTCGCTGGCGATCTGGCTCGGATAGACCGTGCCGGTGCAGTCGGCCCAGATCGGGGCGTGCGGCCCGCCCATCGGCGGCGACTCGGCGTAGGTGATGACGCCGTTGACGTGATCGCCGCTCGGAAACGCTTTGTGCACGATCCCGGCGATCTTGTCCGCGCCGCCGGCGGTCGCGTCCTTCTTCTTGCCCTGGTTGAGCGCGTAGGCGATCACTCCGGCGGCCAGCACCACGATGACAACGGTGGTGATGATCAGACCCCAGGGGGTCTGGCGCCGGTTCACGATCTTCTTCGACTGGGCGCGGTTCGGCGCGGCCTTCGCCCCGACCTGCTTGCCGGCCGAAGGCGTGGCAGGGGAGGCGCTGCCCGGACGGCTCTTCTTCGAGCCGCCGGCGGGCGGCCTGGTGGAATTAGTCATCGAGTCGCTTTCGTCCCAATGGCACAGCTCGTGCTGGCCTGTCGTCCAGGTGAGTCTAGGTCGTCAATCTGTGGATGGGCTCCGAACCCGCGCTGGCAGAGGCCACACGCCTAAAATCGGCGTTGAGCGGCCCACTAACATTGACCCGGTGACCCCCGACGAGCTCAGTGCGGCCATTCGCGACGCTGTTGCGCGCGCGATCGATTCCGGTGCCTTCGCCGCCGACATCCCGGCCGAGATCGTCATCGAACGACCGAAGAACCGGGCGCACGGCGACTACGCCAGCAATATCGCGCTGCGGCTGGCCAAGGCCGCGGCCACACCGCCGCGGGTGGTCGCCGACGCGATCGCCAAGGCCCTGCTCGACGCGGACGGCATCGCCGCGGTCGACGTCGCCGGCCCGGGGTTTCTGAACATCACCATCGATGCCGGCTCGCTCGCCGAACTGGCCCGGGCCATCGTCGAGGCCGGTCCGGACTACGGCACCGGCGACTCGCTGGCCGGGCTGAACATCAATTTGGAGTTCGTCTCGGCCAACCCGACCGGGCCGGTGCACATCGGCGGTGTCCGGTGGGCCGCGGTCGGCGACTCGTTGGCCCGGATCTTCACCGCCTCCGGCGCGCGGGTGACCCGGGAGTACTACTTCAACGACCACGGCGCCCAGATCGACCGGTTCGCCCGCTCGCTGCTGGCCGCGGCGCTCGGCGAGGACGTTCCCGAGGACGGCTACGCCGGTTCCTACATCGGCGAGACCGCCGCCCAGATCGTCGCCGAGCAGCCCGGTATCACCGCGCTGCCACGAGACGAGGCGCAGGAGGCGATGCGGGCCCGCGGGGTGGATCTGATGTTCGCCGAGATCAAGGCCAGCATGCACGAGTTCGGGGTCGACTTCGACGTCTACACCCACGAGAACTCGTTGCACGAGTCCGGCGCGGTGCAGCGGGGCATCGCCCGGCTGCGGGAACAGGGCCGGATCTTCGAGGCGGATGGCGCGGTCTGGTTGCGCACCACCGACTTCGGCGACGACAAGGATCGGGTGGTCATCAAGCGCGATGGCGAACCCGCCTATATCGCAGGCGATATCGCCTACTACCTGGACAAGCGCGAGCGTGGCGCAGACCGGGTGATCATCATGCTCGGTGCCGATCATCACGGTTACGTCGCCAGGTTGATGGCCATGTGCGCCTGCTTCGGCGACGTCCCCGGCGACAACCTGCAGGTGCTGATCGGGCAGCTGGTGAACCTGGTCAAGGACGGCGAGCCGGTCCGGATGGGCAAGCGGGCCGGCAACGTGATCACCCAGGAGGATCTGGTGGACGCGGTCGGGGTGGACGCCGCCCGTTACCAGTTGGCCCGCTCGTCGGCCGATTCGAGCATCGACATCGATCTGGACCTGCTGACCCGGGCCACCAACGAGAACCCGGTGCACTACGTGCAGTACGCCCACGCCCGGACGGCCAATGTGGTGAAGAACGCCGCCGCGGTCGGCATCACCCTGGACGTGTTCAGGCCGGAACTGCTCGACCACGACACCGAGACGACGTTGCTGACCGCGCTCGGGGACTTTCCCCGGGTGGTGGCCCAGGCCGCCCAGCTGGACGAGCCGCACCGGGTTGCCCGCTACCTGGAGGAGCTGGCCGGGTTCTTCCACCGGTGGTATGACAGCTGCCGGGTGCTGCCCAAGGGCGACGAGCCGATCACCGACGTCAACCGCACCCGGCTCTGGCTGGACGTGGCGACCAGGACCGTACTGGCCAACGGCCTGGGCCTGCTCGGCGTGTCGGCGCCGGATCGCAAGTGAGCCGCTCCGCCCACCCGGCCGGTCCCAGCCACGGCCGGATGGTGGCCGGCGGTGAATCCGTCCCGCCGCCGGGCGAGGTCAACGAGCTCAACCCGCGGATCTGGCCCGGTGGCCTACGGCGGTCCGGCGACGGGGCACTCGCGTTCGGCGGCCTGGGCCTGGTCGAGCTGGCCGGCGAGTTCGGCACGCCGGCCTTCGTGCTGGACACCGCCGACCTGCGTGGCCGGGCCCGCACCTATGCCGCCGCGTTCGAGGGCGGCGACGTCTTCTATGCCGGCAAGGCGTTTCTGAGCACGGCGGTCGCGGCGATCATTGCCGACGAGGGCCTCGGCATCGATGTCTGCACCGCTGGCGAGCTGGCGGTCGCGCTGCGGGCGGGTGTCGATCCGGGTCGTATCGCCTTGCACGGCAACAACAAGTCGATCGTCGAGCTGCGCCTGGCGGTGCAGGCCGGGGTCGGGCGGATCGTGTTGGACAGCACGATCGAGATCGAGCGGCTGGCCGCGGTGGCGGCGGCTGCCGGCGTCCGGGCCCGGGTGCTGCTGCGGGTGACGGTCGGCGTCGAGGCGCACACCCACGAGTTCATCGCGACCGCCCACGAGGACCAGAAGTTCGGTTTCTCGCTGTCCAGCGGGCAGGCGATGGCGGCCGTGGCCGGTGTGCTGGACCGACCCGAACTGGAACTGCTCGGCCTGCATTCCCACATCGGTTCGCAGATCTTCGACACCGCCGGTTTCGAGGTGGCCGCCCACCGGGTGATCGGGCTGCTGGCCACGATCCGCGACGAGCACGGCGTCGAGTTGCCCGAGATCGATCTCGGCGGTGGCCTCGGCATCGCCTACGTCGAGGGCGACGATCCGCAGTCGCCCGGTGATATCGCGGCCCGGCTGCTGAGCATCATCTCCGATGAGTGCGCCCGGGCCGGCCTGGCGGTGCCGAGACTGGCGGTCGAGCCGGGCCGGGCCATCATCGGACCCTCGATGATCACCGTCTATGAGGTGGGCACCGTCAAGCCGATCGTCCTGGACGGTAGCGGCCCGGACAACGTCCGCACCTACGTGTCGGTGGATGGCGGCATGAGCGACAACATCCGCACCGCCCTCTACGACGCCGATTAC
>JBPCPA010000275.1:0-4259 GCA_050999655.1 Jatrophihabitans sp.
CACCAGGGTCGCGAGGGCCTCGCCCTCGACGTCCTCGGAGACGATCGCCAGTGGCTTGTTGGACTGCATGACCTTCTCCAGCAGCGGCAGCAGGTCCTTGACGTTGGAGATCTTGGACTCGACGATCAGGATGTAGGGGCCCTCGAGCTGCGCTTCCATCCGCTCGGTGTCGGTCACGAAGTAGGCGCTGATGTAGCCCTTGTCAAAGCGCATACCCTCGGTGAGCTCGAGCTCCAGGCCGAAGGTGTTGCTCTCCTCGACCGTGATGACGCCTTCCTTGCCGACCTTGTCCATCGCCTCGGCGATGAGCTCGCCGACGGTGGTGTCCGCGGCCGAGATCGAGGCGGTAGCAGCGATCTGCTCCTTGGTCTCGACCGGCTTGGCAATGTTGAGCAGATGTTCGGACACCGCTGCCACCGCAGCTTCAATGCCACGCTTGAGGCTCATCGGGTTGGCGCCGGCCGCGACATTGCGCAGGCCCTCGCGAACCAGTGCCTGGGCGAGCACGGTGGCCGTGGTGGTGCCGTCACCGGCAACATCGTCGGTCTTCTTGGCAACTTCCTTGACCAGCTCGGCCCCGATCTTCTCGTACGGGTCCTCGAGCTCGATCTCCTTTGCGATGGAGACACCGTCGTTGGTGATGGTGGGGGCGCCCCACTTCTTCTCCAACACGACGTTGCGGCCCTTCGGGCCGAGCGTCACCTTCACTGCGTCGGCAAGGATGTTCATGCCGCGCTCGAGGCCGCGGCGGGCCTCCTCGTCGAACGCGATCAATTTCGCCATGCGTGTAGTCCTTTACTTGTCTGGCACTCGTTGCAGAGCACTGACTAGCTGTCTACCGACCAGCGATGCCCGCGACGGACGGCACCCATATCGGCAGGGCGCCTCATCACGATCGGCTAGCACTCACAGTACCCGAGTGCTAAGTCAGGTTTAGCACTCGCCCTCCGCGAGTGCAAGAACGCCCCAGGGGTCACCTGACCCGGGTGGGCCAGGCGGGCCAGCGGCGCATACCGTGCTGATATGAGCTACCCCGACACCCGCACGGTGGACCAGCGCGACGATTTTCACGGCACCGAGGTGACCGATCCGTATCGCTGGCTGGAGGACCAGAATTCCGCCGAGGTCAGCGACTGGGTGCGCCAGCAGGCCCGGCTGGCCGCGGACTACCTGGACACGCTGCCCGGACGCGCGGCGCTGACCGGGCGGCTTGCCGAGCTGTCGTCGTTACCGACCTCCAGCGCACCGCATGCACACGGCGGCCAGTGGTTTCGGCTGACCAACGACGGCAGCCAGCAGCAGTCGGTGCTGCGGGTCGCCGACGAGCCGATGGGACCGGGTCGGGTACTGCTCGATCCCAACCCGGCCAGCCCCACCGGCACCACCGCGCTGGCCGCGGCAGTGCCCGATCCGACCGGACGGCTGGTCGCCTGGTCCTACCAGGAGGCCGGCAGCGACTGGTGTACCTGGCGGGTTCGCGAGGTCCAGACCGGGCAGGACCTGCCTGACCAGGTCGCCTGGGCGAAGTTCGTCGAACCGCAGTGGCTACCCGAGTCGGCAGGCTTCGTCTATCTCAGCTACCCGCCAGCGGACGAGTCCGACGTGTACTCGGCGGTCAACGGCGCGCCGAAGCTGATGCTGCACCGGCTCGGCGCCGACGCCGACGAGTTGCTCTTCCAGCAACCGGACCGGCCCGCCTCCTTCTGCATCCCGTGGGTCGATCGCGAGCACGGCTGGCTGGCGATGATCCTGGACGACTCCGAGGCCGACACCCGCTCGATCTGGATCCAGAACCTGAACGAACCGGGTGACCGGCTGCGCGAACTGGTGCCGGCCTCGCACGGCGAGTGGGAGTTCGTCGCCGCCGACGAGCGTGGGCTGATCATGCGCACCGACGCCGAGGCCGAGCGCGGCAGGCTGGTGCTGGTTGATCGGCAGACCGCCGAGCTGACCACGCTGGTCGCCGAACGGCCGGCCCTGTTACAGCTGGCCGACTCCGCGAACGGGACCCTGGTGATCAGCTGGCTGGTCGACGCCCACTCCGAGGTGAGCCTGCACGACCGGGACGGGCAGCAGATAGGTGAGATCGCGGTGCCGAGCCTGGGGACGGTGTCCGCGCTGGCCACCAGCGACGACAGCACCCTGGTGCACCTCGGCTTCACCTCCTACGACACCCCCGAGCAGGTGCTGCAGCACGACCTGGCGACCGGGCTGGGCAGCACGGTGTTCGAGTCAAGGCCGGCCGTTGCCGGCCCGGGTCTGGTCACCGACCAGATCTGGATCACCTCGGCCGACGGCACCCGACTGCCCGCCTTCGTGGTGCACCGAGCCGACGTCACCGCTGAGACCGGACCGCACCCGGCCGTCCTGTACGGCTACGGCGGCTTTTACGTCAGCCTGTCGCCGGCGTACTCGCCGCTGATCGCCGGCTTCGTCGAGGCCGGCGGGGTGTGGGTCGTGGCCAACCTGCGTGGCGGTTCGGAGTACGGCTCGTCCTGGCACGACGGCGGCCGGCTGGCCAACAAGCAGAACGTCTTCGATGACGCGATCGCCACTGCGCAACACCTGATCGCAACCGGCTGGACCAGCTCCGCGAAGCTGGCGATCACCGGCGGCTCCAACGGCGGCCTGCTGGTCGGCGCGCTGCTCACCCAGCGGCCCGAGCTGTTCGCCGCAGCCGTGGCCCAGGTGGGCGTGCTGGACATGCTGCGCTACGAGCAGTTCACGATCGGCCGCGCCTGGGCCAGCGACTACGGAATCGCCAGTCGTAGCAAGGAAGAATTCGACTGGCTCTACGCCTACTCGCCCTATCACCGGCTGCGCGAGGGCGCCGGCTACCCGCCGGTGCTGCTGATGACCGCAGATCACGACGACCGGGTGGTGCCGGCGCACAGCTTCAAGTTCGCGGCCCGGCTGCAGGCGCTCAGCGAGCCGGCCGCGGTGGCCTACCTGCGCGTCGAGTTCGACGCCGGGCACGGCCAGGGCAAGTCTCGCGCCACCCTGCTGGCCGAACGCGGTGACCTGCTCGGGTTCATCGCCGCGCACACCGGCCTGGCTGTGGACCGGCTAGCGCTCGACTGACGGAACTGGACCGACCCGGCCGCGCGCCGGAAATGACATCGTGATCGTCCACGACGAAGCGGAGGCCGCAGCGGCGACCATGGCACCTGGGCGCCACGACCGCCGCTGACCGGGTACGGCTGTTAGCTGACGATGTGTACTGCGTCGGCCTGCGGCCCCTTCGGGCCCTGGGCGACCTCGAACTCGACCCGCTGACCTTCGTCGAGTGAACGGTAACCCTCACTCTGGATGGCGCTGTAGTGGACGAACACGTCCTGGCCACCGTCCACGGCGATGAAGCCGTAGCCCTTCTCGTTGTTGAACCACTTCACACTGCCCTGTGCCACCTGCACTCCTCGTTCCAGGCCGACCGGGCTACCACACCGCGTGGAGCCGGGGTCACTCGTTGATCGTCCCGACCTGAAGTTCAGTGCACGCTGGCTGTCACAGCCATCGCAGCCTTCGATTGCGAAACGCTCGGCACGTACGACCAGACCGGAAAATACACGGCAGGGTCGGGGCGCGCTAGCGGTCGCACCCACCTTTCGTCCGGTTTATGGAACAAAAGGGGATACATTTCCCCACCGACGGCTCAGAGCAGGCCGGCGGCGCGCATCCCCTTCAGGCTGGGCGCGATCAGCGCGGTCGGCGAGACCCGGTCGGCGATCGCGTCGAGGGTCTTCAGCCCGTCACCGGTGTTGTAGATGACGGTCTCCCGGCTCGGGTCCAGCTGGCCCGAAGCCACCAGCTTGCGCAACACCGCGGTGGTCACCCCACCGGCGGTCTCGGCGAACACCCCGGTGGTCTCGGCCAGCAGCTGGATGCCGTCGCGGATCTCCTCGTCATCGACGTGCGCCATCGCGCCGCCGGTGCCCCGCACGGCGTCCAGCGCGTACGGGCCATCGGCCGGATTGCCGATGTTGAGCGACTTGGCGATGCCGGTCGGCTTCACCGGCAGCACCGTGTCACTGCCGGTCTCGAAGGCATGCGCGATCGGCGAGCACCCCGAAGACTGGGCACCGTAGAGCCGGTAGTCGGCTCGGTCCACCAGCCCGACCTGCTGCAGTTCCTTGAACGCCTTGTGCACCTTGGTGAGCAGCGAGCCCGAGGCCATCGGGGCGACGATCTGCTGCGGTAGCCGCCAGCCCAGCTGCTCGGCGACCTCGAAGCCGAGCGTCTTGGACCCCTCGGCGGAGTAC
>JBPCPA010000115.1:0-4917 GCA_050999655.1 Jatrophihabitans sp.
GGTCGGCGTTGGTGCGGCGGCGGCCGCCGGCGCCCTGCCGGCCCCGCTGCAGGGTGCAGCGCACCACCTCTTCGACGCCCCGCCGGCCAGCAATCCGATGCCGAGCCGCCCAGCGCCCAGCCCGACCGGCTCGGTGCGGTCCACCCGTCCGAACGCTACGAACACCGCTAGCCCCACCGGCACCAGTAGCGCTAGCCCCACTGGTAGCGGTAGCCCCACTAGCACCACAAGTCCCACCCGCACCACTAGTCCTACCGACACCACCAGCCCCACCGATACCGTCGGCCCCACCGATACCGTCAGCCCCACCGGCACCGCGAGCACAACCAGCCCTACCCGCGCCGACGGCTCGTCGAGCACCGAGTCCACCAATGGCGCCGGGGCCCCGTCGCAGGGTCCGTCCGGTGCGCAGCATTCCAAGCCAGTGAAGGCTGCCAAGCCCGCCAAGTCAGTGAAGGCCACCAAGTCAGTGAAGGCCGCCAAGTCAGTGAAGGCCGCCAAGCCAGTGAAGGCTGCTAAGGCCGCCAAGCCCGCCGGCCGGCCACGCGCGGGCCGCGCCACTAGCATGGGCGGATGACCGGATCCTGGCGTTCGCCGGCGCCCGGCGCCCGGCATTGCGACCGATGAGGTCCATCCGCACGCTGGCCGCGGCCGCCCTGGCCTGCGCCAGCCTCGTCCTGCTCGCCGCCCCACCTGCCTCAGCTGACGTCACCCAGGCCATCAGCACGCTGGGCTCGGCCAACCTCTACGTCGATGACGCCGCCGCAGCCAAGCTCGATCGCGCCGCGGCCGGGGCGGCGTTGAGCGCATCGGTCAAGATTGCGGTGCTGCCCAGCTCGGCCGGCGATCCCGGCCAGCTGGCCCGCGAGATCGGCCAGGCCATCGGTGGCACGGTCACCGTCGGGGTGTTCGTCGGTCGCCAGTTCAACGCCGGATCCAACGCGCTGTGCGCCGGTACCGCCGGTTCGCTGGCCGCCCGCGCGGTGGCCGACAATCGCAGCCAGTTGCAGTCCGACAGCGATCTGACCCGGACCATCCAGGACTTCGCAACGCTGGTCGGCAGGGCCGGCAAGGGCTGCGGTTCGGGTAGCGGCAGCACCAGCCCGACCCGCAAGGCGAGCGGTACCGGCTGGGTCGCCCTCGGCGTGTTGGGGGTGCTCGGCGCCGGCGGCGTGGGTGGCCTGATCGCCTGGCGTCGCCGGCGGGACCGGCAGGCGCTGCTGGACGCCCGGGCCGGCGTGCAGCCCTACTACGATCGGCTGGCCGGTGAGGTCAGCTCACTGCAACCGGGCTCCGATGCCACCGCGCGGCAGGCGCTGGCTGACGCCTCCGAACGGTTCAACTCCGCGGGCGCACAGCTGGACGGTGCCAGCCGGCCGGCCCAGATCGAAGCGGCCCGGCGCAGCGTGCTGGAAGGCCTGCAGGCCGCCCGGACGGCGCGCGTCGCGCTCGGTCTCGATCCGGGCCCGGAACTGCCCCCGATCGCGCAGACGCAGGCACCGCAGCTCACCGAGGCCCAGCAGGTCACCGCCGGCGGCCAGCTGGTGTCCGGCTATCCGTCCTACACCCCGGGCGCGCCGTACTACTTTGCCGGTGGCGGTGGCTACGCCGGTGGCTGGTATTCCGCTCCGTTCTGGCAATCGCTGCTGATCGCCGAGGCCCTGAGTCCCGGTTGGGGCTTCGGTGGGTGGGGTGGCGGCGGCTACAACAATGGCTACGGCTCCGGCTATGACAGTGGCTTCGACGCCGGCCGGGATTCGGCGCCGCAGGGCGGTGGCGGTGACTGGGGCGGTGGTGCTGGTGACTGGGGCGGCGGCGGCGGTGACTGGGGCGGCGGCGGCGGCGACTCCGGCGGCGGTAGCTGGTGAGCGAGGACGAACCGCTCCAGCTGGAGCTGATGGAGCTGCCGCGCCGGCTGTTCTCCGCGACCCCGTCCCGGCTGACCACCTTCGACTGCCCCCGCCGGTACTGGTTCACCTACCTGGTACGGCCGGCCCCGTCCAAGGGCCCGCCGTGGGCGCACAACACGGTCGGCGCGGCGGTGCACGTGGCACTGGCCCGGTGGTGGCAGCTGGATGCCGACCAGCGCAGCCCGCACGCCGGCGCCTCGCTGGTTCGGCGGCACTGGCAGCACGACGGGTTCGCAGATCAGGACCAGTCACTGGCCTGGCGGGAACAGGCCGCCGAGTGGGTCAGGCAATACCTCACCGACGAGGCTGAGCGCGGCGATCCGACCCTGGAGCCGCGGGGCGTCGAGCGGACGGTGGCAACCCGCACCCAGCGGCTGGCCATCTCTGGACGGGTGGACCGGATCGATGACCGCGACGGCGAACTGGTCATCGTCGACTACAAGACCGGCCGTTCCCGGTTGGACTCCGACGATGCCCGGGGCTCGCTGGCTCTGGCGCTGTACGCCATCGCGGCCGAACGCACCCTGCACCAGCGATGCCGCCGGGTCGAGCTGCACCACCTGCCGAGCGGCGAGGTAGCCGGTTTCGAGCACACCGAGCGGTCGCTCGGCCAGCACCTCGAGCGCGCCGAGCAGACGGCGACCGACATCATGGCCGCGACCGACACGGTTGCCGGCGGTGCTGACCCGGTCGAGGTGTTCGAACCCCGCCCCGGCCCGTCCTGCGGCTGGTGTGACTACCGGCGGTTGTGCCCGGCCGGGCTGGCCGCATACCAGCCACGCAGCAGCTGGGCGGCGCTGGGCACTCTGACGGCAGATCAGGCTTGAGATACCTGCCAGAAATCGATCAGGGCGCGGATGGTGTCGGCGGGGTTCTCCACCGCGGGGGAGTGCGCCGCCCGCTCGATCACGGCATAGGCGGCGCCGAGCCGGGCGGCCATCTCGACCTGCACGGCGGGCGGCCAGGCGTCATCGTCGACCCCGTGTAACACCAGCAGTGGCTTGCCCAGGGCGGCCAGCTGATCGCTGCGGTCGGCGGTGTCGCGCAGCGTTGTGCCCATCACCTGCAGGCTGATCGGGTCGGTTGCCATGAACCTGGCCTGCAGGAATGCCTGGACGGCCGGGGCCGGCCGGACGTAGCGGGGGTCGGCCTGCGAACGTGCCTGCAGCTGCTGCCAGAGCGCGCCCATCCCATGCTCGGCCAGCACCGGCTCGCCGGCGTCCAGGGCGGCCCGCCGGGCACCCTGGATGCCGCTGGGGCCCGAGCCCATCAGCACCAGGTCGGCGAACAGTTGCGGGGCCGCCAGCACGGCTGCTCGACTGACCAGGCCTCCGAAGGAATGGCCCACCAGATGCAGGGCATTCCCGGTCGCGATCAGCTGGTCGGCGAGCTCGCACAGGTCGCTGGCCAGCGCATCGAGCTGGTAGCCGGCCGCCGTGGGGGACCAGCCGCTCTGGTACTGCCCACGCTGGTCGATGGCCACCGCCCGGTAGCCGCCGGCCGCCAGCGGGCGTAGCAGTGGCATGAAATCCTCTTTGCTGCCCGTGTAACCCGGCACCAGCAGGACCACCCCGCGCACGGCGGCAGGGCCGGCGCCGATGCTGTTGTCCAGCGCGGCGATCGGGCCGGTGGTCAGCTCGAACGCGGTGTTCATCGCCATCGCCGCACCACCGAGCCGGGTCGGGGCAGGCTCATCGGTAGCAGGCCGTGCCGTCGCCTGCCATCAGCAACCCGGCGCCGATCGGGTACGGGCGGCTACCGGCGGCCGGGGCCGGGGTCAGGGTGCTGGTCAGCTGCGCCGCGCCGGTGTCCATCCGGTGCAGCACCACCTGGCCGCTGGCCTCGGTGGCCGCGACCAGCGTGTCACCGACCAGCCACGGATCGCTGGTGGCCGGGCTGGACCAGCGCACCACGCCCTGGTGGGACAGGCTGAACAACCGGCCGACCCGGACGAACTCGGCGCTCTGGCCGGCGGCGTCCAGGCCGGTGACCGTACTGGCGGCCCGAGGCAGCTGCGCGGCTGCCGCTGCGACGTCCGGCAGTTGCCCGGTCACCGAATCAGCACCCTTGTCGGCGGTGTAGCTGTGCACGGCGCCGCTGGCCGGATCCAGCGCGCCGACGAAGGCGCTGGCAGCGATCGGCAGCAGCGCCACCGGGGTGGTCACCGTCCACTTGTCGCTGTCCTTGAACAGGTCGCGCAGCACCAGCCGGTGCTGGCCGCCGCAGTCCAGTCCGATCAGCACGCCGAGGCTGCCGGCCAGCGCCCGAGTCACCGCGCAGCCGTCCGGCGCCGTCCAGTTCCACCGGTCCAGGCCGCCGGCATTGTCGAAGTCGTGTACCGAGTGATCGGCCACGGTGAGCACCACGTTGGCGGTGCTGGCCGTGGCGGTCCGGCCGTCGTCCATCAGAGTCCGGTACCACTTGGTCACGCCGGTGGCGGTGACGAAGCCGGTCACCTCGTCGCAGCTGCCCTTGCGCTCATAGATCGCGATCGTCGAGGAATCCTGTTGCAGCACCGAGCAGATCGTCTCGTCCGAGCGGGTGTAGTGCCAGCGCACCGAGCCGGTCAGCGCGTCCCGGCCGTTGACCGTGTGCTGGTCATAGGTGATCACGACGCCCTCGGCGTAGGGGTTGCCACCGGCCGGTCGGTCGCTGCTGTGCCAGGCCAGGCTGAGCGTGCCGGCCGTGGCCTGCGGCGGGATCTGGGCCGGCGCGGCGCCGGTGCTCGCCGAGACCTTGGACAGCTCGCCATGGGCGTAGGCCAACTTGACGGCCACGAAGGCCAGCACCATCACCGCGACCAGCACGCCGGCATAGATTCGCATCGCCCGGGCGGTGCGGGCTCGGTAGGCCTGCAGCGCGGGGTGCTCAGCACGTCCGCTTGCGGGTGGGTTGGCCACGTCGGTTTCCGGCACGTCGACCATCCTGGCTCAGCTTGCTGTGGGCTGCCCCGCGGGGGTGCTCGGCGCCGCATCGGAGCCGCTGCGGGTGCGCCGTCGGCGACGGT
>JBPCPA010000167.1:0-6137 GCA_050999655.1 Jatrophihabitans sp.
GCGCTCTACCGTCTGATGCGATGCCGGCGAACGCCGCGGCGACGAGCGCGCCGGCCGCGGTTGGGTCGAGGCCCTGCGCTGCGAGCATTGCTGCGGTGCTGGCATCGGCGGCTGCGGCGGCGTCGTACTGCGCTCCGGCAATCGTTGAGTACACCGACGGGCCCACGGTGACCGCCCATGAGGCTCGGATCATGTCCGGGTCGATCTGGCGCCACGCCCGCCGGACACCGAGCACCGCGCGTCGGCGCAGCAGCTGCCTGCGGACGTACCGTGCTCGCGCCAGCTCCAGGACGTCGACCATCAGCCCGCGCCGTCGGCCGGCACGTCCTGGCTATCGTCGGGCGCTCCCGGTTCGATGGCGGGTTTCGGCCCGAAGTCCATCAGTGCCGCCTGCTGCGCCTGCTCGGTGTTGTGCCGCCCGATTTCCTCGGCCAGCTCGACCGGATCGCTGATGAACCGCTCGGCGATGTAGGGAAAGGAGAACCCGGCCTGCTTGAGCTTGATCGCCAGGTCGGCCATCTGCCCTTCCGGGCGGATTTCGAAGTCCTCCCACATGACCCGGCCACCACGAGCTGCCGCTGCTTTCGCCTTCTCCCCGAGCATCAGGTACTCGACTGCGGCGATCTCCTTGATCGAACCCGAGTGGTACAGCGCCCGCTCCCGAACCTTCGAGATATGCGCCTGAGCCAACGCCACTAGCGCGCCCTCCGGCACGTTGACGATCTTGCCGGTGAAGTAGTGCGCCGGGGTCCGCGACTGCGCCGCCAAGTGCCCAACACCGAACTCGATCGCGCCAGTGAACACAGCCAGGTCAGCTGCATCCCACTGGTCGATCCGGGCGTCGGGACCCTCGAAGCCCATGATCCGCGCGACCGACGCCCGGTTTAGGGCCTCAGCCATCGGGACCGGCCTGAACGCCCCGGTCGGCTTACCTTCGGCATCGAGGACCGGAATCTGCGGTGTGACCGCACCGAGCACGACACGCTGCGGGAGCGCTCGGAAGTCCGCTGCGGTGAACAGGTAGGACCACAGCGAGTTGATGGCGTCCTGCATCGCCGCCGCGCCGGCCACCTCGGACAGCGGCTCATCTTTCAGCCTCGGCCGGTTGGCGAGCTCGATGATCGGAATCACCCCGGACGGGTTATCGAGCACCACCGGCGAGCCAGAAGGGACGTCGCGGATCACCCACTGGAATTTGCGGATCGCATCTGGGGTGTAGCTCTCCGGTGAGCCGTCCGGCCGTTCCCGCTGCCACTTCCACACCCGGGCGACACCGGTTGCCATGTCTCGGATGTGCAGGGTGGCGTAGTCGTACTTGCCGTCCGTCCACCGCTTCAAGGCAGTCTTGCGCCTCCGGCGCGACCCGGGCTCGTAGCCGACGATCACCTCATCGGGAGAATCGAACGTGATCTCCGGGGTGCGTTCATCATCGCCACGGCCCCATACGGTCACGAACGACCGTTTCGCGATGCACGCCTCGGTGAACGCCTGCGACGACTGCGCCGGGCACTCGTTGGCCTGCCAGATTCGGGCGAAATCTCGGTCGGCCAACCGTTGGACCGCTGAGTCGGCTTCTTGGCTGTCCTCAGCCAGTCGCAGTCCGGCCACGGTCAGCTTCTCCGCGGTGGTGTCGGCGACCGGCGCGCACCAGTTGTCGTTGAAGCCGGCGTACTGCTCGCCGAAGTGTTTGCGGTACTCGTCGGTGGCGAACTTCAGCGGCTGGTGCCCGTCGTAGTACCGCTGCCACTTCTGGATCTCGGGTATGCGCAGGTCGAGCTGGATTGACAGCTCCTGCACCGCACGCCGAGCAGTTTTCGTCTCTGCGTCGTAGAACGCCGGATCGGCGTAGATGTCGCTGTCGGGCACGCCGATCCTCCTTCGCTTAGGTGTGCCTAGCCGAACGCCATGCCGTACTGCACCTGTGCCTGGTCGGTCCACCCGTCAGCGCGGGCATCGCATGCGGCGTCGTGAGCGAGGACCGTGGCCATCGGTGCGTCGATCTTCTGGTGATCAGCACCGGCCGGCTTCGCCAGGACGTACCGGTCGCCCGGCATTGCCTTCTTTCGGGTGTTGGACATCTGCGTCGCCGTGATCGGGCAGCCGTCGTCGCTGACCGCGCCGATCTTGGCGTCCGCGATGAACCGCTTCAACGCCTCATGCATCCGGATCAGCTTGTTCGTCGGCCACTCAAGCACGACTTTCTCGCCGTGCTCGATTGACCATGTCCCGATCTGCGACCGCCAGAACGGGTCGGTGTCGCAGTAGAACCTGGCGATCCGGAACCGGGTCATAATTTCAGCGAACGCAACCAGCACCTCATGCCGGGGAATCTCGCCGCCCCACTCATCCGGACTCCAGATGGTCGGCCGCTTATCCGGTCCGTAGGTCGGGGTGAATAGCCGGCCGCTGAAGGTCTCCAACCGGATCGCTGTCCAGTCGTTGTTCTCCGACCCGTCGAACCCGCCACACGCCGCGGTGCCATCCGGCGGGTTAGGAAGCCACAGTCGCCGCTCCGGCATAGACCCGCTCCCACAGTTCGTCAGGCATCCACGCGCCGCCGCCCTGCACGAGCCGGTTGCCGTAGAACCGCTCAGCCTGGGCCGGGTCGGTCTCGATCAGCTCAGCCGCCTCGGCCTCGATCTCGTCCAGGTTGACGTGCAGGCAACTCCAGTAGACGTACTCGTGAATCTGCCTGCGCTCGGCAGCGTCGAGGTAGTTCAGGTGCGCCGGCGGGATGCGGTGGAACAGGAAGATGTCCGGCCGCAATGAATTCGCGGTGCGCTGCGCGTCGGAGTTCTCCCCTGGGTCCCAAGCGTTCGATTTCTGGATCGATCGGCCGCCCATGGCCGCCGCGCCGCGCCGCATCGTCTGCGCAGTGTCGAGCAGGCCGTTACGTTCGGTGTACAGACCGTTCTCGTCCTGCAGCGTGAACCGGATCGGGTTACCAAGCCGCGACTTCGCAGACGAGGTGACCGTCTCCACACAGCCGTCGTCGGGCAGTCGGGTGAACTCCTCGCCGACCACCATCATCGTGCTCAGCGGCCACGCCCTGCCCATCACCTTGAACGGACGATAGACGTTGCGGACCTGCGCCTCGCTGGTCGCCAGCAGCTGCATCAGCGGATTCGATGCTGGCCGGCCCCTCGCCTCACCAGCTTCGTACGTGTATTCCCACCCGCATGGGCAACCGTTGTCAACGCATCGGTACTTCTCGCCGGTGACGGCCCAACCTTCGAAGATCGCTGGGCCGACACCCTCGACGCACAGGATCGCCGCGCCCCATGGCCCTTTGCCGCACTTCTGTGGACCGACGATCTGCGAGCGCCGGTAGTAGAACGCCGATGCGTTCTCACCGACCCGAGCAGTCGGCCTCACCCGGTAGTGATTGACCGTGCACCAGATCTGCCACTGATACAGCACGAACGGCTGGCCCTTGTCATCCCGGTCCGGGATGATGCAGTGCGCCTCGATCCAGTCCGAGATCAGGAACCCGATCGTCGGGAAGTCAACGACGTACCCGGCGTCAGCCGCCGCCAGCATCAGGCACCGCCCGTAGGAACCGGTCCTTCGAGGAAGGCCCGGTCGGGGCAGGCTCAGGCTGCGGCTCGGCGTACTCCTCCACTTCGACCTCCGACGTCTCGATCCGGTACTTCGCCCGCGCCATAGAATCCGAGGTAAGGAACAGATCGGCAGCCATCAGCCGGACCGTCTTGCGGTTCTCAGCCGACGACTTCGGCGCCTCAGCCTCAGAGAGCTGGCGCACGTACATCGCGACGTACTCGAAAACCTGATCCCGCTCCCAAATCACCGACTGCGGCTTCATCCAATGCGAAGCCCACAGTTCAGCCTCTCGAACCGACATCGGCGTCAGCGGCCACTCCGGCGGATGAGCATTCGGCCCACGACCATCCTTCGGCAGCACAGTCCAGCCAGCCGAATCACCAGCCCGAGCCCGACGCAGAGCGTTCGGGTCCTGAGCCGGGCCGCTACGAGCGCGAGCACCACCGCTAGGCATCCCACGGCCTCCACAGCGCCGCCCAGCGGCCTCAGCACTCGACCGCTACCTGCCGAGCCGGATGTTTTGAACCTGACAGACTTCCGAGCGACCTCCCCCGCGGTCCTCTCAGAAACGGACATACGGGGTCATACCCCACCCCTTTGTGGGGGTATATGTCCGATTCTCAGCGGGTTATCCACAGCCTCTCGTTGCCTGGATGAACGCTTGCACCTCTGGGTCAAGGCCGGTGCGCTAGCCGGCGTTCCAACCTCCCGGCTGATGTGTCGCTGTCTCAATGTCATGGCACCGCTTGCACAACCCGCGTCCGGCGTTCGGATCGTCAGGGTCGAGATGCTGCTCGACCAACTCCCGACGTGACAGTGGGAAGTGGTCAGCTACCGTCGAAGCGGCCAGCCCGCACAACACGCAGATCGGGTCGCGGTCCAGCACCACGGTCCGGAACAGCTGGTGCCTCGCGCTCGTGTAGCCGCGCTCTGACGCAGAGCCGCGCTCGCGATCCGCCTGCCGGTCATGCTCACCACACCGCGACCTGCCCGGGTCGGTGATCGTAGGGCAGCCAGGCTTCGAGCACGTCCCACGAGCGCGAGGCACCAGCTACGGGATCGACATGACCAGCACCGGACCGGCCGAATAGATGTTCAGATGGTTCGCGATCACCACGGCCGACCGAACCGCATTGTCTACCGACTCGCCCTCACCCATCAGCCGAGGCCAGGTGTCGATCGCGTACAGCGCACCCATCGCTGCTTCTTCGCCGGCGCCGATCGCGGCGATCCCCTCAGCGGCCAGCACCGCCCCGCTCGTGCTGATCGTCCACACATGACCGGACCACCCCAGCAGCGCGTTGCCATCCAAGCCGCCGTCGGAGTTGAGCAGGCTGTGGTCACGCATCAGCGCAGTGATCTGCTGAGCGATCCGCGCCGCCCAAGGCTGCGGGTCATCGTCAGGTGCCGGGGCCGGCGGCACACGCAGCTCAGACCGAACCAGGTCCTTCATCGCCGACGCGCCGGCCATCCCGATCAGCACCGCCGGGTTGTCCGGGTTCGCTGACGCATCCTCGATCGGCAGCACCATCAGCTTCACCTGGCCCAGCGTCGGCCGGCTGTAGCAGATCGACGCCGAGTCAGCGCCCATCACCACCCGCCCGTCGCGAGCAACTGCACACACCGTCGTCAACAGGACTCCTCGAAAGATGAGCGGCGCGAGGTGCGCGCCTGGACCGGCCAGCAACGTCAGCGCTGCGCCGCGAGCAACAGGGACACGCACCCGCGCCGACTGCCGACGGGAAGCCGGCCGACCATGGGCGCTGCTGGAAACCAGGAAGCCCCGGACCAGCGAAGGTCTACGGGGCTTCCGGGACCAGCAACCCTATGTCGGGGGTTGGCTGGTCAGCAGGGCTCAAGCGTGGCACACATCGGTGGCGGCGTCAAACATCGCTGTTCAGAATACCCTTACGGGTAAACGTGAAACGCGCCATCCAACGCCGTTCACCGCCTCTCTACGTCTGGGTACGGCAGATCGAGGACGTCGGTCAGTCGCCCTTGCGCGACTTCACGTGGCTGCAGGCGATGACCTCCTCGACCGCGCTTCGGCGCGAGCACCTGACCGACTCGCGGCCATCCTTGCCAGGGCAAGCACCTCGCCCACCCAGTACAACTCCTGGCCGTCAATGTCGACGCTGTGCGCGTGCAGCATCCTGGGCACGAACGGCCGAGCCGGTCGAGCTGGCCGGCCCGGCTCGTCCTCGGTGGCTTGCACAGCTGGCCGAGCCGGCACCGCCTTGTGGTCGCGACGCCAGCTGCGCGCGGTCGCCTTATTGATCGTCGCCCCGATCAGCAGCGGCATCGCGTCCAGAATGACGCCGATCGGCAGCAGCGTCCGCTCGGCCGCGGCGACCAGCTGGTCACGCCGATCGGTCACTGGGTAGACAGCACCGCACGCTCGGCACTTCACGGTGTCGCGGCCCAGCTCGGCGAACAGCCTCGCATCGCAGGTTGCGGTAGGCCGCTGGCCAACCTGCACATGCGGCATCAGCACAAGCTCTTGGTCGCGGTCGCCGCCCTCGTGCTCATCCAGGTCGAGCGACACCATCACCTCGGTCAGCGGCGCGCCGCACACG
>JBPCPA010000200.1:0-6034 GCA_050999655.1 Jatrophihabitans sp.
CCGAGGACATCGCCCGGCTGGTGTTCCTGCACCTGCGCTTCTACGGCTACGGCCGCGGCGAGTGGACCGACTCGGCCGTCCGGCGCTCCCTCAGCGACGCCGGCCCGTTGCTGCCCCGGCTGCACACGCTGGTGCGCTCGGACCCCACCACCCGCAACAAGCGCAAGGCGTTCATCCTGTCCGCGACCTACGACGACCTCGAGGATCGGATCGCCCGGTTGCGCGAGCGGGAGGAGCTGGACGTGATCCGGCCGGGTCTGGACGGCACCGAGATCCTGTCGATCCTGGGCATCGGGCCGGGACCGCTGGTCGGCCGGGCCTACCGGCAACTGCTGGAGCTGCGGATGGAACACGGCCCGCTGCCGCACGACGAGGCGGTCGCCGCGCTGCGCGCCTGGCACGCCGAGCAGTCGAACTAGCCCCGGCCGAGCGGGTCCTGCAGCTCGGGGCAAACTCTCAGCGGCCGGCCCTACCATGGCGAGGATGAGCACAACCGGGGGACGGACGGTGCTGGCCGGCGTCGGGCTCGGTGCCAAGATCGTCGCTGCGCTGCTGTCGCTGAGCGTGCTACTGGGCAGCGGCTACGCCTGGGCCTCGTATCGCAACCTCGAATCCCACGTCACCAACATCGACGCGATCGCCCCGGTGACCCCGGCCCAGCAGCGCCAGGACATCGACGGTTCCGACCAGAACATCCTGCTGGTCGGCAACGACGACCGGACCGGGGCGACGGCCGCCGAGCTGGCCCAGATGCACACCGGCACCGATGACGGCGCGGTCAACACCGACACCATGGTGGTGCTGCACGTCCCCGCCAACGGCGCCAAGGCCACCGGCATCTCCTTTCCGCGGGACTCCTGGGTGAGCATTCCCGGCCACGGCAAGGGCAAGCTGAACTCGGCCTACGAGCTCGGCACCCAGGACGGCGGCGGCCCGGCCGGCGGCGCCCGGTTGCTGATCGCCACCATCCACCAGCTGACCGGCCTGGCCATCGACCACTACGTGGCGGTGTCGATGCTCAGCTTTCTGCGCCTGGCCAAGGCACTCGGGCCGATCCAGGTGTGCCTGAAGGCCGCCACCCAGGACGACTACTCCGGCGCCAACTTCAAGGCCGGCCCGCAGACCCTGCAACCCAGCCAGGCACTGTCGTTCGTCCGGCAGCGCCACGGCCTGCCCAACTACGACCTCGACCGCGAGATCCGCCAACAGTACTTTCTGTCCGCCGAGTTCCACCAGCTGGCCTCGGCCCACACGCTGCTCAGCCCGCTGCGGTTGCAGAGCCTGATCAGCACGGTCAGCTCGTCCATCGTCAAGGACCGCCCGCTGAACCTGCTCAGCTTCGCCGGCCAGATGCAGAACCTGACGTCGGGCAACCTCAAGTTCGCGCAGTTGCCGATCACCGGCACCCCCAACATCTACGTCGACGGACGCAAGGTTTCGATCGTCGCGGTCAACTTTGCTACGCTGCCGGCCTTCATCGACACCGTGATCGGCAAGCCGGT
The DNA here is from genome assembly GCA_050999655.1 of Jatrophihabitans sp. GTDB lineage: Bacteria > Actinomycetota > Actinomycetes > Mycobacteriales > Jatrophihabitantaceae > Jatrophihabitans_A. Next base: position 1,503 of record JBPCPA010000200.1, read on the forward strand.
CCCGAAGGCCGGCTCGACCGCAGGTGCCGCGGCCGGCAAGCCAGCCACGTCCGGCGCGCCCTCGACCGCCGCCGGCTCACCGGCCCGGTCGTTCAGCTCGACCGACTGCATCTACTGAGCCGGTACTGAGCCGGTCGCCCGTTCGGCACAGTCTGACCCGGCACCGGCCGGGTCGGTGTCGGCCGCGAAGTAGTAGACCGCTCCGGTGACCCCGTAGGCCAGCGCGATCACCACCACGGCAGTCGCGGACTTACCGTTCTCCGGCAGCACCAGTGCGGTAAGCACCCCGGCGGCCACGAACACCACGTTGAACAACGTGTCATAGATCGAGAACACCCGGCCCCGAAAGTCGTCGGCAACCCGCTGCGCGGTGAGGGTGTCCACACAGATCTTCACGCCCTGGGCGGCCAGGCCGAGCAGCGCCGCGGCCGGCAGGAAGGTCTGCATCCGAAAGGGCAGCCCCAGGGCGAGTTCCACCACCGCGGCGCCGATCAGCAGGATCGCCGGCCAGCGGGTGTAGCCGAGCCGGCGGGCCGCCATCGGGGTGATCAGCGCGGCCAGGCCGCCACCGACCGCGATGGCGGCCACGATCTGACCGAGCCCGGCCAGGCCGGCCCGGAACACCCCGGCGTCGGTGAAGTAGTTGCGGTAGAGCAGCAGCGTGCAGATGGCGGTGATGCCGTAGGCGAAGCGATGGATCCCGATGACGGTGAAGGCCCGCAACACCGACGGGTGCGAGCGGATGTGGGCGACGCCGGCGGCCATTCCGGTCAGCACGTTGCGCACCGACTCCCGCTGGGTGCGGGTCTCATCGTCCGGGCCGAGTTGCTGGCGGCTGAACGGGATCGCCTGCGCGCCGGCCACGGTGTAGAACAGCGCTGCGCCCAGCGCCACCACCGCGAAGCCGCCGTTGCCCTCGCCGAACAGCACCCGGATGCCGATCGCGGCCCCGCCGCCGACCGCGGCCACCACCGCGCCGGCGGTCACCGAGATGGCATTGGCGGTGATCAGCTTGTCCGACTCCACCACGTGCGGCAGCGAAGCGGACAGGGCGGACAGGATGAACCTGTTCACCGAGATCACCACCAGCACGCTGAGGTAGAACGGCTGGCCGTGCACGCCGGCGCCGATCTCGCCGGCCACCCCGCAGACCAACAGCGCCCGCAGCAGGTTGGCCCCCAGCAGCACCCGCTGGCGTGACCAGCGGTCCAGCAGCACCCCGGCGAACGGGCCGAGGATCGAGTACGGCAGCAGCAGCACCGCGAAGCCGGCCGCGATGTCGCCGGCATGCGCCTGGCGTTCCGGGTTGAACAGGATGGTGCCGGCCAGCGACGCCTGGAACACCCCGTCGGAGAACTGCCCGAACATCCGGACGGACAGCAGCCGCCGGAACTCCCGCCGCTGCAGCCAGCCGCGGGCGACGGTGTCGTCATGCCTGTCAGCTGGCAAGGTCTCTCCGGTCACCGCGCGCGGCATGGTCGGGAGTGGCAGCGGCTCGAGCAGGGTCATGCCAACTCATTCGGGTGATGAGGCACCGACGTTAGCCCGTACGGATCTCAGTTGGTGCAGGATGTAGCTGAGCATCGATGTGAGTACCGGTCCCGGTGCGCGTCCACGTCGACCGCTCGCGAAGATGACGGCGATGTGGAGGCATGGCCTGTGAGCGCTGATCAGAGCTGGCAACTGGCACCGGCCGCGCACCGGTTGCTGATCGCTGCACCCACCCTGTCGGACCCGGAATTCTTTCGCACCGTGGTATTCCTGATCGAGCACGACGACACCGGCACCGTCGGGGTGATCATCAACCGGCCCTCACATACTCCGGTCGGACACATCCTGCCGGACTGGCAGGACGTGATGAGCGAGCCCGCGGTGGTGTTCAACGGCGGCCCGGTGCAGCGCGACGGAGCCCTGGGCCTGGGCCGGCTGGCCGGCGCGACCGATGCCGGCACCGGCCTGCGCGCGGTCAGCGGTGGCCTGGCCCTGGTCGACCTGGACGCCGACGCCGCCGCGGTGTCGCTGAACGCCCAGAGCCTGCGGGTGTTCGCCGGGCACGCCGGCTGGGAGGTCGACCAGCTGACCGACGAGGTCGCGGCCGGCGGCTGGTTCGTGGTCGCCGGCGGCCTGGACGACGTGTTCTCCGAGCGACCGGGCACCCTGTGGCGCTCGGTGCTGCGCCGCCAGCCCACCCCGCTGTCGCTGCTGTCGACCTACCCGGTGGACGTCGGGTTGAACTAGGGCGTCCGGCGGACGGGCCCGCCCCCGCCGCGTGTGCTCGCTGTCGGCCACGCCGGCCCGGGACTGGCCCCGGCGCGGGCGGCAGTGCTAGGAAGGGACGTCGACCAAACAGGGCGTCGGCGCTAGCCGCCGAGGTAGCCAGTGTCTGCCGCCACGAACGTCGAGGACGAGGTCAAGCCCGTCCGCAGCCTGGTTCCGGCCAGGTTGGATCGCCTGCCCTGGGCCAGGTTCCACTGGCTGATCGTGGTCGGCCTGGGAGTCTCCTGGATCCTGGACGGCCTGGAGATCCAGATCGTGTCGCAGGCCGGCTTCAAGGACGATCTGGGACTGAGCAACGGCGACGTGGGCGCGCTCGGCTCGGTCTACCTGGTCGGCCAGATCGTCGGTGCGCTGACCTTCGGCCGGATCACCGACCGGGTGGGCCGGCGCAAGATCTTCATCCTGACCCTGGCCATCTACCTGATCGGGTCCGGCCTGGCCGGCCTGTCCTGGAACTTCGCGGTGCTGGCGGCGTTCCGCTTCATCGCCGGCCTGGGTATCGGTGGCGAGTACAGCGCGATCAACTCCGCGATCGACGAGCTGATCCCCTCGCACTATCGCGGCCGGGTCGACATCGCCATCAACGGCACTTACTGGGGCGGCGCCGCGATCGGCGCGGCAGCCAACCTGTACCTGCTGTCCGCCGCGGTTCCGAGCAGTCTCGGTTGGCGGATCGGCTTCTTCATCGGACCGGTGATCGGCGTGCTGATCATCGGCCTGCGCCGGCACATCCCCGAGAGCCCGCGCTGGCAGATGACCCATGGCTACCAGGACGAGGCCAACGCGACCGTCGATGACATCGAGCGGCGGGTGCGCGAGGACGGCATCTCGCTGAGCGAGGTGGACGACAAGAAGGCGATCGAGATCGTCCCGCAGCAGTGGTTGCCCTACCGGGAGATCTTCCGGATCTTCTTCAAGACCTACCCCAGGCGCACCGCGCTCGGCTTCTTCCTGATGTCCACCCAGGCGTTTCTCTACAACGCGATCTTCTTCTCCTACGCCCTGGTCCTGCAGCACTTCTTCCACATCTCCAAGGCGCACACCAGCTACTACTTCTTGCCGTTCGCGATCGGCAACCTGCTCGGCCCGCTGGTGCTCGGCCCGCTGTTCGACACGATCGGCCGGCGCAAGATGATCTCTGGCACCTACCTGCTGTCCGGGGTGCTGCTGGCCGTGTCGGCGGCGCTGTTCGGCGGTGGCCACCTCACCGCCACCACCCAGACCATCCTGTGGTGCATCATCTTCTTCTTCGCCTCGGCGGGCGCGTCCTCGGCCTACCTGACGGTCAGCGAGATCTTCCCGCTGGAGTTGCGCGGGCAGGCCATCGCGATCTTCTTCTCCATCGCCCAGGGCTTCGGCGCGATCGCCACCTCGCTGTACGGGCACCTGATCGGCGGGGCGAACAATGACCATCCCGACCGGGGACCGCTGACCTTCGGCTACTACCTCGGTGCCGGCGTAATGATCCTCGGTGGTGTGGTGGCCTTCTTCCTGGCCATCAACGCCGAGCGGCAGTCGCTGGAGGACATCGCCGATCCGCTGTCGCGGGCACCGGGCACGTCCGGCTCGGTCGGCAACGACACCGGCGACTGAGCCGGACCAGCCACTGGTCACCGAGCAGCCACCGTCCAGCCAGCAGCCACTGTTCAGCCAGCAGCCCTGAAGGGGGACCGACTGATGGATTCCACCAGCCCGATCGTGGTCGGCGTCAGCCGGCGCACCGGTTCGCCCGACGCCGTGCGCTGGGCCGTCGCCGAGGCGATCCTGCGCGACACCAGGGTGATCGCGGTGACCGCCTGGCGGGCACCCCGGCCGCCGTCGGCGCCGGGTGGCCGGCCACCGGCACTGTCGGCGGTGCCGGTCCAGGACGCCTTCGCCATCGAGCAGCAGCGCATCGCCGATCGGCTGGTGGAGCTGCTGGGCGATGACCTGGCGGCGCTGCGGGTGCATTACGAGCTGCGCCGGGGCGCTGCCTCGGCGGTGCTGCTGGCCGCCGCGGTGGGCGCCCAACTGCTGGTGCTGGACTCGCCCCGGTCCGGCCACTTGAGCGCGCTGCCCAAGAGCCTGATCGCGCCCCAGGTGGTGTTCAAGGCACCGTGCCCGGTGGTGCTGATGCCGCCGGCCACGGCCTAGGCAGGCACTGCCCCACCGGACCCGCGCGGGGGACGGGGACCAACGAGAGGAAAAGGAGGGAGGGGGGGGGGGGAAGAGGGCGAGTCGGAGAGAAGGGGGGAAGAAAGCCCGAAGACCCCGAA
>JBPCPA010000234.1:0-11049 GCA_050999655.1 Jatrophihabitans sp.
TTCCCTCAGCCCGATGCAACCGGCGGATCTCCGCCCAATCCTCCACGGCAAGCACACCCCTCACTGTCGCGCAGGGGGTTCATTCTCCGGCAGCGCCACGGGGTCATTATTGGATCGGCACTGACACACTAGCGTCTGTATGTCTGGGAGTTCGTCGACGAAGCTTCGTCGCAAGGCTTCTGCCCGCGCCTCCAAGTCTTCAACCTCGCGGGCGTCGGAACTAGCGATCGAAGACCAGTATTCAAGATCGGCGAGGCGAGAGCGCATCTCAGCGACGAACAACCGCGTTCGTGCTACGAACCTCAGAACTTCTCGATAGTCGGTGCGAACGGCTTCACGGCGTTCGCGCGCTAAGACATCCTCACGCTCCTGCGCACGGGCTAGAGCGTTGGCGCGCGCTGCTCGGACTTCTCGACTCCTCTCTCCGCGTTGTGCGAGTCCGGTTGCTCCAAGCGTGCCCGCGATTCCAAGGGCAGCGACGATGATCGTTACCCAGTCCGAGGCAGTCATAGCGACGAGTATGCGTCGGGAGAGGCGTCTCGGGTGATCGGCGGACCTCTGAGCAGCTGTTGATCCCTATGCGCGCAACACTGGTGCTAGGGAGCGCACGCATATCGAGGCCCTCCGCACGCGTTATGCCCGGCGGTGGCCGGGTGGCGGTGGCTCCGCCCGGCCACGGTCGGTTGTGGCTGTCAGCGGGCGGCCCCACCCAGCGGGCGGCCCGCCCAGAGGCCTAGCCCCGGTACGGCTTGGCTTCGAGCAGCGTCACGCTGAGCGTCTTGCCGGCTGGCGTGGCGTAGGAGACGGTCGCGCCCTCCTGGGCTCCGGTCAGCGCCTTACCCAACGGCGAGGCCGAGGAGTAGACGTCCAGATCGGTGGTGTCGGACTCTTCCCGCGAACCGATCAGAAAGGTCTCGGTGTCCTCGTCGTCGCCGAACCGGACGGTCACCACCATGCCCGGGCCCGCGGTGCCCTCGGAGGTGGGAGCCTCACCGACCTTGGCCTCACGCAGCAGCTGGGTGAGCTGCAGGATCCGGCCTTCCTGCTTGCCCTGTTCCTCGCGAGCCGCGTGATAGCCGCCGTTCTCTTTCAGATCGCCCTCTTCGCGGCGGTCATTGATCTCCCGAGCCATCGCCGCCCGGTTGGCGATCAGGCTCTCCAGCTCCTTGGACAGCCGGTCATAGGCGTCCTGGGTCAGCCAGCTGGTTGCGGAGGTCTCGGTAGTCACGGTGCTACTCCCCATAGAGCGGGACGGTTGGTGGCGGTTGCCTGGAGCTATAAAACCTAACATCGGCCGGCGACAGTGTGCGCGCCGTGGAGTGATCCGGCCGACCCAGGCAGCGTGCTGTCGGATCCATCGGTGACAATGGTAGGCGTGTCAGAATCAGCTCCGGTAGAGACCGACGGTCGCCAGCCACTGCGGTTGCTGTGCGTGCATGCCCATCCCGACGACGAATCGAGCAAGGGCGCGGCGACCATGGCCAAGTATGTCGACGAGGGCATCGAGGTGCTGGTCGTCAGCTGCACCGGTGGTGAGCGCGGCGACATTCTCAATCCGGCCCTGAAGGACCGCCAGGACATCATCGACAACATCCACGAGGTTCGCCGCACCGAGATGGCCAACGCGCAGCGGATCCTCGGCGTCCAGCATCACTGGCTGGGCTTCGTCGATTCGGGCCTGCCCGACGGTGACCCGCTGCCGCCGCTGCCCGACGGTTGTTTCGGGCTGGTACCGCTGGCTGAATCGTCGCGAGCGCTGGTCGAGGTGATCCGCCGGTTCCGGCCGCAGGTGATCACCACCTACGACGAGAACGGCGGTTACCCGCATCCGGATCACATCATGTGTCACAACGTCACGGTGGCCGCGTTCGAGGCGGCCGGTGACCCCGAGGCGTTTCCGGACGCCGGCGCTCCCTGGCAGCCGTTGAAGCTGTATTACGACGTCACCTTCACCCGGGAACGGATCGAGGCGCTGCACAACGCCCTGGTCGAACTCGGCATCGAGTCGCCGTACGAGGAATGGATGACCAACTGGGAGGAGCGCTCGGCCGGCCGGCGCAAGCCGAACGTCACCACCCGGATCTACTGCGCCGACCAACTCCCACGCCGGGACGCCGCCTTGCTCGCGCACGCCACTCAGGTCGACCCGGACGGCTGGTTCTTCAGGGTCCCGCTGGACGTCCAGCGGCGGGTGTTCCCGTGGGAGCAGTTCGAACTGGCGCGGACGCTGGTGGACAGTGACCTGCCCGAGGACGACCTGTTCGCCGGGGTGCGCGAACCGGCGTCGGCCCAGTGACCGCACCGGCTGCCGGCCTGACCCAGCTGGCTGACTCCGACACCGGCAAGGGCAGCCCGATCGGCTTCTTCGTGGTGCTGGTGCTTGTCATCGCGGTGTACTTCCTGTACCGCTCGCTGAGCCGGCACCTCGGCCGGGTGCCGGAGTCCTTCGACCAGCCACCAGCTGGGCAGGCACCCGAGGTGACTGAGCAGCCGCCCGGATCAGGCACCGCCGAATCAGCAACCGTCGAGCCGGGCGCCGTTGGGTCGGCCACGGCTGAGCCGGGCGCTGCCGAGCGGCCGCTGCCACCAGCTAGATAGCGGGCGCACTTCTGATGCGCCTCGCGGCCATCGGTCGGGCTGTAACCGGTCGGCCATCGTCACCGCGCCGTGAAGGGCCGGGACGGACGGGATTGCTGCAGGCCAGGGACCCTGGCGGCCAGCCGCGATGGTCACCCAGGTGTCTTCTTGGACTGGCCGGCGTGCGGATCTGGGACGCTGACCACGGACGGCTGGGCTTCCCGGCAGTTGGCCCCCTTCAGACGGCAAGCAGGGCGAGGTAGGCCATGCCGAGAATTCCGCGATAGCCGCTGAAGTAGCCGGCCCGTTGCCGGGCGGCCCGCGCGTAGATCTCGGCGGCCTCGGGATGGTCAGCGCCGTGCACAGCGAGCCACGTCGCGTAGCAGGCACCGTATCCGGACTCGAACTGGTCCCACTCATCGCTGCTGGCTTCGTGCACCGCCACCGGCATGAAGCCTTGAGTAACAGCAAGCTCAACGAGTTCGGTCAAGGACACCAATTCGTCGAGGCGGCCCGCCAGCGGTGCCACCGACTCAGGGGTTGGCGGCCTGGACCAGACACTTTCGCCATAGACCACTCGAGCCCCGCGCGGCACAATCGCGCGAATCGCTGCAAGCGCGCTCGCGTAGTCCATTGGCTCGTTGTCCTCAACGGGTGGCCCCCACACCTGGCTGGCGCCGATGCACACGACGGCGTCCGCCGTGGAAGGCGCCTGGACCTTGCCATCACCGCAGATCAGGGTGACCCGGTCGGCAAGACCGCGCTGCCCGACGAGCTGGCGACCATGTGTGATCGATGCTTCATCGATGTCGATACCGACCCCTCGTGCATGGGGGGTCGCCGCCACCGTGCGCAACAGCAGTTCCGCCCATCCGCAACCAATATCCAGCACGGTGCCCTGAAGACTCTGAGCAAGAAACGTGACGAGCCGCCCTGCCCGATCGGTCGACAGCGGAGTCATAAACGTCAGGTCCTCATAAGGCTGCGCCAGCGCAATAGTCACTCAGACAACCTCGCGGACCGGTTTCCCAAACGCAACCGAATAGTTGCAGCAGACCCACTGACTCGGCGACTCGTCAGGACGCCGGGGACGACTCTCTTTTCCGCGGCCTGAGCAGGCACAACCTGGTACAAGGAAATACGTGGAACTTGCGCCGGACAATCAGATTGTCGTCACCGATGGGGAGAGTTTCGCGATCGACTACGACCCGGATCAACCGGGTGCCTACCACTTCGCTGGCTGGCAGGACGAGATCCGCAGTACGGCTTTACGATTCGCGTCTCTTCGCATGAGCGGCAATCGCAGCAACTGCTAGCCGATTCGGTCAGGAGTTTCCTGGCGCAGAGCGATCCCGGCCCGGCTACCTGGAGGATTGACGCCGTAACCAGCTGGACTGGAATGGATTGCGGCCCGCTGGCTCCAGCGGCTGGCCGGCGCGAACCACAACATGATGTGTGGTCTGCGAGTCTCTTCCCGCAGGTTCATCTCAGCGCGCAAGGTCGGCGCAGAACGCGACCGGTCGACTGACGGCCGGGTTGTCCGACGGTATTCAGTCCTCGGGTTGGCGGGCCCGTCCGGCTTTGAGCTGGCCGCGTTGCTTCTTCACGTCCAGCCGGCGTTGGCGGGCGGCCCTGGACGGCTTGGTCGGCCGGCGCTGCGGCGGGGGCGGGGCCAGCGCCTGGGCCAGGTAATGGCCCAGCCGGGCCCGGGCCGCGGCTCGGTTCTGCAGTTGTGAGCGCTGCTCAGAGGCCGCGATGGTGAGCACCCCATCCACCAGCCGCGGTGCGAGCCCGGCCAGCGCCCGGGCGCGCTGCTGCTCGGTGAGCGCGCCGGACCTGGCCACGTCGAAGCTCAGCTCGACCCGGCTGTCGGTGGTGTTCACGCCCTGCCCACCCGGCCCGGACGACCGGGAGAACCGTTCGATCAGCTCGACCGCCGGAATCCGCAGCCCACCGGGCAGGCCGCGGCCGGCCGGCACACTGAGGTCACCGGACACGGCGCCAGTCACCGGCCGGTTGGGCCGGGCCGGCCGTCCGGCTGCCGCGGGCCGGTCAGGGCGTGACCGGACGGGACTGGGCATCACGCATCCAGGCGGTGATCTCGTCCGGCTCCCTGGGCAGCGCGCCGGACAGGTTGACCGCCGCGCCGTCGGTGACCAGGATGTCGTCCTCGATCCGGATACCGATGCCTCGCCACTCGGCCGGCACGGTCAGGTCATTGGGCTGGAAGTACAGACCGGGTTCGACGGTGAGCACGTAGCCGGCGCCCAGCGGGCCGGAGCGGTAGGTCTCCTCGCGGGCCGCCGCGCAGTCGTGCACGTCGATGCCGAGCATGTGGCTGACCCCGTGCAGGGTGTAGCGCCGGTGCAGTCCGGCGCCGGGCGCTTCGACATCCTCGGCACAGGACACGTCGGCGCTGACCGGCAGCACTCCCCAGGAGTGCAGGTGATCGGCCAGCACCCACATCGCGGCGCGGTGCCCGGCAAGAAAGTCCGCGCCGGCCTTCACCTCGGCGATGCCGGCGTTCTGAGCCTCCAGCACCGCCGAATAGAGCAGCCGTTGCGGCTCGCTCCAGTCACCGCTGACCGGCAGCGTGCGGGTGACGTCGGCGGTGTAGAGCGAGTCGACCTCGACGCCCATGTCGGCCAACAGCAACTGTCCCGCCTCGATGTCGCCGTCGTTGCGCCACCAGTGCAGGGTGGTCGCGTGCCGGCCGGCGCCGACGATGGAGGTGTAGCCGATCTCGTTGCCCTCGAGCCTGGCCCGCCGCCAGAAGGTGCCCTCCAGCCAGCGCTCACCCCGCCGGCCACCGGCGGCCAGCACGGCGGGCAGCTCGCCGACGACATCGGCGAAGCCACGGCTGGTGGCATCGCAGGCGGCCTGCAGCTGGCTGACCTCCCAGCTGTCCTTGACCAGCCGCAGCTCGTCGATGATCTGTTCCAGGGCGCCCGCCTCGGCACCCGGCAGTAGCCGGTCCAGCTCCGGGTCCAGGCCTCGCGGGGCGAGCGCGCGCTTGCCGCTGTGGCGTGCCAGGTCAGCAGCCAACTCGGTCAGTGGCCGGACGGTCAGCCCGAGTGCCTCGGCGGTCTGCTCGACGCTCGGCACGTTGCCGACCCAGAGCGCGCCGTGCAGCCGGTTGGTGAAGTAGCCCGGCTCACCGGCACCGGCGTACTCGCGGACATAGAGAGTGCTGCGGTGCGACGTGCCGTCCGGAGCGAGCACCAGCACCGCGCCCTCGACGGTCTCGCCGGTCAGCCAGCTGAAGCCGGACCAGGCTCGAAAGTCGTAGTCGGTGTCGTTGGAGCGCACCCGTAGAACGCCGGCCGGAATCGCCACCAGCTGGTCGGTACACGCCCTGGACAGGGCAGCCCGGTTGCGGGCATAGCTCGGCACCCCGGCAGCCGCCGCGCCGGAGCGTTCGGCCGGGTGCGGCATCGGCGGGGCCGGCTCCCAGTCCGCGGCCATCGCGGCTGCCAGACCGGCCGGTAGTGCGATGTCGTGGCTGGCGCTGCCTTCGGTCACAGCGCTGTCCTCGGCGGTGTCGGTCGCGGCGGTGTCGGTCACGGGGGTGTCGGTTTCGGCGCTCATGGCACGAGTCTAGGCAACGGCACCGCCGGTTGGCGTGCCGATATTGGACGAAGTGTCAGGGCCGGCGGGTGCTCGCAGGCTCGCTTTGCGCATCGCTTTTATGCATGATGTTCGTTGAGTGTTACGAAATTCCCGACACGCGTATGAGGCAAGTAGGGAAGGTGGTCCCGGCAGGTGCGGACGGAGTTGGGCGAGGCGGTTGCCGTCGACCCGTCGGCGACCGGGCAGCGCAGCGCCTCCGGCGGCATCCTGCGTGACCTGCTGCTGCGCGGTGCCAGTGTTGCGGCGGTGGTGCCGGCCACGGTCGAGGACGATCTCGATGCCGTCGAGGCCGAGGCCGGTGAACGGTCGGTGTGGCGCACGGTCGCGGAGTTGGGCGCGCTGCGCCGGTCCAAGACCGATTCGCTGCTGGCCTGGGACACCCTGCTGGCGCATGCCATCAGGTACCTGCTGCTCGGCCCGTACGGCTACCGGATCGTTGCCATTGCCACCGGCCTGGTCGCGATCTACAGCGCGCACGGGGTGTCCGGCTTCGAGGTGGTGCTCTACCTCGGCGTGCTGTTGCTGGTGTGGCAACTGGTGGCGGTGGCGATCCTGCTGCGGCTCAGGACCTTCAGCCAGCGCCTGGTGATGCCGCTGATGGTCGGCGACCTGGCGATCTCGGTGGCGGCCAACCTGATCGTGGCGGTGTCCGCACCGGCCGTCTCGGACCAGACCACCGTCGAACTCAGCTGGAAGTGCCTGATGGGCACCTCGGTGATGTGGACCATCGGCCGCGGCCTGCTGGCCGGCCTGTCGATCGTCGCGTTCGGGGCGTTGCTGCAGCAGGCGATGATCGCCCTGCATCATCGCTACGTCACCGGCAACGGCGTGCCGCTGATCGCCAACTACTGGGACAACGACCTGTGGCTGATGTCCTCGGTTGCCTCCACCGCGCTCGGCATCGCCGCGCTCGCGGTGGCCACCCGCCTGGCGATGAGCCTGGGCATCCGCACCGGCCAGCGGGCCGAGCGGGCCCGAATCCTTCGCGGGGTGCACGACACCGTCCTGCAGACCCTGGAAACCATCGGCCTGCAGTCCGCCGGCCCGGTGGCCGAGGCCGGACAACGGTTGGACGAGGTGGGCCGGATCGCTTCGGCCGAGGCCATCCGGATCCGGCGCAGCCTCGATCAGATCGACCGAACGCCGGCCGAACTGGTGGACGGGCTGGCTGAGGTGGTTGCGGAGGCGGCCGCGTTGGGCCTGCGGGTCGAGATGGCCTTCACCGTGCTGGACGAAAGCCTCGTCAGCCCTCGGCATCGCGAGGCCCTGGTCGATGCCACCCGGGAAGCGATCATGAACGTGATCAAGCACGCCGAGGTGGGCAAGGCGGTGCTGTCGGTCATCGAGATGGACGGCGGCGTGCAGATCACCGTGCGCGACCACGGCATCGGTTTCGACGAGCCGAACCCGGGTTTCGGCACCAGCCAGAGCATTGTCGGCCGGCTGACCGAGATCGGCGGCCGGGCGACGATCACGGCCAAGGCAGGTGCCGGCACCCGGGTGGTGCTGTGGGTGCCGGGCCTGTGAATCGGTTGCGGGCCGTGGCTGCAGCACTACTGCTGCTCGGCTGGCTGCTGAGCGCGCCGGCGGTGGCAGCGGCTGCCGGTTGTGCCGTCCCGAAAGGCGTGTACGCGGCCAGCACGCCGTGGGCCCAGCAGCAACTGGGGCTGGCCGAGCTCGCCCCGCTGAGCATCGGCAGCGGCCAGCGGATCGCGGTCATCGGCACCGGCATCGACAGCGGCAACAGCCAGTTCGCCGCCGGCCAGATCCTGACCGGCCAGGACGTGCTGCACGGCGGCGCGGCGAGCGGGGACTGCGATGGCCGGGGCACCTTCGCCGCGGGCATCATCGGGGCCCAGCCCGACCCGCGGACCACCATCGTCGGCGTGGCGCCAGGCGCGCAGTTGATCCCGATCCGCTACACCCAGTCCAGTGACAGCAGCTCCTCCGGTGGCGTCCCCGCGCAACTGGCGACGGCGTTGGATGACGCCGTGGCCGACCATGCCGACATCATCCTGGTGGCGGTGCCGGTGACAGTGGACTCGACCGCGCTACGGGCTGCGGTGCTTCGTGCCCAGCGCGCCGGCAGCATCGTGGTGTCGCCGGCCGCCGCGGCCAAGGCCGGCGAGACCACCTACCCGACCAGTTACCCGGACGTGGTGGCGGTGGCCGGCGTCGGTCCGGACGGCTCGCCGGTCACCCTCGAATCGGGCAGCTACCTGTCGGTGGCCGCCCCGGGCACCGGTCTGGCCGGGCTCTCGGCCGGTGCGAAGGGCGGCCTCGGACACCTGTGGCCGACCAATGACCCGAGCTTCGCGGCCAGCTACCTGGCCGGGGTGCTTGCCGACGCGGCCAGCTACCTGCCCGGCCTGACCCCCGGCCAGCTGGTACGTCGGGTGCTGGCCACCGCCGGCGCCTCGAACGGGACCAGGGACGACCGGCTCGGCTGGGGCCTGGTCGATCCGGTTCGGGCGCTGACCGCCGAGCTGCCGGCCGATGTGAGCCCGCAGTCGATGGCCGCTCGGACACCGTCCACGGCCCCGGTGCGACTGGCCCGCCCGGTGGCAGCCAGCACCCCCAGCGGTCGGCCGGTCGGCTACCTGGCCATCACCGGCCTGGCGGTGGCGCTGGCGATCGGGTTGCTGGCGGCCACCGTCCGGCGCGGCCAGCGGCGTCGCTGGCGACCGGCCCGGACCCGGCTGGGCGGCTGAGGCCGACCGTCCCAGCATCCCCGTCGAGATCGGTCACAATGGCAGCTGGCCCACCGGACCGGCTCGCACGCCGGCTGAGCTGAGAAGAGCAATGCCATGACCGTGCGGCTCACCCGCAGCCCGCTGCGGCCTGGCGCCGCCGTCCTGAGTGCCGCCGTCCTGAGTGCCGCCGTCCTGAGCGTGGCGGTGCTCGTCGCGGTGCTGGCCGGCTGCGGCGCGCGCAGTGCCCGATCGAGCGCGCCGGCGAGCACCGCGGTGACCGATTCTCAGCCGGCGGTGATCATCAGCGACACGCCCACCGACACCGATTCGCCGACCGACACCAGCTCGCCGACCGACAGCGCGACCACCGCGCCACCGAGCAGCGTGGCAACCTCGAAGACCAGCTCTGCGCCGGCCGATCTCGTGGTCTGCGCACCGCCATATCTCACGGTCAGCGCGAAGCAGGCCAGCGGCGGCGATGGGCACGACGGCTACGTGTTGCGCTACACCAACACCGGCCAGATCTCCTGTTCGATGACCGGTTACCCGGGCCTGGCGATCCTCAACGCGGCCGGCAAGCAGATCCTGCAGGCCACCCGGACGCCGGCCGGCTACCTCGGCGGCATCCGCAACGGCAAGCCGCCGTTCCCGACCGTCACTCTGTCGGCGGGCGAGTCGGCCTCGGCGCTGCTGGAGGGCATCCCGTCCGACACCCGGGGCAACGGCTGCCCGACCGAGCACGCCCTGCTCACCACCGCGCCGAACACCACCAGCTCGGTCCGGGTCGCCATCACCACCACGATCTGCTCGCAGGTGCAGATCCACCCGATCGTCGCGGGTAGCACCGGCACCAGGATGTAGCTGCTGCACGGCTCGATTGCGGACTCGATAGCGTGTCACCATGCCCGCCGAACTGAATCCCACCACCATCCGCACCGCGCCCAAGGTCCTGCTGCACGATCATCTGGACGGTGGCCTGCGGCCGCAGACGATCATCGACCTGGCCGGCCCGATCGGTTACCTGCCGCAGTTGCCGAGCACTGAGGCCGCCGAACTGGGCCGGTGGTTCACCGAGGCGGCCGACTCCGGCTCGCTGGTGCGCTATCTGGAGACCTTCGACCACACGGTCGCGGTGATGCAGACCCGCGAGGGCCTGCATCGGGTGGCCAGCGAGTGCGCCCAGGATCTCGCCGATGACGGGGTGGTCTACGCCGAGATCCGGTGGGCACCCGAGCAGCACGTCAGCCAGGGCCTCAGCCTGGGCGAGGTGGTCGATGCCACCCTGGAAGGCTTCGCCCACGGCGTGCAAGCCGCCTCGGAACGGGGCCGGCAGATCCGGATCGGCGCGCTGGTCACCGCGATGCGGCACGCCGCCCGGTCCCGCGAGATTGCCGAGTTGGCGGTGGCCTATCGCGATCGTGGGGTGGTCGGCTTCGACATCGCCGGGGCCGAGGCAGGCTTTCCGCCCACCCGGCACCTGGACGCCTTCGAATACCTGCGCCGGGAGAACTACCACTTCACCATCCACGCCGGCGAGGCCTTCGGGTTGCCCTCGATCTGGGAGGCCCTCCAGTGGTGCGGCACCGACCGGCTCGGTCACGGCGTGCGGATCATCGACGACGTCACCGCGACCGGCGACAGTCTGGAACAGCAGGTCGCCAGCGCCGAACTCGGCCGGCTGGCCCAGTACGTCCGGGACAAGCGCATTCCGCTGGAGATGTGCCCGTCGTCCAACCTGCAGACCGGCGCTGCCAGCTCGATCGCCGAGCACCCGATCGGGCTGCTGCGCCGGCTGCACTTTCGGGTCACCGTGAACACCGACAACCGGCTCATGAGCAACACCTCGATGACCAAAGAGATGTCGTTGCTGGCCGAGGCATTCGACTACAGCTGGTCAGACCTGCAGTGGCTGACCGTCAATGCCATGAAGAGCGCGTTCATCCCGTTCGACGATCGGCTTGCCATCATCAATTCCCAGATCAAGCCGGGTTATGCCGCGCTCAACGCCTGAGCATCAGTGCAGGTGGTTTCGCCGGGCACACTTAGGTGCCCGGCGAGACCAAGCCGCATTAGCCGACGATCTGGCCATTGGACCACTGAAGGCTGATGGTGTTTTTGGTTCCGGGGAGTAGTGCGTTCCCCGCCGACG
>JBPCPA010000252.1:0-5323 GCA_050999655.1 Jatrophihabitans sp.
ACCGCCGAGTCCGGCGCGGCCGGAGTGGGCGGCACCGTGACGGTCGCGAACGTGCCGGCCAGGGTGGACGGCCGCTGACCGCTCAGGTCGGTGAAGTCCGAGGTGACCGGCACCGTCTCGGCAACCACCTTGCGCGCCGCGGGATTCCACACCCTGACCTCGACCTGGCCGGTGAGGCCGGCGGCGGTGATCCGGGGCGCGAAGCTCCACAGCCCGTCCGCGCGAGCCAGGGGTATCGCCGCCGCCGACCGACCGGCCGGCGCCTTCTGAAAGCAGAACCGGTCCTCGATCATCCTGAGCTCGAAGCCGATCTCGGCGGCGCGCCGATGCAGGAACGCCCAATCGGTCTCGTTGATCTGTGCCAGGTGGCTGTGCGCGGTCCGGGTCTCGTCGATGTCGCCGACCGGGAGCTTGGCGTTGTTGGCGATCTCGCGGGCGATGTCGCTGTCCTTCATGTTCAGGTACGCGCGGCTGCGACGGGCCCGCTGCAGCCGGTGCTCGCGGGAGTAGCCCCGCAGCACCACCTGCCCGGCCAGGCCGCGGTAGTGCCCACCGACCGAGGTGATCTCGGCGGTGATCAGCGCGGCGGTCTGCCCGGACGAGCCGCTCGGTGCGGCCACGGTGACCAGTTGACCGATGTCGAAGCCAGAACTCGAGAGCAGCTCACCGTTCGGGTCGGACAGCCAGATTTCCACAGTCGCCGGCAGGTTGGCGTTCTGGTCGACCACCACTCGGTGAATCGCGTCGGCGACCTTGGCATCCAGCGGACCGTGGGTCGCACCGAGCCGGATGGTCGCCAGCGGAAAGACGGTCGCGGTCATCGCGACTGCCCCTGTACCCGGTCCGGCGGCGGCAGGTAGATGGAGCGGCCGGGTAGGACCTTGAGCGGATCGTCCAGGTCGTTGGCCTCGGCGACCTGGCGCCAGTACCGGGGATGGCCATAGGCCAGCTCGGCGACCCGGCACATCGACTCGCCGTCCACCAGTGGGCGCACCGACGAGCCGGACTCACCCCGCGAGCTGGGATTGGTGGCCTCCAGCCAGGCAGGCAGCACCAGCATGGTCAGGCTGACGTTGGCCCGGATCGGATCGCCGGACGGGTCATAGCGCTCGACGTTGATGGTGACCGACTTGACCGTCACCCGGTAGGTGTTGGCAGCTTCGGAACCGATGCTGAAGAGCAGGGTGGGTAGCTTCTTACCGGAATTGGTCCACTTGAGCAGGGTGCGGATGTCGGCCATGACGCTCTTGCCCTGGCCGATCAGGTAGAGCGGCTCGACGGTCAGCGCCAACTCGCCCCACGCGACCACCTCGGAGGTGACCCGCTGCGGTTGGCCGGGCGCGGTCTGCGCACCGCCGGCCTCGGAGGTGTTGGCGGTGCTCGGCTTGGGGTCGGATTTGGCCGTGGTGGACAGCTTGAACTTCTCCGGCGGGTAGCTGAATTGAACCGCCACCGTCCGATCATCACTCTGCACCAGCTTGGCCTGTAGCGGCCGGCCCTGCCTGCTGGGCCTGGCCGCCTGCCAGCCCGGCGAGGGGGACGGCGCGCTCACAGGAACCCGCAGTGGCTGAGCTCGAGGGTCTCCATCGCCAGTTCCTGCCGGACGCCGGTCAGCGCCGGCCCGGTCCAGGCGATCGGCATCACATCGAGCAGGGTCCAGTCGGCGACCGGACGGCGCTGATCGTCACGTAGCGAGATGGTGCAGGTGCTGTCGAGGCTGCGGGCGCCGTTGGTCGACCAACTTTGTGCCGAGCTGGACAGCCAGTTGCGCAACGCAGTGCTTGCCGCGTAGGACATCGCCCGGGTCAAGGTGATCTTCTGGTACTTGATGGCGTCCGGCACGCCGACGTAGCGGGTCAGGCCGCCGCCGACGGCGATCTCCTTGGAGCTGAATTCCACCTTGAGCCCGGAGCAGGTCTGCCAGTCGCCGAGGCTGACCGGGCCGATCGTGACCGAGAAGTTCATGCTCAGCCCGTAGGTCTGGCGCGGTTTGGTGGGAACCGCGCCCGCGAGCTCGTGCTGGGCGTGCTGAGCAAGCAGGCCGACCGCGGTCGGGCTCAGCTGCATGGGAGCGATCGGCGTGGGTGTCGGCATCGGTACTCCTCATTGCTCGAAGGGGATGGATGGATCGAGAGGGATCAGCCGGGCAGTCTGGCTTCGCTGTTGAGAAAGCCGGAGTGGATGAGTTCCAGGGTCTCCAGGGCGACACCGTTGCCGCCCGCGTCGAACTCCTTGATGTCCCAGGCGATCGGGAAGAACTCCTTCAGCGTCCACTCGACCACCGGCGCTCCGACCATGTCGATCAACTGGATCGCGCCGCTCAGTGGCTGGTGCGGCGACATGGCCGAGGTGGTGTTGGCCAACCACTTCTGCACCGTGTTGGAGTCGCTGCAGGCGGCGCGGGACAGCTTGACCGGGGTGTACTTCGGCGTCCCTGGGCTGAGCCAGACATAGTTGGGCTGGCTGGGTATGCGGTAGTCGCAGAAGTCCCACCGCACCGAGAGCCCGCTGGCCTTGGACCAGCTACCCAGGTCGTAGTCGCTGTGATCGATGAAGACCACGAACTGGTTGGCCATGCTGACCGCACCGGTCAGCAGCTCCAGCGCCCGGTGGGCACCGAGGCCGGCCTCGCCGGCGGTCAACATCGGTTGCCGCCCATCAGTACTGAACCAACCGGCCGGCGCGTTCGCGTTCGAGAATCAGCTCGTGTCGCAGCTGCCCGTGCAGGTGGCCGTACAACCGGCGCGCCAGCGCGGCCTCGTCCAGATCATCGGACACCACCAGCGCCTGCCGCAGTTCGCCGCCCAGGTCATCCAGCCGGGCGGACAACTCTGCCAGCGCCTGCTGGTAACCCGGCGGCGATGCCGGCAGGTGGGCGGCCGGCAGCTGCTCGGCCGATGGCGACAGGGCAGGGTCCGGTGACCGGTCGCTGCCGGTTCGCCGGTCAGCACCGAGGTCGCCGCCCGGCTGCGGGTCCGGCGAGTTCGAGAGGCCGGCGGCCGGAGCGGTCGTGGACAGGTCGGTGGCCGCCCGCCTGATGTGGGCCGCCGGCTGGGTCAGGTTCAGCGGTGACTGCTCGCCGGCCGGCCCCGGTTCGGCAAGCACCGGATGCCGCCAGCTGAGCGCCGGCATCGGTTGGCCGCCGGCCACCGCGAGTTCGACCGCGAGCGCCTGCTGCTCCAGCTCGTCCGGGTGCACGCTCGACTCGGCCACCGGGCCGGCGCCGTGCTGATGTTGCAGCACGTGGGTCAGCTCGTGGGCGATCAGCGAGCGAGCCACGGTGGAATCCAGTGGACCGGCCTCGTCCGGCAGGAACACCGAGCCGTGCTGAGTGAACGCGCGGGCCCTCATCGAGCGCGCCGATTCGTTCACCCGCGGCCCGCGATACACCCTGGTTGCCGAGACATCGGCCGACAGCACGGTGGCCAGGCCGGTGGCGACCTGGCCGGGCAGCCGGAACGCGACCATCGGCTGCCGGCTCGCAACCGCCGACCGGGACGGCTCGTGCAATGCCGTCCGGGCGGCGGAGGATGTCGTCTGCTGGCGGCGAACCGCCACCCGCTCGCTGACCCGGTCAGCGGGCGAGGGTGTCGACGGCCGGGGTGGCGATGGCGGCCCCGGATCGGCCGTCCACACCGGCCGGCCGGTTTCGCCAGGCCCGATGCCAGCCGACCCGTCCACGGCGCGGGCCGGGAGGGGTGTGTCGGCGGCGCCCGGACCAGCCGCGGCGGATCGGGTGGGACGATTCACCGGCTCGACCACGTCCGCCTGGTGTCCGGTGGGCGATGCGGTTTCCGCCGGAGCGCGGTTGCCGGCCGCCGCAGGCTGATCCGTACCCGGCAGGGCGTCTGCGGGTGACGGGTCGGCGGACGGGCGGCCAGAAACGGTCGGCAGGTTTTCAGCGGTCGGCAGCGCATCGGGTGTCTGGGTGTCAATGGTCGGCAGCGCGTCAGCGGTCGGCGGGGTGCCGGCGAGACCGGCGGCAGTCGGCAGGCCGGCGTCGCTGAGCAGCCGACCGAGCGCGGCCATGGTCGATGCCGGCAGCGGCTCAGGTCCGGGCGCCACCTGGCCGGTGTTTGGCTCCATAGTCGCGGACGGCATGTGGCCGGTGGCCGGCTGTGCGGTGGCCACGAACGCCACCTGGTCGGTCGGCTGCGCCGTGGCGGCGGACGACACCTGGTCGGTCGGCTGCGCGGTCGAGGTATGGCTCGTTCCAGGCATGGGTCGGGCCGGCCGCTGTTCCGCGGCGATGGCTGGCGGCCGCTGGGGGACCGGGGCCTCGACCAGCCCAGGGTCAGCTGCCTCGACGGTCACCTCGCCGACCTCGTCGAAGCCGGCGGGCACACCTGTCCAGAGCGGGGCGGCGTCGGCTGGTGCCGGCGGGGCATCGCCCACCAGGCCGGCGGCCGGGTCAGGCCACTGGCCACGTCCCGCAGCGACGGCCAAGTCGGCTGGGTCCGCCTCGACGGCCAGGTCGGCTGGGACCGCTTCGGTCGGGTCCGGCCCGGACGGGTCCATGGTGGAATCAAGGTCAGCCGATTCGGCCTGATCGGCGACCGCCGGCTCAGGTCGGGGGCCGGCCGATTCCGGTGCGCCCAGGCCCAGCCGCCGGGAGCCGGCCAGGGTGCGGCGCACCAGGTGGGTCCGACCGGCCGGCGGCGGAGCGCTTGTGACAGCCCCGGCCGGACCCGGCGCGCGGGTGTCGGCGGCGGCGGCCTTCATCTGCAGGTACTGGCGTTTGAACTCCGGATACCAGTCCTGCTGTGCTGCCGGATCCTCGTCCGCGGCGTAAGACGCCTCCTGATCGGGATCCTGCTCCGCGGCGGCGAAGACGGAATCGATCGGACCCGGCCATGGCGAACCGGGCTCGGCGGGAGCCTGGCGGGAGTGGTCGGCCATGGCCGGGTCGTCTGCGGGCCACGCCTGTTGGGTGGCGGTGCGGACGGGCTGCTGGCTGCTGGCCGCTTCCGGCCAGCCGGCTGCGCGATCCTCCGGTGGCCGGGCCAGGTAGGGCACGCCGAGCTGGTCCGCGCTGATGGCCGTCAGCGGCGTGCCGGGCCGTCGCGGTCCGGACGGCAGGTGCCTGCGTGGCAACCGGACCGGTGCGGCGCTGACGAGGTGGCCACCGCGCCGGCCGTGTGGCGTGCCGGCCGGGCCGTCGGGATCTCGATCGGTGTGCGGGCCGGCGACAGCCGAACCGGGCCCGATCGGCGGCCGGTGCAGGATCGGACCTACGGGGGGCGGCTCGACGGTCTAGATGACCGCGATCGGAGGCGGGCTGGTATGCCGCCGGCGAGCCGACGCCGGGACCGGCGCGCGTTTG
>JBPCPA010000268.1:0-11117 GCA_050999655.1 Jatrophihabitans sp.
CTCGGCGGCGGGTTGTGAACGGCTGTTTCGTGGTGGACGCCTGCTACCCCAACACCCAGTGGGTCTGGCCCCGCCCTGGGGTCTGGCAGCTGTCGGCAGCCCAGTTCGACGAGGCGATGGTCGGCGCCGGCACCGGCATCTGGATGACGCCCGGCGCGCTACCGCCCAGCGTGGACCGTGACCAGGTGTTGGCCGCGAACGCGCAGGTGGCCGGGGCGGCCGGCCCGAACATCGAGGCCTACACCGAGACCACGCTGGCCACGCTGGCCGAGCCCGAGGGCATCGAACGCCTGGTGCTCGACATCTGGCACCTGTGCCGGGAGCGGCTGCTCTATACGGTCTGGCTCGGCGAACACCCGGCCGCCGCCGCCGCGCGGCGCACCGCCGAAGCCTGGCAGCAGCTGGCCGGGCAGAGCTATCTGGCCAGCCGACGTTCGCTGCGCGGTGCCACGCCCAACAACGCGCTGGTGCTCGATACCGCCCGCCAGCTGTATGCCGACGCCGAGCTCATGATCAGCATGGTCGGCCCGGGCGACACCACCGCGACCGACCCGGCGGCCATCGCCGAGGCGGTGCTGGGCGAGGTGGCAGCGACCCTGGGTCTGGATCGCGGCCTGGTGCGACCGCAGCACCCGCTGCGCGAGCTGCCCGGTTATGACTCCTTCAGGTTGGTGGAGATCGTGGCTCGGATCGAAGGCCGGCTCGGGGTGGCGTTTCCCGACAATGCCGCCGGGTCCGATCTGGTCGACCCGGCCGGGCTGTGCCGGCTGTTCATTCGATCCGCCAACGGATCACTGCCATGACCGCGACCGGTACCGGCCTGGCCGGCTGGCTGGGCCAGACGGCTGTGCGACAGCCAGAGGCCACCGCGCTGGAGGTCGGGGACGTCCGGCTCAGTTATGCAGAGCTCGATGCCCTCGCCGACGGGGTGGCCGGCCGGCTGCAGCAGGTCGCGGGCGGCGTCCCGCACGCGGTCGGGTTGTACGCCGCACGCACGGTCGCCGCCTACGCCGGTTACCTCGGCGCGCAGCGGGCCGGGGCGCCGGTGGTGCCACTGCACCCGGACTCGCCGGTCGCACGCAACCAGGTGATCTGCGCGGCGGCCGGGGTGGACGTGCTGATCGGTGATCGGGCCTGCCCGCTCGCCGGGCTGCCGATGCTGGACCTGTCCCGTCCTGACTGGTTCGACACGCTCGGCCGGACCGTTTCGGCCAGCTCGCAGGTGGCTCACGGGTCTGACCTCGCCTACATCCTGTTCACCTCGGGTTCGACAGGAAGCCCGAAGGGCGTGCCGATCCGCAATCGGCAGCTGCTGGACTACGTCAGCTACTGCGTGCGGCGCTACCAGATCGGTGCGGGCAGCCGGCTGTCGCAGACCTTCGACCTGACGTTTGACCCGTCGGTGTTCGATATGGCCACCGCCTGGTACGGCGGCGCGGCGCTGGTGGTGCCACGGGCAGAGGACCTGCTCGCGCCGGCTCGGTTCGTGGCCGAGCGCGCCATCAGCCACTGGTTCTCGGTGCCGTCGGTGATCACGCTGGCCGGACGGCTGCGAGGTCTGCAGCCGGCAAGCATGCCCGGCCTGCGCTGGAGCCTGTTCGCCGGTGAGCAGTTGACGCTCGATCAGGCTCGGCAGTGGGCGGTCGCGGCACCGGACTCGGTGATCGAGAACCTCTACGGTCCGACCGAGCTGACCGTCACCTGCCTGGGCTACCGGCTGCCGGCCGAGCAACGGGACTGGCCGCGCACCAGCAACGGCACGGTGCCGATCGGCGCTGCCTACCCGCACCTGCAGTCCGCGCTCGGCGACGGCCACGGTCAGCTGCTTGCCAACGGCGCCGAGGCCTCGGAGGGCGAGCTGTGTGTTCGAGGCTCCCAACGGTTTGAGGGATACCTCGATCCGGCCGACAACCTGCACCGCTTCGTCCGGCACAGTTCGAGCGCCGGCGGAGCGGCGACCGAGCCGCCCGGACCCGATGACTGGTATCGGACCGGCGACCTGGTGCAGTACCAGGCCGGGGTCCTGGTGCATCTGGGCCGGCTCGATGAGCAGGTCAAGATCAGCGGCCGCCGGGTGGAGCTCGGCGAGATAGCCGCCGTGCTGCGCCGTCATCGCGCGGTGCACGAGGCCGTGGTGATCACCACGGCGGGCCGGTCCGGCGGGGCCGTCCTGCACGCCTGCTATACCGGCAGCCGGGTGGACGTGGCCGAGCTGGCTGAGCACCTCCGGCGTGACCTACCCACCTATATGGTGCCCGCCGATATCAGATATCTGAGCGAGCTGCCACTGAATCCGAACGGCAAGATCGATCGAATCGCACTGCGCCAGATGGTGCTCGCCACTAGTTCGGAAAGCGGCGCCACCGAATATCGTTCGTTCGCAAAACTAGTGAATTGAGAAAGAGCCGCCAGCATTTTTTGTAGTCAGCTCCAGCCGAGGCGATTCCTTTACGTCACAACGGGAATCACCAATCGACGCTGCCTTTGTCGGCACCAGTCAAACCCTCCCAGAGAGACCATTGAACATCCTCAGGAGATATGTATAGTTCGGGACATTCAGCTCGATTCTCCCATCCTAAACATCTCTAGGGATCATGATGAAATTCTGCGTCTTGGGCCCGCTTGAACTATCCGCCGGGGGCGACCCAATCCGAATTAGTGGTCGCCGGGTGCGCGGCCTGCTGGCGATCCTGCTCATGCACGCCGGCCACGTCGTGCCCATCGACCGGATCATCGACGAGATGTGGCCCAGCGAGCCGCCCCGCTCGGCGGTGGAGAACATCCGCACCTACGTCTATCAGCTGCGCTCGCTGCTCGGCCGGGCCGGCGAGGTCGAGGTGCTGGAAAGCCACCCTGGCGGCTACCGGCTGGCGATCGATCCCGAGGACCTGGACATGACCAGGTTTCTTCGGCTGGCCGACGAGGGCCGCCATGCCTACCGGCTCGGTCAGCATGAGGCTGCCGCAGTGCTGCTCGACGAGGCCCTGGCGCTCTGGCAAGGCGCCCCGCTGTCGGGTCTGGAGCTGGGCCGGGCGATGCAGGCCAAGGCCGTCGCGCTGGACGAGCGACGCTGGCAGGCCGAGGCGGACGCGATGTGGATCCGGCTCGCGCTGGGCGAGGCCGGCCGGCTGATCGCCCCGCTGCGGGAGTTCACCGGCGAACGCCCGCTGGACGAGGGCCTGTGGTATCTGCTGATGACCGCGCTGGTCAGCAGCGGGCGCACCGGTGAGGGGCTGGCCGCCTACGACCAGGCGCGGGCAACGTTCGTCCGCGAACTCGGCGTCGAACCGGGCCCGGCGTTGCGACGGCTGCACGCCAGCGTCCTGCGCGGCGAGGAGGCGGAGCCGCCGCAGCGACCGGCCTCGGGCATGCTGCCCTCAGTAGCCGCCGCACCGCATCAACTTCCCGCCGCCACGCCGGCTTTCGTCGGCCGGACGCAGGCCCTGGATGCGATCAGCGAGCTGGCCCAGCGCGCCGCGGCCGGTGCCGTCGAACACGTCCCCCTGATCCTGGTGTCCGGGCCGCCCGGGGTCGGCAAGTCCGCTACCGCGATCACCGCCGGCGAGCGCATCCGCTCCCTCGTACCGGACGGCGAGATCTTCGTCGACCTGGCCGGCCTGAGCGATTGCCCGCAGGCGCCGGCAGCGGCCATCATCGCCATTCTCGGCGCGTTCGGGATCAGCCGCGCCGCACTACCGGAAAGTTCTGATGGCCGCCGCTCGCTCTACCGATCGCTGCTGTCCGGCCGTCGGGTGCTGGTGGTGCTGGACAACGCCGCCGACATCCAACAGGTACTGCCGCTGATTCCCGGGGTCGGCCGGAGCCTGGTGATCGTCACCAGCCGTCGCCAGCTGATCGGGCTCCCGGCCGATCTGCGGCTGCCGCTGGACCCGCTGTCCACCGGCGAGGCGCTGGACATGCTCAATCACCTGGTCGGTCGCGACCGGGTGGACGGCGAGCCGGCCGCGTCCTCCGACATCGTGCACGCGTGCGGACGGCTGCCTGCGGCCATCGGCATCGCAGGCGCCCGGCTTGCGGCACGGCCGGATCATCCGATGAAGATCCTGGCCGACCGGCTGACCTCTGAGGACGGGGTGCTCGACGAGTTGGCGGTGAGCGGGACCTCGGTGCGCGACGACATCGAGTCCAGCTACCGAGCCCTCGATCCCGTTACCCAGCACTGCTTTCGCGCGCTGGGGCTGGGCGATCCGGACTCGATCACGCCGGCCGACGTCGGACCGGCGGTGAAGCTGTCCCACCGGGAGGCCGACCGGCGGTTGGAGTGCCTGGTGCACGAGGGGCTGCTCTCGACCGGCTGCACCCACGACGGGCTGCCCCTCTACCGGATGACGACGCTGGTCCACAGGTTTGCCCGGGAGCGACTGGAGCTCGAAGGATCCGGGGCCAGCGTCTGACGGTCATCGGTTGGCGACCTCGGCCAGGCCGGCCAGCGCCGCCAGCACCAGGCTGGTCCGCGGTCGACCTCGGGCCGCGGAGTCCACGGCCATTCGCAGCACCCTGGGCAGCGCGCTCCAGCGGGTCAGGGCCGCCTCCAGCCGGGCCCGCTCGGCATCGCCGACCGGCTGGCCCAACTCCCATCGGCAGGCGAACCACTGGTGTCCGGCCACCGCCCACAGATCATCGAGGTGCTCGGCGATGACCGCCTGGTGCGCGCCCGCGCGCTGGATAAGAAACGCCAGGGCGGCCGCCTCACCGATCTGCCAGCCGGCATCGCGATCCAGGGATCGCCCGTCGGCCGGCCCGTCCTGGCGGCGCAACCACAGCGCGCCCTGCTGCGGCACCGGCACCGGAGCTCCGAAGGCGAGGGTGTTGCGTAGCCGGTGCGCGGGCTGTGGCCAACCTGGCGGCAGCGTCATCGCGCCGGCCAGCGTGCTGTCCTCGAGCCAGCCACGGTAGGGCAGTTGCTCACCGGCCGATTGCAACGCGGTGAAGTCATCGACCACCCACCAGCCCCGGGCAGCGCGATCAGTGACCAGCAACCAGTGCGGGCTGGCCGGGCCGCCCCGCTGTACCGACCAGGGCAGCCGGGCGCTGTCGGCCACCACGATCACCCGGCCGTGCCGCTCGAGTTCGGCGGCGATCCCGGGCAACGCGGCCAGTCCCGAGCCGGCGCCCGCGTAGACCAGCCTGCTGCGATCGGGCAGCAGGTCCAGCGGCGGGTAGTGATGGGAGAAGGCCAGCCGGACGCCGGTATCGGCGGCACGGACGGCAAGACGTACCGACCGGGCCAGCACCGCGGTGGCGTCCCACTCCTGGGCGAGGTAGCCGTGCAGGGCAGCGGTGTAGCAGCTGAGGCCGGCGGTCACGCTCGGCTGAACCTGAGCGGTCAACGGCTGCCGTCCAGCAGCTCCTCGGCGTGATCGGCAATGCCGGCAAGCATGTTGGCGGTTGCGCCGCCGGCTATGCCGAACATCGTCAACTGCTCCCGCAACCGGCTCAATCCGTTGGTGTGCAACGACTCGGCGCCATGCAGGGCCACACACTCACCGAGGATCCGGTCGACCGTGCTCGCGGCGGCAGCCTTGATCAACATCCCGGAGACGGGCGTGAGCCGGCTGGCCGCGACGGCATCGCAGATGGCCTCCAGCTGGCGATACTCCAGCACGCAGCGGGCGAATCGCTCGCGGACGGCGGCGTTGTCCCACAGCCAGCCTGACCCGGTCGAGCGACGGTGAAGGTAGCGGTGGGTTTCGGACAGCACCCGGCGGCAGACCGCGCGTGCCCAGAAGCCACCGGCCAGCCGCTCGGCGCCGAGCTGGCGGGTCAGCTCGGCCAGCGCCCGGCCGGGCCGGCCCACGATTGCGGCCCGGTCGAGTCGAACGTCGCGAAGCTCGAGCCGGCCCAGGCCCGCCCCGGCGTACAGATCGGCAGCGGTCGGCTCGAAGCGCACGCCCGGCAACGCGGTCGGCACCAGCACCCAGCAGAAACTGGTGAAATGCCGTTCCGGCCGGTGCCGGGCCAGCACCAACGCGTAGTCGCACTGCCCGGCGTTGGTGATCCAGGCCTTGCTGCCATCGACGCTGATCGACTCGCCGGTATCGCGCACCACCGTGGCAGCATCCAGCAGGGCGGCACCGGACAAGCCGTCCTCGGTGGCCGCGAGCGCGACCATGGCATCGCCTGCGACCATGCGTTCGGCCACGGCGGCGGCCATCGGGCTGACCACAGCTGCCTGGCGAAGCAGCGGCAGCACGCTCGCGACCTGCACGCACACCGACAGCACCGTGCCGACCGGATTGACCGCATCGAGCGCGGTGAGCAGCTCCGACAGGCGCGCAGGCACCAGACCCATACTCGTGGCGGGCCCGGCGAGCACCGAGCTCAGCTGCCCCGAGCGGCCGAGGTCCTGCCAGAGCTGCCGAGCTGGCATCGGCCGGCCCCGGCCGACCGCCCCGTCCTGAGGTGCAGCCGTGGTGAGCAGGCCGGACGGGCCGTTCATATCCCGCGATCGGCGCCGGCACGAAGTTGTTCAAGGACCGTCCAGAGTCGCTGGGGAGTGTCGAACGTCGTGTCGGTGAGGTGCTCGTCCGGCAGCACCACGCCGTAGGCGTCCTCGACCGCGAACAGCAGCTCGATCGAACGCATCGAGTCCAGCCCGAGGTCTCGCAGGTTCGACTCGTCCGCGATCGGCGATTCCCCCGCGTACTTCAGGTGCGATCGAAGCAGGGTCACGAAGTCCTCATCCACGCCACAAGCCTTTCCGTCGCCGGGATCCACTGCCGCGACCAAGGCTTCGCTCGGCTCATACACCTCTGATACAAGCCAGCTCATCCGGCTGAATATCGAAGGCATATCCGTGGTGTATCCCGCATCGTGAGGCTGATCGGGTCGATTCACCTGCGGTGACGCCCGTTCCCGTTGCGCCGAAAGGAAGTTGCGCCGATGCCCTCCAGCCTGATCGGAACCTGTTCGATCGACCCGGCGCGGCTCGCGGTCGATCTGGAGCAGGTCGAACCGAACGGATTCATCGACTCCTACGACGAATTCGTCTGCGGCTCGTGGCGGACCTGCGTGTTGTGGAACGCCACCGGCGACAGCAGCGACGCGACGATCCGCGACTACCCCGGTACCGGCCACCCGACCGAGTACGGTCGCAAGCTCGACTACCTGGACGAGCTGATGGGCGACAACGTCGATCTGGACCTGCTCCGGTTCGCCCGGCTGACCCGGCTCGGCCCGGGCACCGTGGTGGTGCCGCATCGCGACTACGTGGAACTGGCAGCCGACCTGACCCGGATCCACCTGCCGCTGATCACGGCCGCGGGTGCGTACGCCGCCGAGGCCGACACCGTTTACCACATGGCGCAGGGCCAGATCTGGTTCCTGGACGCGAGCCGTCCACACAGCATCGCCAACTTTTCCGACACCCCCCGCATCCACCTGCTGCTCGATTTCGCCGGCTGCGATCCGGTGGAGGTCCTACGGAATCCGATGAGGTCCGGGATCGGGGTGCCTGCCGAATCGATAGTGCCGCGGCGGCCGCTGACCGCAGGCGAGCGTGCCACGTTCGAGGCGCTGTCCGGCGTGCTCGACGGCGAGAACTTCATGGACGTCCTTGCGATGCTGATCCGGCGCTACTTCGTGGCCGAGCTGTCGATCACCGACGTCTTCGACTGGATGCGCGAGATTGCTGTGAGCGCCGACCGGCCCGACCTGGTGCAGCGGCTCGACGTGCTGGCCTCGCACGCGCTGACCGCACGCTGAGACCGGCAACGCCGGAGAAGGGACACCGAAGGGCATGCCGATGACCCGGCGTACGAACGGACGGCTGATGGTCGTGGGAGCGAGCCCGATGCGCGCCGCGGCATTCGGAGTCTGGCGCCAGCTCGGCCTCGACATCGTCCTGGTCGACGGCCATTCCCAGGGCCGCTATGAGGATCTGGCCACCGAATTCCATGCTCTGGATGCCCGCGACGAGAGCGCCGATCGCGAGCGGCTCCGGCGGATCGCGCTCGGTTGCGACGGCATCACCACGCTGACCGATGACGGTCAACGGATCGCCGCCCAACTCGCCGAGGACGTCGGGCTGCCCGGCGTCGGCGCCCAGGCCGGCGCCGCGGCCCGGTCCAAGGCGCTACAGCGGCGGTTGTGCGAGCGGGCCGGCATCGGGGTGCCCCGCTGGCGTGAGATCACCAGCGTCGAGGATCTGGACGACTTCTACGCCGCGGGCCCGGTCCCGGCCGTGCTCAAGCCGCTGGACTCGGCCGGCGGGGCCGGTGCGATGCTGGTCGAGACGCGGTCCGAGGCAGCCCGGCACTGGCCGATCGTCCGGTCGCTGTCGCCCACCAAGGCCGGCATCCTGGAGGAATTCCTGCCCGGCCGCGAGGTCTGCGTCGATGCCATCGTGCAGGGCGGCGAGATCCTGTTCGTGTCCTCGGTCGACTGCGAGCACATGCGCACGGTCGGATTTCTGTGCACGTCCTCCAGCTACGCCACCGAGAATCCGGACGTGGCGCCGGCCACCGCGATGCTGCGGGCAGTGGTGGATGCACTGGACGTGCGCGATGGCATCGTGCACGCCGAGTACAAGATCGACGGAGGCGACTGGACCACGGTAGAGGTCGGCCTGCGGCCGGGCGGCGCGCTGGTGCCCGAGCTGACCGTGAAGGTCAGTGGTGTCGATCTCTACGAGGCCCAGGCGCTGATCGCGCTCGGTGACCGGCCGGGCCAGCCGGTGCCGGCGCAGGCGCCGTACGCGCAGGGCCGGTATCTGGTGGGCGAGGGCCAGGTTCGCTCGTTCGTGCCGCCGGCGGAGGTGTTGGCAGACCTGCCGGACGTCAAGGTCGTCAGCCAGCAGCTGGGGGCCGGCCAGCATGCCAGGATGCCGTTGAGCGAGGCCGGCCGGGCCGGTTTCGCCTACGGCTGGGGTAGCGACCGGCTTGACCTGGATACCCAATTGCGAGTCGCCGTCGACCGGCTGGGCCAACGAATGGGTCTTACCGTTCGAGGCAACGATCCCGCTGATCCGCTGTCATCGGCCACCGGTCCCGGTCCCTGGTGGCAACCGGTCGCGCTGGAGGAATCATGCAGCTCGGCACCCTGATCCTGCCCGACGCCCGGTGGCGGCAGGCGATGGATCGCTGGTTGCGCT
This sequence comes from Jatrophihabitans sp., assembly GCA_050999655.1. Taxonomy (GTDB): domain Bacteria; phylum Actinomycetota; class Actinomycetes; order Mycobacteriales; family Jatrophihabitantaceae; genus Jatrophihabitans_A. Next base: position 9,113 of record JBPCPA010000268.1, read on the forward strand.
GCGAGGAGCTCGGCTTCGACGCCGCCTGGACCTATGACCACATCTGGTGGCGGGGCCTGCGCGAGGACCCGTGGTTCGCCGCGCTGCCGGTGCTGTCGGCGGCAGCAGCTGTCACCAGCAGGGTCCAGCTCGGGCTGATGGTGGCCTCGCCGAACTTCCGGCATCCGGTGACCACGGCCAAGGACGCCATTGCGATCGATGACATCTCCGGCGGCAGGTTCGTGCTCGGCGTCGGCGCGGGCGCCCCGCACGCCGGTGATGCCGAGGTGCTCGGCGGCCAAGCGCTGAAACCGAACGAGCGAGGTGCGCGATTCGCCGAGTTCGTGGAGCTGACCGACCAGCTACTGAATCACGACGTGGTGTCGTGGGCGGGCCGGTTCTACGCTGCGCACGAGGCGCGGATGATCCCGGGCAGCCTGCGGAGCCCCCGGCTGCCGCTGGCGATCGCGGCCGCCGGCTCGGCCGGTCTGGAGTTGACCGCCCGCTTCGGCGATGCCTGGATCACCGCCGGTCCGGCGAACTGGTTGGGCGGTTACACCCAGGCCGAGTGCTTGGCCACCGTGACCGCCCAGCTGGCCCGGCTCGAACAGGCCTGCGTTGCCGGCGACCGGGACTTCCAGTCGTTGCAGCGCATCATGATCGCAACCCCGATGTGCGGCAACCCGCTGGAATCGGCCAAGGAGTGTCTGCGGATCGCCGAGCAGTACGCCGAGGTCGGCATCACCCAGCTGGTCATCCACTGGCCGCGAGCCAGCGGGCCGTATGCCGGCGACGAGCGGGTCCTGCAAGACATCGCCGCGGAACTGCCCCGTATCCACCAACTGCCCGGCTGAGCCATTGCCGTCGCGCCTGCACCGCACCGTTCCAGATATCGATCCGGCGGGCATTGCCCCGGCGGCGACACGAAAGCAGGATGTGCCATGACAATGCTCTCGACCCTCTCTTCCAACGGTCACCTGCTCGACACCGGTGCCACGGAATTCGGCGAGCTGGCCGACTCCAGCCACCTGCTCGGCGACGTGACCGGGTTGCGATCGCAGATGGACCAGGCGGGTTACCTGCTGCTGAGGCGAATCCTGCAACCGGACACGGTGCTTGCCGCCCGCGAGGAGATCCTGTTCAAGTTTGCGGTGGTGGGCGAGATCGACTCGATCAACCACCCGCTGATGGACGGGGTGCTCTCTGATGAGAGTTACCTCCGCCTGGTGAACGCGGTGGCATTCACCGAGAGCCTGCGGCGCGGGATCGGCTACTCCGCCGTGGTGGCCGCGCCACGATTGCTCGACTTCTTCGGTTCGTTCCTCGGTGGACCAGCACGATCATTTGACTTCCGATGGCCACGATTCATGCGGCTGGGCGATGCGACCGGCATCCACTGCGACGGCCCGTACATCACCCGTGGCACCCGCAACGTGTGGTCGGCCTGGATTCCGCTCGGTGATGTTGCGCTGTCCAACGGTCCGATCATGGTGCTGGAAGAAAGCCATCTCAGCGACGCCTTCCGGGATGACTACCTCGACCGGGACGCCGACCGCGACAACCTCGGCTGGCTCAGCGACGATCCGTGCGCGCTACGCAGGCAACTCGGTGGCCGCTGGTTGAGCGCCGACTTCGAGGCCGGTGACGTGCTGGTGTTCGGTCCGGACCTGGTGCACGCCAGCCTGGACAACAACTCCGCGCAGCGACGGTGCCGGCTCAGCTCCGACACTCGCTACCAGCTGGCCAGCGATCCGTTGGACGAGCGCTACAACGGAGCTGACTCCAGCAATCCGCATGGCGGCGCTCCCCGGGTCTTTCTGCCCGGCCGGACCGGGAGCGACAACGCCAACTTCGAGGACGAGTGGAAACCGGTGGACGAGCGGGGCCGGTTGCTGCCGGCGACCGGCTGACACTGTCGTTTGCGCGCCCGGCAGTGTCCTGGCTCAGGACATAGGAAACGTATGTCTCAGGTCATCGGAAACTGGTGTGTCGGGTCATAGGAAACTGCTCTGGTCCGATCTTGTCC
>JBPCPA010000294.1:0-10837 GCA_050999655.1 Jatrophihabitans sp.
CCGGTGCGCGATGATCAACGCGGTGCGCCCGCGCAGCACGGTGCGCAGCGCCCGCTGAACCGCGCGCTCGGTGGGAATGTCCAGGCTCGAGGTCGCCTCGTCCAGGATCAGTACCGCCGGGTCGGCCAGGAAGGCGCGTGCGAAGGCCACCAGCTGACGCTGCCCCGCCGATAGCCGGCCACCGCGCTTGCGGACGTCGGTGTCGTAGCCGCTCGGCAGCGCTCTGATGAACTTGTCCGCACCGACCGCCCGGGCAGCCTGCTCCACCTGCTCGCGGCTGGCGCCGGGACGACCGAAGGCGATGTTGTCGGCGACCGAGCCCGAGAACAGGAAACCGTCCTGGGTGATCATCACGATCGCCCGCCGAAGATCGGCATCGGCCAGTTCCGGCAGTGGAATCTCGTCCAGCCGGATCTCACCCTTGGTCGGGTCATAGAACCGGCTGATCAGCTTGGCGATGGTGGTCTTGCCGGCCCCGGTGGCCCCGACCAGCGCCACGGTCTGGCCGCTGTCGATGGTCAGGTCCAGTTCGTGCAGCACCACCCTGGGAGCCCGCTCGGCCGGCTCGTAGCTGAACTCGACGCCGGACAGGCTGAGCACTCCGCGGCAGGGCTGCGGCAACTCGGCGGCCTGCGCCGGCTCGGCGACGGCCGGTTGCTCGGCCAGCACCAGGGCCAGCTTCTCCAGCGCGGCGGTGGCCGACTGCAGCGAGTTGAAGAACATCGCCACGTCCTCCATCGGGCCGTAGAACTCACGCAGATACAGCAGGAACGCCGTCAGCACGCCGAGCGCCAGGCCACCCTCGGCGACCCGCACACCGCCGGCGAACAGCACCGCGACGGTGGCCACGTTGCCGATCAGGGTGACCCCGGGAATGAAGACCGAGTGCAGGGTGAAAACCTCGCGGTTGGCATCGCGATAGTCCAGGTTCAGTTGTTCGAAGATCGCGTCGTTACGGGGTTCGCGCCGAAACGCCTGTACCGCCCGGATGCCGTTGAAGGTCTCGACGAACTGCACGATCAGCAGCGCCACCGTCTCGCGGGTACGCCGGAAGGCCACCGTCGACCGGTTGGAGAACCACCGGAACAGCAACCACAGCGGCACGATCGCGCTCAACGCGATCAGCGCCAGCCAGGGATCGAGCACCAGCATCAGGATCGAGATGACCACGATGTTGAGCACCGCCAGCACCAGGCCGTCCAGGCTGGAGTCCAGCAGTTCGCGCAGGGTGTCCACGTCGGAGGTGAGCCGGCTGATCACCCGGCCGGAGGTGAAGCTCTCGTGCCAGGACACCGACAGTCGCTGGGTGTGGTCAAAGACCCGCCGACGCAGGTCGAACAGGATCGCCTGGCCGATCGTGCCGGTGCGGCGCAGGAAGATCCACTGCAGCACGCCGGAGACGATCGCCGCCACCACCAGGATGGCGGTCAACTGCAGCAGCGTGCGGTAGCGCCCGTCCAGCGCCTGCGGAAGGGCATGATCGATCAGCATGCCGATCACCAGCGGCGCTGTCATGGTGGCCAGCACCTGGCCGATGACCAGCGCCAGCACGATCGCGATCTGCTTGCGGTACGGCCTGATCAGCTCGCCGAGCAGTTGCCGGGCCTCAGCGCGCAGCCGGGGCCGGCCGTCGGCGTGCTCCTGCTCGTCGGGGTCGGCCTTGTCAAAGGTGCCCCGCCACTGCGAGACCTGCACACCGGCGGTGGGCTGCTCGCCGGCCGGTTGGTCGTTCGGCTCGTCGTTCGGCTCGGTGGTCGTCATACCCGGGCCTCGGCGACCTTCTGGGACAGCAGGTTGCGGTAGAGGGCGTTGCTGGCCAGCAGGTCCCGGTGGGTGCCGACCGCGACGATCCGGCCGCCGTCGAGTAGCGCCACCCGGTCTGCCAGTAGCACCGTGGACGCGCGATGCGCCACGATCAGCGCGGTGGTCTCGCCCAGCACCCGGCGCAGCGCGCGCTCGACCTGCGCCTCGGTGTGCACGTCCAGCGCTGACAGCGGGTCATCGAGCACCAGCACCCGGGGCCGGCCGAGTACGGCCCGGGCCAACGCCAGCCGCTGCCGCTGGCCGCCGGACAGCGACAGGCCCTGCTCGCCGACCCGGGTGTCCAGGCCGTGCGGCAGATCGTGGACGAAGCCGGCCTGCGCGACCTCGATCGCCTCGAGCACCTCGCGCTCGGTCGCCTCGGGACGGCCCAGGGTGAGGTTCTCCAGCACGCTGGCCGAGAACAGCGTCGGCTCCTCGAAGGCGACACTGACCGTCCGGCGCAGGTCCGGCAGGCTGAGCTGGTTCACCGCGATGCCGTCGATGCGCACCGCGCCGCCGGTGACGTCGTGCAGCCGGGCGACCAGCGCGGTCAGGATGGTCTTGCCTGAACCAGTGCCGCCGACCAGGGCCATCGTCTCACCGGGCAGCACCTGCAGGTCCAGGTCGTGCAGGGTGTCCTCGGTTGCCCCGGGAAAGCGGAAGCTGACCCGGTCGAACTGCAGGGCGGCCGGCCGGCGGCCACCGTCGGCCTGGGCGTAGCCGGGCAGGCTGACCGGTTGCTCGGGCTCGGTGATGTCGTTGGTCGAGTCCATCACCTCGAACAGCCGGGCGGTGGCGGCCACCGTCTCTTCGGTGCCGGCGATCAGCCAACCCATCGCCATCAGCGGCCAGTTCAACCGCAGCTGCAGGGTGATGAACGCGACCAGATCGCCCTTGCTCAGCGTGCCGTGCGCGACAGCGACCACTCCCAGGCAGCTGACACCGGCCAGTACCAGTTGCGGGTAGGTGCCGATCACCGTCCACAGGTTGGCCAGCGTGCGGTTCTTGGCCAGCTCGGCGCGCCGCAGCCGCTGGGCGTGGTTGCCGAAGGTCCGTAGCAGCTCACCGCGCCGGCCGAAGGCCTTGACGACCCGGATACCCAGCACCGACTCTTCGACGTCGGTGGCCAGGTCGCCGGTCAGGTCCTGGGCGCGGCGGGCCTGGGAGTTGTAGATCGCCTCGTAGTACCGGGTGGCCAGCGCCAGCGGCAACATCACCACGCAGACGCCGATGCCCAGCAGCGGTTGCAGCCGGATCAGCATCACCAGGATCACCGCGACCACCGCGAGGTTGGCCACGAAGAACACCGCCATGAAGCCGACGAACCGGCGCAGCGTGCTCAGATCGCTGGTCACCCGCGACAGCAGCTGACCGGACGGCCAGCGGTCGTGGAAGCTAACCGGCAACCGCTGCAGGTGCTCGTAGAAGTCGCGCCGCATGTCGGTCTCGATGGCCAGCGCCGACGTGGTCATGGCCCGGCGCCGGATGCCGAACAGGACGGCCTCGAGCACGCCGAACAGCAGCGCCAGGCCGATCAGTGGCAACATGCCCGAGGTTTCGTGGCGGGCGATCGGGCCGTCGATCAGGGCCGCGGTGATGATCGGTAGCAGCGACTGCACGACCATGGCCATGGTGGCCACCACCAGCATGAAGATCAGGTAGCCACGGTAGGGACGCAGCCACGGCCACAACCGGAGCAGGTCCTTGATCGAGCCGTGCACGGGGGCGGGTTCGGTGGCCGGATCTGTGTCGGGATCGAAGTCGGGATCTGTGTCCGAATCGAAGGCGGGATTAGTGTCGGGTTCGGTCTGCGCCACCTCTATCGCCCCGTTCGCCACGATGACTCACATTACGACGAGCCACCGACAACGGTCGAATTGTTTTCGCTCAGGGCCGAGCGATCCTTCCTCAGCCGCAATGAACCCTGCCCCGCGAGCCGTCGCCGGAAACCCGCGCGACTGCGGCCGGGTCGCGCCTCTATGGTGGGCCGATGCCATCGGTCAAGCAGATTCAGGTCACCTTCGACTGCGCAGAGCCTGAGCGGGTCGCTCGTTTCTGGTGCGAGGTGTTGGGCTACGTCGTGCCGCCGCCGCCCGAGGGGTTTGCCACCTGGGACGATTTCGATCGCGCGCTGCCGCCCGAGCATCAGGGTTCGGCGTTCGCCTGCGTAGATCCCTCAGGGGTGGGCCCGCGACTGTTCTTTCAGCGCGTCCCCGAAGGCAAGGCGGTCAAGAACCGGTTGCACCTCGACGTGCGGGTCGGCACCGGTCTCGTGGGCGAGGATCGGGTGCGCGCCCTCGAGGCCGAATGCAGCCGCCTGCTCGCGCTCGGCGCGGTACGGGTGCGACTGCTGGTTGCCGATGGCGTCAACGAGTCGTGCCTGGTGATGCAGGACATCGAGGGCAACGAGTTCTGCCTCGACTGAGCGGCACCGGCGATGGGTGGTGGGGCAGGCCGGGCGACCTGCGCCCACCACCCGGCCCGGCTAGAGGTAGAGCTCGATCACGTGGCTGTCAGACCGGCGGTAGACGACGTGCTCGGTGCGGTCGACCGACCAGGTGTAGCCGGCCGGCCGGCCGACCGCAGCGCCGGGATTGCCGGCCGCGGTCGTCAGGTCGTTGTGGTGCCAGCCACCGCTGAACCACAGCTCGTGGATGTGCCCGTCGGCACCGCGGTAGACCACATGCTGGGTGGAGTCGACGTCCCAGGTGTAGCCGAACGGGTCGCTACCGGCCAGCGACGGCCCACCTGCTGCCGCTGTCAGGTCGTTGTGGTGCCAGCCGCCGCTGAACCACAGCTCGTGGATGTGCCCGTCGGCACCGCGGTAGACGACATGCTGGGTGGAGTCGACGCTCCAGGTGTAGCCGAACGGGTTGCCGGTGGCGAGCGGTGCCCCGGCGGCCCCGGTCAGGTCGTTGTGGTGCCAGGAGCCGTCGAACCACAGCTCGTGGACGTGGCCGTCGGCACCGCGGTAGACGACATGCTGGGTGGAGTCCACCGACCAGGTGTAGCCGGCCGGGTTGCCGGTGGCGATCGGTGCCCCGGCCGCGTTCGTCAGGTCGTTGTGGTGCCAGGAGCCGTTGAACCACAGCTCGTGGACGTGGCCGTCGACGCCGCGGTAGACGACGTGCTCGGTCGAGTCCACGCTCCAGGTGTAGCCGGCGACCCCGCCTGAAGCTAGCGGCGCGGCGGCCGCGGTGCTCAGGTCGTTGTGGTGCCAGGAGCCGTTGAACCACAGCTCGTGGACGTGGCCGTCGACGCCGCGGAACACGACGTGCTGGGTGTGGTCGACCGACCAGGTGTAGCCGTACGGACCGCCGGCCGGTGCGGCGCCCGCCGGCGCGTGCGAGGCGACGCTGAGGTCGTTGTGGTGCCAGGAGCCGTTGAACCACAGCTCGTGGACGTGGCCGTCCACGCCGCCGTACACCACGTGCTCGGTCGAGTCGACGTCCCAGGTGTAGCCGAACGGGTCGCTCGCGGCGGCGGGGGCGCCCGCCGCGCTGGTCAGGTCGTTGGCCGACCATCTCGTCCCGATGAGCGTGGTGGGTTGCCGCAGCCACGCCTCGTGGGTCACCGCGACCACGGACGAGGCGTCGACGATGCCGATGGAGTCCCAGGTGTAGAGCGCGTAACCCGGCTGGTTGCCGTCGAGGCCGGCCGGCACCGAGGCGCCGAGTTGGTCGGCCAACCAGCTGATCGTCCCGTAGCCGCACAGGGCCACGCAGTGATCCTCGTTGGCGTCGGCGTGCCACCCGGTGCCGAACCAGCCGGTCTTGCCACCCGTGCTGTGCCAGGCCGTCTCGATCTGATCTGCCGCCACGCCGAGCTTGACCGGTCCCTGGGAGATGGCGCTCTGCAGGGTGGCAGCGTGGGTCCAGTCGACCGACTGGTACGGGCCGTCGTCATACACGGTGGAGTTCTGGGTGAACCCGTCGGTCTGCATCCAGGTCATGACCTGGGTCAGGTAGGCACCTTCCAGGACTCCGTGCTTCGTCGCCCAGGCAATGACCTCTGCCTCGGAGATGAAGATCTCCGGACCGTGGCAGGCCTTGGCGAACGCCTCTTCGGCAGTGACGCAGTCGCCGTGGACGTCATTGCCCCACATCGACAACTGCGCTGGTTTCGTCAGGGCATTCGGCGGAGCGCCGATGCCGGCGACATGTGGCGGGGACGCCGCCAGGGCGCTGCGGGGCGACGGGATCGCACCGCGCTTGAGGATCTGATCGGGCATGGGATCTCCTTGATAGACGTTGGGTATCGCACTGCCGGGGGCCGGCGGGAAAGATCAGCCGGCGCTGTCGGAAACGCCGTCAACCGGGGTAGCGGGGGTGGTCCTTGGCCTAGTGGTCCTCGGCCGCCTGGTCCTCAGCCTCCTGATGGCAGGCTTCCTGGTCGCCGGCTGCGGTGTCGGGAAGGTACGGCGTTGCCGCCTCGATCTCCGGCCGGGGAGTCGGAAAGGCGCCTCGCCGCGGTCGCGGCCGCGGACGTGGTTGGGGCACCGGCGCCTCGTCGGGCGTGGTGGCCGGCGGATCGCTCATCTACTCCACCTCTCGACCTCGGCCCGGTCGGGTCCCGATGCTCGGGTGCCGACCGGTGACCCAATCTCAGCGTCAGCAGTGCCGTGCCGGCGCTGACGCCCTTACGCTGCTGGGCAAAACCTGGTCGGGCCATACGCAATCGTGCGTAGCGGGCCCGGACCGTCGGCCCGAAGACCCGTATCAGAGTGCGAGTATCAGAAGTAACCTCCACGGTTCCTCCCTGATGAGGAACTGAGGTGTGCACGATGTCCCGACGACCTATCACGACCAGCAGCCATCAGCGCTCACCGATCCGAGCCGGTTCCACCGTTCGCCGGCCGCTGCGCAGCCCGTCCGGCGTGGGCCAGCCGGCGTCGGTTGCGCTGGCCAAGGCCTCGCCGGACTACCTGGCGGCAGTGTCGGTGATCGTGCGCGGCCTGTTCGAATGCGACGAGATCTACTATCTGGAGGACCAGGTCGAGGGCGGTTCGCTGACCGTCTGGCGGGGCAGCCGGCGGTGTCACGACCTGGGCGCCGAGGCGCTACTGAACGCCGCCGGCGGGCACCCACTGCTGCGCCGCGCTGATCCCCAGGATGGACCGTGGCCGTCGCGTCGCCTCAGCGACCTCCGCTCGGATGACCTCACGACGGCAATGGCGCTGCCAGCGGCGCGGCAACTCCTCGGGCCCCATCAGCTGGTTCTGGTCCTGCCGTGCGGCCCGGCGGAGACGCTGCGCGGCTGGCTGCTCACCCGCAGCGGTGGTGACTTCGGCGACCATGAGTTGGCGGTGGCCTCGACCGTGCAACCGCTGCTGGCCGTGGCCGACCGATTTCACCGGCGGCCGGCCGATCCGAGCGGCCCGTCGACGCCGCCGGAGATCGCAGCTACCTGGTCGAGCCTGTCGCCCCGAGAGCGCCAGGTCGTCGACCTGCTGGTTGCCGGCCTCACCGCCCAGCGGATGGGCACCGTCCTCGGCATCTCGCCGCGCACGGTGGGCAAACACCTGCAGAACGCCTACGACAAGTTGGGACGGCACGACCGGCTGCTCATCGCAGTCGAGCACCGCAGGCTGCTCGCCGCGCAGGCCGCCGGGGCGTCTGCACCTGCCGGGAACGGGTTCGCGCCGGAAAGATACCGGGTCGAGGCATTCGCCTGATGCCCTCAGCCTCCTACCGACCCGGCCGCGTCATAGATCCCAGGTCAGCGCCCGCAGCTGGTTGCCGGTCGGCCACCGGCAAGTTAGGGTTACCTAACTAGCTGCGGAGGTGGTGGGATGGCCGGACCGATTCGGGCGACCGAGCTGATGTTCGACGACGCCGAGCTGGCCCGTCGCGCCCGTACCACCCTGGCCGGCGCCGAGCGCGGCACGCTGATGGTGGCAACCGGTTCGGCGGCCCGTTTGCGCGAGTGCGAGGTGCAGGTGCGCGACGACGGCGGCGAACCGGTGGTGGGCTCACCGTGCCCGATCGTGCTGGCGCCGAACCGGACGCACGCCGCGCTGCTGCTATGGCCCAACGAGCAGTACGGCGTCGGGCTGACCCTGATCGGACGGATCGCTCCGGCCGGGCAGTCGCCGGGCGGCGGCGCGAGCTTCGCGCTCAGCGTCGAACGGGTGCTCGCCTCGTGTCCGAAACCGAGTTTTACCAGTTCTCGCATGCAGATTCCGCTGGCCCTCTACGCAGGTGCTGAGCCCGACGCGATCGCTGCGAACGGCTGGCGGATCGCCCGACACCTCACCGAAGCCCACCAGCCACAGGTGCGCTCGCTGGCCGCCGGGCTGACCGGGCAGCCGGTGGACGAGGTGATCGCGGCCCAGGTCAGCCGGCTCGGCTGCGACCGGTTGCAGCTGTGGTGGGTCGGCTCGGCCGGCGCCTCGGTGCGCGAGGTGGCCTTCGACCGTCCGGCCGGTGATCTGGCCGACCTCGGTCGGCTGGTCCGCAACCTGCTCGGGCCCTGCGGCTGACGCCGCGCGGACCATCCGGTCGGCTGGCTCGACTGCCAGGCGTGTGAGACTGCAGGGCATGGCACCCCTGACCAACTGGGCCGGCAGCATCACCTTCGGCACCGAACTGCTGCACCGGCCCTCGTCCGTGGCGCAACTGCAGTCGCTGGTCGCGTCCAGCGACCGCGCCCGGGTGCTCGGCACCGGCCACTCGTTCAACCGGATCGCCGACACCACCGGCGCGCTGATCTCGGTGGGCGAGCTGCCGCAACTGCTCGAACTGGACTCGGCCAGCAGCCAGGTCCGGGTCAGTGCCGGCACCAGGTACGGAGAGCTGACCGCCTTTCTCGATCAGCACTCGCTGGCCCTGGCCAACCTCGGCTCGCTGCCGCACATCTCGGTGGCCGGGGCCTGCGCGACCGGCACCCACGGTTCCGGCGACCGCAACTCGATCCTGGCCGCTGCCGTCCGCGGCCAGCGGCTGGTGGCCGGTGACGGCCAGCTGATCGAGCTCGACCCGTCCACACCGGACTTCGCCGGCACCGTGGTCGGCCTGGGCAGCCTCGGCGTGGTCACCGAACTGGTGCTGCAGGCCGTCCCGGCATTCGAGATCCGGCAGTACGTATATGACGATCTCGCCCTCGACGCGCTCGAACAGCACTTCGACGAGATCAGCGCGGCGGCCTACAGCGTGAGCGTGTTCACCCGGTACGGCGGCGATCAGGTCGACGGCGTCTGGCTGAAGTCGCTCGAAGAGCGATCAGGTGACTTCTTCGGCGCCGCACCGGCCGGCGGCCAGCGGCACCCGGTGCCCGGCGAGGACGGCAGCACCGCCACCCAGCAAGGTGGCGTGCCCGGCCGGTGGCAGCACCGGCTGCCGCACTTCCGGCTGGAGTTCACGCCCAGCAGCGGTGCCGAGATCCAGTCGGAGTACTTCGTCGATCGCGATCAGGCGGTGCCCGCGATCCGGGCCGTCCGGTCGATGGCCGATCAGCTGGCCCCGGTGCTGATGGTCGGCGAGATCCGCACGATCGCCGCCGACGAGCTGTGGCTGAGCCCGTGCCTGCAGCGGGATCGGGTCGCGCTGCATTTCACCTGGATCCGCGACGAGGCAGCGGTGCGGCCGGTGGTGGCCGAACTGGAGGCCAGGTTGGCCGACTTCGCCGCGGTGCCGCACTGGGGTAAGTACTTTCTGCTCGCACCCGAGCGGCTGGCCGAGCTGCACCCCCGGCTGGCCGACTTCGCCGCCCTGGTGCGCCACTACGACCCGTCGGCGACCTTCACCAACGACTTCGTCCGCCGCTATGTGGGTGCCGGCTAACCGGCGGTCCGCCAGGCTAGTCCGACTTGTGCCGGACCCCGAGCAGGATGTCGTCCCAGGACGGCATCCGGGGCTTGTCACCGCGCCGACCACGCTTGCTCGTTGCCGGAGCGGCGCCGTCCGGGTGCTCATCGGCCGCCTCGCCGAACTCCAGGGGTAGCGGTGGTTCCTGCCAGCCCGCCCCGCCGGGCAGGTCGAGGGCGTCCTGGTCGAACAGCTCGTCGTCCTCACCGACCGGGATCGGCCGGGTGCGCGCCTTCTGCCGCCGGCCCGGCCGGATGGCAGGGGTGGCGGGCAGCGCCGGGTCCTCGCTCTGGTCGGGTACCGCGGCCAGCCGCACCAGGGCTGGCTCGGCCGTCTCCGCCGTCTCGGAGTCCGCCGTCTCGGAGGCCGCCGGAACGGGGGCGGGCATCGGCGGCAACAACGCCTGCACCGGACGGTCCGACAGCAGGTCGGCGGCGAGGGCGTCCAGTGCCGAGACGGTCCGGTTCATCAACACAAAGGAGAACTTGGCCAGCAGCGGCCGGTCCTGCGCGATGAACCCGGCGGTCACCGTCCAGCCACCGTCCTCGCGCCGGAAGGCGTCCCAGTCGACGGTCGCCGGGTCCAGCCCGTGCCGGGCGAGCCGGGCCTCGACCAGCTCGCCGAAATCGACCAGGTGGGCCTCGCTGCCCCGGCGGGTGCTGCCCCGGCGGGCCTCGTCGACGACCCGAATCCGCTCCTGCAGCACCGGATAGGCAAAGCGCATCACCCGTTCGACCGGGATACCGGCATCATCGGCCAGCTGCTGGGCAGACTCGCCGGCCCGGATCCTGGTCTGGATCTCGCGCGGGCTCGGGGCACGGCGGGCCTCGGAGTCCGGGACCGGCAGGCGGGGCAGATCCGAACTGGACACGTTGCGCAACCGCTCGTCGATGGGCAGGGTGTACTGCTCGGCGCCGTCGACGGTTTCCAGCAGCAAGGACGTGCCGTCCTCAGCTGGACCGACGAGGCGGAGCAATCGCATGGTCCGACGATACGTTCACCGCCGCGATTCCGGCAGGAGTCCACGCCGGGTGGCTGCAGATCGCTTGCCGGCGGTCTCAGCCGGCCAGTCGGGGCACCAGCCAGTCGATGCAGGACGTCAGCGCGTCGATGTCATCCGAATCGACCGCCGGATACATCCCGATCCGCAGCTGGTTGCGACCGAGGCTGCGGTAGGGCTCGACGTCGACGATCCCGTGGGACCGCAAGGTCCGCGCGAGCTGCGCCGC
>JBPCPA010000039.1:0-31029 GCA_050999655.1 Jatrophihabitans sp.
CCCCGGCATCGATCAGGCCCCGGCCCTGCTCGACGTGCAGTTCGATGAAACACCCGATTCGCGCGAGGGTTTCTCGATCGGGGCCGACGTCGGCCACGGCCAGCCCGGCTGCCCGCATCGCCTCGGCCAGGCTGGTGCCCTCGGCGTCGGACAGCCCCCGGGCCCGGTCGGCGTCCAGCGCCCCGGTGATCAGCCGGGAGCCGGCGCACGCGATGCCGAACCGGGCGCCCTCCTCGTCGGCGAAGTTCACCACCCCGATCGGACGGCCGGGTTGGAAACCGCCGGCCCGGACGGCGTCCAGCGCGGCGAAGGCCGACACCACGCCGAGCGGGCCGTCGAAGGCGCCGCCGTCGGGCACCGAGTCCAGGTGGCTGCCCAGGACCAGGCCCGGCTGCCCGCGGCGCAGCGCGGCGTCCGGCTCACCCCACCAGGCCCACTGGTTGCCGGCCCGATCCAGGGTCAGCGCCAGCCCCCGCCGGTCGGCCTCGGCGCCGAACCAGTCCCGCAGTTGCCGGTCTGCCGACGTCCAGGCGAAGCGGTGATAGCCACCGGTGGTGGCCGATCGGCCGATCGGTTCGAGCTCTGCCCACATCCGGTCGAAGGCCAGCCGGCCGGCCGGGTTCGGGTCGTCCACGCTGGCTCCTTCGGTGCGAGGCTGCCCCGGACAGCACTCGGGGCCTGTGCCGCAATCACAGCACAGGCCCCGGGTGGGGTGATACTCGCTAGCGCCGTCGCCTCAGCTCAGGCCGGCCGTGCTCAGCCAGGCCTTGGCCACCGCGTCGGGATCCTGCTTCTCGGACTGGACCTTCTCGTTCAGCTGCACCAGATCATCGGTGGTGAGCTTGGCCGAGACCGCATTCAGGATGGTCTTGACGTTGTCCGAAGCCTTGCTTGCATTGATCAACGGCAGCACGTTCTGCGCGGTGTAGAGGCTCTTCGGGTCCTCCAGCACCACCCAGCCGTTCTTGGCGATGAGCGGGTCGGTGGTGAAGATGTCACCGGCGTCGATCTGACCGTTCTTCAAACCGTTCTCGGTCAGCGGGCCACCGGCGTCCAGCTTGCGGTAGGTCTTGAAGGTGACGCCGTACACCCTCTTCAGCCCGGGGATGCCGTCGGCGCGGGTCTGGAACTCCGGCGGTGCGCCGAGGGTCAACTTGCTGGCCACCGCGGCGAGATCGGCGATCGACTTCAGGTTGTACTTGGCCGCGGTCTCCTTGGTGACTACGATCGCGTCCTTATCCTGGGCCTGGGACTGGTCCAGGACGGTCAGCGGCGTCGCCACCGCCTTCTGCAGCGCGGCGAACACGTCGTCGGAGGACTCGGCGGTGGCCGCCTTGTCGTAGTACTGCAGCAGCACACCGCTGTACTCCGGGATCAGGTCGATCGAACCGTCCTTGAGCGCCGGGATGTAGGCCTCGCGGTTGCCGATATTGAGCTTGGTGCTCACCTTCACGCCCTTGGCCTTCAACGCCTCGGCATAGATGTCGGCCAGTACCACGTTCTCCTGGAAGTTGGCCGAGCCGACCACGATGGTGTCGGTGGGAGCGGCCGAGGTCGGCGCGCCGCCGTTGCCCGCCGAGGTCGGGTTCGAACTGCTGCCGCAGGCGGAAACCACCAGCAGGCTGGCGCCAATCGCCGCCGCGGTGAGGACTCGTACGCGTCTCATTTTTATAGTTCTCCTATCGGTATTATTCAGATAATACGAGGTCAGGACGTCGCCGGATCAGGCGGCCGCCGACGACGCGGCCAGGATGTGCTCGGTGTCGGCATCGGGGACCAACTTCGTGGAGTATCTGCCGGTGATTCCTCTCGAAACGGTGTAACGCTGGACGATGGCCAGGCCGAGGTCGATGAGCAGAGCCAGGCCGGCCACCAGCACCGCGCCGGAAGCCATCTGCGGGTAGTCCTGCTGGGCCAGGCCATCGATGAGGTAGCGACCCAGGCCACCCAGGCCGACGTAGGCGGTCACCGTGGCGGTGGCGATGACCTGCAGGAAGGCACTGCGCACGCCGGAGAAGATCAGCGGCAGCGCATTGGGCAACTCCACCTGCCGAAGCACCTGCATACCACGCATGCCCATCCCGCGCGCGGCGTCGCGGACCGCCGGGTCCACCGCGTCCACCCCCGCATAGGCGTTGGTCAGCATCGACGGAATGGCAAGCAGGATCAGCACGATCTCGCTCGGAATGAAGTAGGTCGCGTTGCCGGTGCCGTGGATGTGCGGCGAGATCAGGATGTAGAAGAAGGTCAGCAGCCCCACCGTCGGCAGCGCCCGGAACGAGTTGGCAATCGCGACCACCACGAACGAGCCGCGGCCGGTGTGCCCGATCAGCAGGCCGAGCGGCAGCGCGATCAGCGCCCCGATCAGCAGCGCGATCAGCGAGTACTCCAGGTGCTCCTTGAGGTGGACGGGGATGCCGTCCGGGCCGTGCCAGTGCGCCGAGGTCGACAGCCAGTTCGCGATGTCGGTGATCATGCCGGACGCACCGCCCGTCGCCACGGGGTGAGCAGCCTGGTGATCAGCTGGATCACGGTGTCGAAGGCCAGCGCCAGCAACACCGACAGCAGGACGCCCAGCAGGATCGGGGTCTGGTAGGACAGCTGGAACCCGTTGGTGAACAGCTGGCCCAGTTCGGGAACCCCGATCAGGGCCGACACCGACACCAGGCTGACGTTGGACACCGCCGCGACCCGCAGGCCGGCCGCGATCACCGGCACCGCGATCGGCAGTTCGACCCGTACCAACCGGCCGAATCTGCGATAGCCCATCGCGGTCGCAGCCTGTAGCACCTCTTCGGGCACCGCGGCCAGGCCGTCGGCAACCACCCGGACCAGCAGTGCGACGGTGTAGATGGTCAGCGCCACCACCACATTGTTCGGATCCAGGATCTTGGTCTTGAGCAGGCCGGGCAGCAGGATGAACAGCGCCAGCGACGGGATGGTGTACAGCAGGCCGGCCAGGCTCACCATCGGCGGGTACAGCCATCGGTAGCGCCGGGCCAGCCAGCCCAGCGGCAGGGAGATGATCAGGCCGAACACCAGTGGCAGCGCCGACAGCCGGGCGTGCCAACCCAGCCAGCCGACGATCTCGCCGTGATGCTGCTGGAAATAGTGGATCATTGGCGGCCACCGGCGGCGCTGCCCACCTGCTGGCCGACGTCCCGGTTCTCGATCATCGCCAGTACCTCGGTCGCGGTGATGCTGCCGATCAGCGCGCCGGCTCCATCGACCACCACACCGCGGCCGGTCGGCGAGGACAGGCAGGCGTCCAGCGCCGCGCGCAGGTTGCCGCCCTGGGTGGCCAGCGTGCCGCCCCGGTGCAGCAGCGGCTCGCTGACCTGCCGGTCAGCCGTCAGGTCGGCCACCCGCAACCAGCCCTGGGGTGCCCGCTGGCCGTTCACCACCAGGATCCAACCGTCGAGATCATCGTGTCCCGACCAGGTGGAATCCAGTTCGACGGTCGGCTCGTCCCGGGTCGGCAGGGTGCCGGCGGCGGTGAAGCCGAGCGCCCGGTAACCGCGATCGCGACCGACGAAGCCGGCGACGAAGGCGTCCACCGGACGGCTGAGCAGCTCGGCCGGGGTGGCCAGCTGGGCGAGGTGACCCCCCACCCGCAGCACCGCCACCTGGTCGCCGAGCTTGATGGCCTCGTCGATGTCGTGGGTGACGAAGACAATGGTCTTTCCGAGATCGCCCTGCAACCGCAGGAATTCCTCCTGCAACTGGTCGCGCACCACCGGGTCCACCGCGCTGAACGGCTCGTCCATCAGCATCACCGGCGGGTCGGCCGCCAGCGCCCGGGCCACCCCGACCCGCTGCTGCTGGCCGCCGGACAGTTGCGCCGGGTAACGCTGGGCGAAGTGCGCCGGCAGGCCGACCCGTTCCAGCAGCTCCTGCGCGCGGGACCGGGCCTTCTTGCGGTCCCAGCCCAGCAGGTAGGGCACCGTGGCCACGTTGTCGAGGATGGTGCGGTGCGGGAACAGCCCGGCGTGCTGGATCACATAGCCGATCTGGCGGCGCAACTCGTGTGCCGGGATCTGCGCGGTGTTGCGGTCATCGAGCCAGACGGTGCCCGAGGTCGGCTCGACCATCCGGTTGATCATGCGCAGCGACGTGGTCTTGCCGCAGCCGGACGGTCCCACCAGGACCGTGATCTGACCGGACGGCGCCTGCATGTCGAGCGAGTCGACGGCAACCGTTCCGTCGGGATAGTGCTTGGAAACCGAGTCGAAGCGGATCACGAGCGGGTCACTTCCATGCCGGTCGAGGAGGTTTCCTCGAGGTGATCGGACGGGCCAGCTGTTTCGTTCCTCGATGGGCCAAGTTAGGAGTGCATTGTCAAGGGTGCATTGTTGCATCGCTCGCCGGTATCGTGCCGGGCGCGTTCAGCGTCTAAGAGTGGCCAACAAGACCACTCGCCGAGCCATTCCGTAGCCGGCTCCGCGGCAGCTGTCGGTTGACTTTGCGGAGTCTCTGCTGGTCAATGACAAGGGGCTGTCTCCCTGAGCCGGATCGTGCCGGACGGCTGGGGTTCTTCCAAGGCGCGCGACGAGCTCATCCCGGTGCGTCACCAAATCGTTATGTCAGCCGGTGGAGGGCATGCAGTGCTGCTGATCGACGGACGTCACCTCAGTTCGGCAGACCTCGCCCTCGCCGCCGGGCCGCTGGCGGTCGAACTCACCGAACCGGCCCGCCGCCAAGTGGCCCGCTCGCATGAGCAGGCGGTGCTGGCCGGACGGCGCCGGGCCATCTACGGCCTCACCACTGGAGTCGGGGCGAACCGGACAGTTGAGGTCGAACCGGACACTGCCGGTGCTCAGGCGCTGCTGCGCAGCCACGCCACCTCGGCCGGGCCACCCCGATCAGCCGAACGGGTCCGGACGATGCTGCTGATCAGGCTGAACCAGCTCTGTTCCGGCGGGGCCGGCGTCCGGCCCGAGGTCGTGCAGGCGCTGGCCGACATGATCAACGCCGATGCGCTGCCCTCGATCCGGGAGTTCGTCGGGATCGGCACCGCCGAGCTGTCGGCGCTGGCCACCACCGCACTCGCCCTGCAGGCCCGGTCGATGCTCGGCGCCAAGTCGTCGGGCTGCCACGACCTGGTGTTCGGCCCGCATGATGCGCTGCCATTCATCTCCAGCAATGCCGCGGCGCTGTCGGATGCCGCCCTGGCGCAGGCCAGCTTCCAGACCAGCGCCCGGGCCGCGCTGGCAGTCGCGGCGCTGAGCTTCGCGGCGGTCCGGGGCAACGCCGAGGCCTACGCCCCACCGGTCGAACTCGCCACCCCGATGCCCGGCGCCCGGGCGACCTGCCGGGCGATGCGGGCGCTGGTCGGCTCGCCGCGGCCGGACCGGATCCAGGACCCGTACGGCCTACGCGCGTTGCCGCAGGCGCACGGCATCCTGCTGGACGCGCTCAGCGCGCTGCGCGCCACCATCGAAGCCTTCGCCAACGCCCCGTCGGAGAACCCGTCGATCCTCGGCGACGGCTCGGTGGCCCACCACGGCGCCTTTCATGCCGGCTACCTCGCGCTGACCAGCGACACCGCCGCGATCGCGGCGATCCAGTCCGGGCAGCTGTCGCTGAACCGGCTGACCTACGTCAGCGAGCCCAACCACACCGGCCTGGAGCCGTTCCTGGGCGACGGGACGCCGGGCGCGTCCGGGGTGATGGTGGTCGAGTACGTCGCCGCGGCGGCGCTCGGTGACCTGCGGGCAGCCGCCGCGCCGGCCTCGACCCAGAGCATCACGCTCTCGCGCGGCATCGAGGACACCGCCAGTTTCGCCTCGCTGGCGGCTCGGCAACTGCTCACCGCCTCCGACCGCTACCAGCTGCTGGTGGCCTGCGAGCTGGTGGCGGCGCTACGCGCGGTACGGATCAGCAAGGCCGAGCTGAGCCCGTTGCAGCGCCAGGCGGTCGAGCTGAGCGGCGAGCTGTCGCCGGTGCTGGATGACCGGGACCTGACCGGCGACATCGAGACCGCTCGCCGCCTGATCCCGGAGCTGGCCGGCATCGTCGAGCTCGAAGACGGCCTGTTCGGCGGCTAGACCACGTTGGCCGGACCACGTTGGCCAGACCCGGTCCGGCCAGACCCAAGCTGGCCAGACCATCTCAGATCTGAGACACCGGCCTGGCGTGTGGTCTGGCGATCGGCACGATGGCAGGCCACCATGGCGCTATGACCTCGACGCCCCGCACCATCCGCGCCGCCCGCGGCACCGACCTCTCCGCACTGGGCTGGCAGACCGAGGCACCGCTGCGAATGCTGATGAACAACCTCGATCCCGAGGTCGCCGAGCACCCGCAGGACCTGGTGGTCTACGGCGGCACCGGCAAGGCCGCCCGGGACTGGAACTCCTACGACGCGATCGTCCGGACGCTGACCACCCTCAAACTCGATGAGACGCTGCTGGTGCAGTCCGGCCGGCCGGTCGGGGTCATGCAGACCCACGAGTGGGCACCCCGGG
This sequence comes from Jatrophihabitans sp., assembly GCA_050999655.1. GTDB lineage: Bacteria > Actinomycetota > Actinomycetes > Mycobacteriales > Jatrophihabitantaceae > Jatrophihabitans_A. The sequence goes on from JBPCPA010000039.1 coordinate 6,468, forward strand.
TGCTGATCGCCAACTCCAACCTGGTCGGTAACTGGGCCAACTGGGAGGAGTTTCGCCGGCTGGAGCAGTTGGGCCTGACCATGTACGGCCAGATGACCGCCGGCTCGTGGATCTACATCGGCACCCAGGGCACCTTGCAGGGCACTTACGAGACGTTCGCCGCGGTGGCCGCCAAGAAGTTCGACGGGACGCTGGCCGGCACCATCACGCTGACCGCGGGCCTGGGCGGTATGGGCGGCGCGCAGCCGCTGGCGGTCACCATGAACGACGGCGTCGCGATCTGCATCGACTGCGACCAAAGTCGAATCTCACGCAGGATCGAACACAGATATCTCGACGTCCAGGCCAAGGACAGCCAGGACGCACTCGCCCAGGCGGTCGCCGCGCGCGATGCCCGAAAGCCTTTGTCGATCGGGTTGCTGGGCAACGCAGCCGAGCTCCTGCCCGAGCTGCTGGCGGCCGGCGCGCCGATCGACATCGTCACCGACCAGACCTCGGCGCACGACCCGCTGGCCTACCTGCCGATCGGCGTCGGCTTCGCCGACATGAAGGATTACTCGGCGGCCAAGCCAGCCGAGTTCACCGACCGGGCGCGGGAGTCGATGGCCCGCCACGTCGAGGCGATGGTGGGCTTCATGGACGCCGGTTCGGAGGTGTTCGACTACTGCAACTCCATCCGCGGCGAGGCGCAATTGGCTGGCTATGCAAGAGCATTCGACTTTCCGGGTTTCGTCCCGGCCTACATCCGGCCGCTGTTCTGCGAGGGCAGGGGGCCGTTCAGGTGGGCAGCGCTGTCCGGTGATCCGAAAGACATCGCCCGTACCGACAAGGCGATTCTCGAACTGTTCCCGCAGAACGAGTCGCTGCACCGATGGATCACGATGGCTCAGCAGCGGGTGCACTTTCAGGGCCTGCCGGCCCGGATCTGCTGGCTCGGCTACGGCGAGCGTGACAAGGCCGGCCTGGCCTTCAACGACCTGGTCGCCAGCGGCGAGCTGCAGGCGCCGATCGTGATCGGCCGCGACCACCTGGACGCCGGCTCGGTCGCCTCGCCATACCGGGAGACCGAGGCGATGGCCGATGGCTCGGACGCGATCGCGGACTGGCCGCTGCTCAACGCAATGGTCAACGTCGCCAGCGGCGCGAGCTGGGTGTCGATCCACCACGGCGGCGGGGTAGGGATGGGCCGCTCCATCCACGCCGGGCAGGTGACGGTTGCCGACGGCACCCCGCTGGCGGCGCAGAAGATCGAACGGGTGCTCACCAACGACCCCGGCATGGGGGTGATCCGGCACGTGGACGCCGGCTACCCGCGCGCGGACGAGGTGGCCGAGCAGCGCGGCGTCCGGGTGCCGATGCGCGAGCAGTAGCTCCCGGCGACGCCGGCCTGCCGAGTCCGCCGTGCCCGTACGACCCGGGTCAGCCGCTCAGGCCGGCGGGATCGCCGCGTCGACCGCCAGCGTGGGCACGTCCACCGCCACTGTCTGCGGGTACTTCAGCCCGGTGCCGGTGTTGAGGATGACCACCTCGTCCGACGCGGTCAGCCACCCGCTCTCGCGCAGCTGGCTGGCCGCCGCGAGGCAGGCCGCGCCCTCGGGGCAGATGAAGCTGCCCTCCCGCTCGGCAAGCCGGCGTTGCTCGGCCAGTAGCTGTGCGTCGGTCACCGCCAGCGTGTTGCCGCCGCTCGCCCGTACTGCCTCCAGCACCAGGAAGTCACCGAGCGCCTTGGGCACCGTGATGCCGAACGCGACGGTGCTGGCACCGGCGAACGGCACGCTCTCGGCGGCGCCGGACTCGAAGGCGCGCACGATCGGCGGGCAGCCTTCGGCCTGCACCGCCACCAGCCTGGGCAGCGGCCCGCTCACCCAGCCCAACTCGCGCAGCTCCAGGATCGCCTTGTAGATGCCGATCAGACCGACCCCGCCACCGGCCGGGTAGATGATCACGTCCGGTAGCCGCCAACCCAGCTGCTCGGCGATCTCGTAGCCCATCGTCTTCTTGCCCTCGAGCCGGTAGGGCTCCTTGAGGGTGGACACCTCCTGGTAGCCGCCGCGCTCGCTGACCGCGGCGTTGATCAGCCGGCCGGCATCGCCGATCAGACCGTCCACCAGGTACAGCTCCGCACCCGTCACCACACACTCGACCCGGTTGATGCTCGGCGCGCTCACCGGCATCGCGATCAGGCACCGCAGGCCGGCCCGGGCGGCGTAGGCGGCCCAGGCCGCACCCGCGTTGCCGTTGGTCGGCATCGCCACCCCGCGCACCCCGAGCTCGGCGGCCCGCGACACCCCGACCGCGGCCCCCCGCGCCTTGAAGGTGCCGGTCGCGATCAGTGACTCGTCCTTCATCAGCAACCGGGGCAGGCCGATTCCGGCGCCGTAGCCCGGCAGCGCCAGCAGCGGTGTCATTCCTTCGGCCAGGCTCACCACCCGCGCCTCGTCCCGAACCGGCAGCACCTCGTGATAGCGCCAGAGGGTCGACGGCCGGGCCGCAAGCTCGTCCCGGCTGACAGTGGCCGCCACCCGCGCCAGGTCGTAGCGGGCCAGCAGCGGCGCTCCCACCGCGCTGACACCCTGTACCTGATCGGCGTCATAGCGCTCGCCGGTCCGGGAGCAGACCAGATGGCTCAGTGCCGAATACGTCATGGCCGCCACGCTACGGCGGCCCATCGCCGGCCGGCGTTGCGCGGTCAGGGGTCCGTGGGTGACTAGCCGGCGCCGGTGAGACAGAATCGGGGCATGACCCTGCAGCTCGCCAGCACGCCCGAAGCCAATGCCTTTCTCGCCGAGGACCGCCTCGGTCTGCTGGTCGGGATGCTGCTGGACCAGCAGATCCCAATGGAGAAGGCCTTCACCTCGCCACAGGTGCTCGCCGAGCGGATGGGCGTGGCCAAGCTGGACGCGCACAGTATCGCCGGCTACGACGCCGAACAGTTCGAGGCGCTGTTTCGCCAGGTGCCGGCGCTGCATCGCTTTCCTGCCGCGATGGCCAAGCGGGTGCAGGAGCTGTGCCGGGCGCTGGTGGACCAGTACGGCGGGGACGCCGAGCAGGTCTGGGCCAGCGCCGGCGACGGCAAGGACCTGGTGCGCCGGATGGCCGGCCTGCCCGGCTTCGGCGACCAGAAGGCCCGGATCTTCACCGCCCTGCTCGGCAAGCAGTTCGGCGTCCGGCCGGCCGGCTGGCGTGCCGCGGCGGGCAACTACGGCGAGCAGGGCTCCTTCCGGTCGGTGGCCGATGTCGTGGACGCCGGCTCGCTGAACAAGGTGCGCGAGTTCAAGAAGCAGGCGAAGGCGGCGGCCAAGGCCGGTTCGTGACGACCCTGCTCACCGGGATCGGCCTGCTGGCTACCCAGGACGGAGAGCTCGGTGAGCTGACCGACGCCGCGCTGGTGCTGGCCGGCGACCGGATCTGCTGGGTGGGCCCGGCCCGCGACGCACCGGCCGCCGATCGCTCGGTCGAGCTGGGCGGCCGCTGCGTGCTGCCCGGCTTCGTCGACTCACACGCCCACCTGGTCTTCGCCGGTGACCGGGCCGCCGAGTTCGCCGCCCGGATGAGCGGGCAGCCCTATACCGCCGGTGGGATCCGGTCCACCGTGGCCGCCACCCGAGCCGCCACCGACGACCGGTTGCGGGCCAACCTGGCGGGGTTGGTGGCCGAGTTGCACGCCGCCGGGGTGACCACGTTCGAGTGCAAATCGGGCTACGGCCTGGACGTGGCCACCGAGGCCCGCTCGGTGCGACTGGCCGCCGAACAGACCACCGAGGTCAGCTACCTGGGCGCGCACGTGGTGCCGGACGGGATCGACCGCGACAGCTACCTGCACCTGGTGTGCGGACAGATGCTGGCCGCCTGCGCGCCGGCCGCCCGCTGGGTGGATGTGTTCTGCGAACAGGGTGCATTCGACGTCGACGAGAGCCGGGCGGTGCTCACCGCCGGCATCGCGGCGGGGCTCATGCCGCGCCTGCACGCCAACCAGCTCACCGCCGGTGGCGCGATCGCGCTGGCGGTCGAACTCGACGCGGCCAGCGCCGATCACTGCACCCACCTCAGGCCGTCCGACATCGACGCGCTGGCCGGTTCGACAACGGTGGCGACCCTGCTGCCGCTGGTCGAGTTCTCCACCCGATCGCCCTACCCCGACGCCCGCGCGCTGCTGGATGCCGGTGCCCGGGTCGCGCTGGCCACCGACTGCAACCCGGGCTCGGGCTTCTCCACCTCGATGCCGCTGGCCATCGCGCTGGCGGTACGCGAGATGCGGATGACCCCGGCCGAGGCGGTGCACGCGGCCACCGCCGGCGGCGCGGCTGCCCTGCGCCGTACCGACATCGGCCGCATCGCGGTCGGCCAGCGGGCGGACCTGGTGGTGCTCGACGCACCCAGTTACATCCAGCTGGCCTACCGGCCCGGCGTGCCGCTGATCCACCAGGTCTGGCTCGGCGGCAGCCGGCTCAGCTGAACCTGGCCGCGACCGTCTCGGCGTGCGCGACAAGATCGAGGTCGTGCGCGACGCCGGGCACGTAGAAGATCACGTAGTCCGCACCGGCCTCCAGCGCGGCGTCCACCCTCGCAGCGATCTCGTCGCCGGTGCCGATGATGGTCTGGGCCGCGAAGCGGTCCCAGTCGATGCCGCCGCGGGCCCGTTCAGTGGCGGCCACCGGATCGGCGCCGGCCTCGATCGGAAAGATGGTGAGGTTGGTGGACTTGATGATCTCGTGGTGATCGCGGCCGACCGCCTCGCAATGCCGTTTCAGGATCGCGATCTTGGCTGCGATCACGGCCGGATCGCCACCACCGATGTTGGCGGCATCGCCGTACTGGGCCACCAGCTTGAGGGTCACCCGCTCGCCACCACCGCCGATCCACAGCGACGGGTGCGGCTTGCGCACGCCCTTGGGCTCGTTGTACGGCTTGTCGACGGAGTAGTACCTGCCGCGGAACTCGAACTGATCCTGGGTCCACATGCCGTTGATGATCTGGACCGCCTCGGCGAAGGCGCCCATCCGGTCCTTGAGCTCGGGCCACTGGTAGCCGTAGGCGCGCCACTCGTGCTCATACCAGCCTGCGCCGATGCCCGCGTAGAGCCGACCGTGGCTGGCCACGTCCACCGTGGAGGAGATCTTGGCGTACAGCGCCGGGCTGCGGTAGCCGTTGCAGCCGACCATCTGCCCGATGTTCACCCGCTGGGTGTCGCGGGCCAGTGCGGCGGTCGCCGTCCAGCACTCGAAGGTGGTCTCGTTGGACGGCTCCGGGATGGTGTGAAAGTGGTCGTAGAGCCAGATCGAATCCCAGCTGCCCTGATCGGCGGCCCGGGCAACCGCGGTCATCGCCTCCCACTGCTCGACCGGATCGCCGAGGCCGACCAGATCCATCCGCCAGCCCTGAGGTACGAAGATTCCGAATCGCGTCATCGGCCCAGTCTGCTACAGCGTGCCGCTCAGCCCTCGGCGGCGGACCCCGCCAGACCCGTCCCTGCCTGGGGTACTCGATCGATCGGCTGACCCGGTCGGCCACCGCCGTGCCACCTTCGCGTTCGAGCAGCCAGAGTCCCAGGTCCAGGCCGGCGGTCAGGCCACCGGCAGTGATCCGATCGCCGTCGTCGACCACCCGCTCGTCGATGACCTCGACCTGGTAGCCACGCAGCTCGTCGAAGGCGTTGCGGTTGGTGGTGGCTCGCCGGCGGCTACATCACCGTCAGGCCGCCGTCGACCGGGATGAAGAGCCCGGTGAGCCGACCCGACAGGTCGGTGACCAGCGAGACCACGGCGTTGGCCACGTCCTCGACCCCGACCAGCGGGGTCAGTGGGGTCTGGATGGCGAAGTGCTCGATGATGGACTGCTGATGCAGCCCGGCGTTGGCGTCGGTCGGGACGAAGCCGGGCGCGACGTTGTTCACCCGGATGTTGTCCGGTCCGAGCTGCTGGGCCAGCACCCTGGCCAGGCCGTCCTGGGCGCTCTTGGCCACCGTGATCTCGGCCGCGGCCGGCGCGCTGTTGTGGGTGATGGACGAGCCGATGAACACGATCGAGCCGCCGCCGGCCCGGCGCATGCTGGGCACCACGTAGCGGCAGCAGCTGAGCGTGGCATCGAGCTGGGAGTTGACGGTCTCGCGCAGCTCGGCGATGCCGGCGGCGGAGTCAACGAAGCACGGGGCTGACCGGCCGAGCTTGGCTCCCATCCGCTCGGTGTCGCCGATGGCGTTGCAGATCAGGACGTCTATCTCACCGAGTTCCTGCCTGGTCCGCTCGACCAGGGCCTCGACCTCGGCCGGCCTGCGCACGTCGGCCTGCACCGCGATCGCTCGCGAACCGAGCGCCTCGATGTCGGCGACGACCTGCTTGGCCGCCTCGGCGTTGCGGACGTAGTTCACGATGACCGCGGCCCCGTGGCGGCCGAGCGCCCGGGCGGTGGCAGCACCGATTCCCCTACTCGAGCCGGTGACCAGGACGGTCTTGCCGGCCAGCAGTGGCTGGTTCGCAATCACGGTGTTTCTCCTTCTGGATAAGCACACTGCCTCCACGGCACTGCGCTCGCCTACCGCAGATCAGCACGAGCGGGCAGGGCCGCCGGCTTCGGCCAGCGAGATCATCGTGCCCGGCCGGCCTCAAATCTCGGTGGAGCGTCGCGGCCGGTCGGTGGTGCTCCGGCACCGCTCTAGCTGCCCTTGACCGCGGTTCCGCTGATTCGATAGCGCTGCGGCCCACGCTGGGAAGGTCATCAGCGACTGCAGATTGGCGGCCCGCCGGGGCCGGCGACATCAGGTGAGGAAACCACGAATTGAACACCACGACCTGCCCGAGACTGCTCATGTCAGAACGCCGATGAGACCGACCAAGCCCATGGTGGCGATCACCGGTATCGGCGTGCTGGCACCGGGCGGCCACGGGATCGCCCAGTTCTGGGAGCTGCTGACCTCGGGCCGAACCGCGACCCGGCGCATCTCGTTGTTCGATCCCAGCCAGTTTCGCTCCCAGATCGCGGGGGAATGTGACTTCGACGCCGCGGCCGACGGCCTGACCGAGCGGGAGATCCGCCGGATGGACCGGGCCGCCCAACTGGCCGTCGTCAGCGCGCGGGAGTGCCTGGCCGACAGCGGCCTGCAGCTGGACTCCATCGACCCCAGCCGGATCGGGGTGAGCGTGGGCAGCGCCGTCGGAGCGGCGACCAGCCTGGAGAACGAGTATGTGGTGCTGTCCGACAGCGGCCGCGAATGGACGGTCGACCCCCGCTACCTGTCGACCCACCTGTTCGACTACTTCGTGCCGAGCTCGATGGCCACCGAGGTGGCCTGGGCGGTAGGCGCCGAGGGACCTGCCGCGGTGATCTCGGCCGGTTGCACCTCCGGGTTGGACTCGGTCGGCTATGCCGTCCGGCTGATCGAGGAAGGCAGTGCCGACATCATGATCGCCGGCGCGTCCGATGCGCCGATCACCCCGATCGCGGTGTCGTGCTTCGACGCGATCATGGCCACCTCCCCTCGCAACGACGAACCCGAGACCGCCTCGCGTCCCTTCGACGCCAGCCGTAACGGCTTCGTGCTGGCCGAGGGGGCCGCGATGTTCGTGCTGGAGGACTACGACCGGGCCCTGGCCCGCGGCGCCCGGGTCTACGCAGTGATCTCCGGCTACGCCTCGCGGTGCAACGCCTATCACATGACCGGGCTGAAGTCCGACGGCCGTGAGATGGCCGAGGCCATCGACCAGGCGCTGGCGCAGTCCCGGCTGGACGGCGACGCGATCGACTACATCAACGCGCACGGCTCAGGCACCAAGCAGAACGACCGGCACGAGACGGCTGCCTTCAAGCGCAGCCTGGGGGCGCACGCCTACCAGGTGCCGATCAGCTCGATCAAGTCCATGGTGGGACATTCCCTCGGTGCGATCGGATCGATCGAGATCGCCGCCAGCGCACTGGCACTGCACACCGACGTGGTGCCACCGACGGCCAACCTGCATCAGGCCGACCCGGAATGCGACCTGGACTACGTGCCGATCACCGCCCGGCAGACCACGGTGAACACGGTGCTGACCGTCGGCAGCGGCTTCGGTGGTTTTCAGAGTGCCATGGTGTTGCGCGATCCCCGGGTGGTGGGCCGATGACCAGCACCGAGCAGGTGAGCCCGGAGGCACCCGAGAGTGCCGCCGAGCCCGACCGCATCCTGATCACCGGCATCGGCGGCTGCGCCCCCAACGGCCTCACCATCGCCGAGTACTGGGACGCGGTGTTGGCCGGCCGAACCGGCATCGGCGCGCTACGCGGCTATGACACCAGCCGCTACCCGGCCCGGCTGGCCGGCCAGATCATCGGCTTCGATGCCGAGTCCCGGTTGCCGAGCAGGCTGCTGCCACAGACCGACCGGGTGACCCGGCTGGCCCTGGTGGCAGCCGAGGAGGCACTGGCCGATGCCGGGGTCGATCCCAAGCAACTGCCCGAGTACGACATGGGCGTGGTCACCTCCAACGCCTGCGGCGGTTTCGAGTTCACCCATGTGGAGATTCAGAAACTGTGGACGCAGGGCTCCCAGCACGTCAGCGTCTATGAGTCCTTCGCCTGGTTCTATGCCGTGAACACCGGACAGATCTCGATCAAGAACGGGATGCGCGGTCCCAGCGGGGTGCTGGTGGCCGAGCAGGCCGGTGGCCTGGACGCGCTGGGCCAGAGCCGGCGCAACATCCGCGGCGGCACCGGCCTGGTGCTCAGCGGCGGGGTGGAGTCCGCGCTGGACCCGTGGGGCTGGGTCTCGCACCTGGCAAGCGGGCGGATCAGCACCGGCACCGACCCGGCGACCGCCTACCTGCCCTTCGATCCACGGGCCCGCGGCTACCTGCCCGGTGAGGGCGGCGCCATCCTGGTGCTGGAGGGCGAGCAGTTCGCCCGGCGCCGCGGTGCGAGCAAGGTCTACGGCGAGCTGACCGGCTACGCGGCCACCTTCGACCCGAAGCCGGGCTCGGACCGGCCGCCCGGCCTGCAGCGGGCGATCCGGCTGGCGATCGAGGACGCCGGCCTGAGCGCCGGTGACATCGACGTGGTGTTCGCCGACTGCTCGGGCGTGCCGGCTCTGGACGAGGCCGAGGCCGAGGCCATCGGTGCGGTCTTCGGCCCGCACGGCGTCGCGGTCGCGGCACCGAAGTCCCTGATCGGACGGCTGTACTCCGGCGGCCCACCGCTGGACGTTGCCGCCGCCCTGCTGGGCATGCGCGACAGCGTCATTCCGCCCTGCAGCAACCAGATCCAGCCCGACCGGCGCTACCAGCTCGATCTGGTGACCGGCACGGCTCGCCAGGCCAGGTTGCGGCACTGCCTGGTCATCGCGCGTGGCTACGGCGGCTTCAACGCCGCGGTCGTCGTGAGCGCGCCCCAGAACCGCACCACAACCGGAGGTTGAACCCCTTGATGACCATGGACGAACTGCGCAGCATCCTGATCGAGTGCGCCGGTGAGGCGGAGTCCGAGACGCTGAGCGGTGACATCGCCGATGTCGAGTTCGAGGATCTCGGCTACGACTCGCTGGCGTTGATGGAAACCGTCGCGCGCATCAAGCAGCGGCTCGGGGTCAACATTCCCGGCGAGGCGATCACCGAACTGCGCACTCCCGCCGCCGTCCTCGCCGCGGTCAACGACGCGGCGCCGAGTAACTGATCCCCTTCTCCGGACTATGAAAGGTAGCTGTCGTGGTTGAGTACAGCGAGCACACGATCAAGATCCAGGCCCCGGTCGACAAGGTGTTCGAGCTGATCGCCGACGCCGCCAGCTGGCCGGTCATCTTCGGCCCCACCATCTACGTCGAGCACCTGGAGCGCAGCGACACCATCGAGCGATTCCGGATCTGGGCGCTGGCCAACGGCGAGGTGAAGAGCTGGAGTTCCCGCCGCAAGATCGACCGGGCCAGCCAGCTGATCACCTTCGAGCAGGAGGTGTCCCAGCCGCCGGTGGCCTCGATGAGCGGCACCTGGCTGTTCGATGCGACCGCCGACGGCGGCACCGAGGTCAGCCTGGAGCACCAGTTCACCGCGGTGGACGACGATCCCGAGTCGGTGCAGTGGATCAACACGGTTCTGGACAGCAACAGCGCCAGCGAGCTGGCCGGCCTGCGCAGCGCCGCCGAGGTGGCCGAGGCCACCGACGAGCTGGTGTTCACGTTCGCCGACTCGGTGCGGGTGCAGGGACCGCTGGCGCTGGCGTATGAGTTCATCAAGGATGCCGAGCAATGGCCGAGCCGGCTGCCGCACGTGCAGCGGCTGGACCTGCGCACCGACGATGCCGGTGTCCAGCACATGGAGATGGACACCCTGGCCCCGGACGGCAACACCCACACCACCAGCTCGGTGCGGGTCTGCTTCGACGGCGACCAGATCGTCTACAAGCAGGTCGGTGTGCCGGCGTTACTGTCGGGCCACAGCGGCCGGTGGACCTTCCGGCCGGACGGCGACGAGGTGGTGGTGACCTCCGAGCACACCGTGGCGATCAAGCCGGAGGCGGTGCAGGCCGTGCTGGGCGAGGGAAAGACCGTCCGGGACGCCCGTGCCTCGGCCCGGGGCGCGCTCGGTGGCAACAGCATGATCACGCTGCTGCACGCCAAGCAGTTCGCTGAGGCCGGCTCGCCCGACAGCGCCTCGGCGGACCGGTAGCGATGGCACGGTTCGCCGGTTCCGAGCCGTACCTGCAGGAGATTGCCGACGGGGTCTTCGGCTACGTCCAGCCCCTTGGCGGCTGGTGTGTCAGCAACGCCGGGGTGATCGCGAACGGCGGCGAGGTGGCGATCATCGACACCCTGTCCACGGCCGGTCGCGCCCGCGCGATGCTGGACACGGTGGCCGGCCTGGACGCCGGGCCGGTCCGGACGGTGGTCAACACCCACTTCCACGGTGATCACACCTTCGGCAACCAGTTCTTCGACCAGGCCACCATCATCGGCCACCGGCTGATCCGGCCCGAGATGTTGGCCGCCGGCCTGAGCCTGACCATGCTGTGGCCGGACGTCGAATGGGGCGAGCTGCAGGTCACGCCGCCGTCGGTTCTCTTCGACGACACCATGACGCTCTATGTCGGCGATCGCCAGGTGGAGCTGATCCATGTGGGTCCGGCGCACACCACCAACGATGTGGTGGCGTGGTTGCCCGAGGAACGGGTGCTCTTCGCCGGGGACGTGGTGCTGGCCGGCTGCACGCCGTTCAACCTGATGGGCTCGGTGTCCGGGTCGCTGCGGGCCGTCCAGCGGCTGGCCGAGTTGCAGCCGCGCACCGTGCTGTGCGGGCATGGCGCGGTGTCCGGGCCCGAGGTGTTCACCGAGACCACCGACTACCTGCAGTGGCTGGACACCATCGCCCGGGCCGGCCGGGCAGCGGGCCTGGCGCCGCTGGAGCTGGCCAGGCAGACCGATCTCGGGGAGTTCGCCGGGCTGCTGGATTCCGAGCGGATCGTGGGTAACCTGCACCGCGTCTACGCCGAACTCGACGGTGCGGCGCCCGGTGCGATCCTGGACGTGATGACGATCTTCGGCGAGATCATCGAGTTCAACGGCGGCCGGCCGCCGGCCTGCGCGGCCTGAGGTCAGCCGCCAACCCCGGCACGCCGAAGGCCGCCGAGCATCGCGCTCGGCGGCCTTCGGCGTTCTTTGCGGATCAGTCCTTCGGGGTCGATTCGAACGCGCCGGAGAAGTCGCCGAACGGGACCAGCGGGTACACCTCGAAGGACAGGTGGGCGCTGATCGGGTTGTCATAGATCGCCATCAGCAACTGCTCGTTGGACTCCACGTCCAGGATGAACATTCCGCCGGACGCGCCGACCCGAGCCCAGGCGTGCTCGACGAGTCCCTTGTCCACCAGGCTCTTCATGTAGGCGACCCCTTCGGGTAGCCGCCGGCGGTACTCGTCGCCGCTAATGCCGACCGGCGCCTGCGTGGCCAGAACTGCGAACTTCGCCATTACTTGTCTCCCGTCACTTTCTTGTTTGATAGAGCGTGGATCAGGCTTTGCCACGGACGAAGTCCGCGCATCTCTCGCCGACCATCAGCGTCGCCGCACCGGTGTTGCCGCGCGGAATGGTCGGAAACACCGAGGCGTCGGCGACGTACAGGCCGTCGATGCCGTAGACCCGCAGCCGCTCGTCGACCGCGGAATCGGCCGGCTGTCCCATCCGCACGGTGCCGCTGGCGTGAAAGGTGTGCGCGGCGGACTGCCGGATGTGCTCGAGCTTGCTGGCCCGATCCAGCGAGGCGAGCAACGGCCGGCGGATGTGGCGGCGCAACGGCTGCTGCGCGCCGATCTCGTGCAGCAGGTCCAGCGCTCGCAGGGCGGCCGTCACCTCCTCCGGTTGGGACAGCAGGTTCAACCTGATCCTGGCCCGGGCCTGCGGATCGGTCGAGCTGATCAGCACCTGCCCGCGGCTGGTCGGCGTCAGGTAGGAGGCGCCCATGGTGAAGGCCGGACTCGGGTGGGTCTGGCCGTCGGCGCTGAAGAAGACCGGTGCGAACAGCAGTTGCAGGTCCGGCGCGGGCAACGACGGGTCGCTGCGGACGTGCGCCAGGCCCTCGCCGGCGTTGCTGGTGAGCTTGCCGGTGCGGTGCAGCAACCACTCGCTGAGGTAGCGCAGCTTGGGCATACCACCGAAGCCGAGCACGTCGTTGAGGCCGACCGCGTCACTGCCGATCTCGAAGTGGGCCGGGATCAAAGGGTGTTCGGAGAGGTTGGCGCCCACCGCCGGCAGGTCCTGGACGACCGGCACGCCCATCGCCTGCAGGTGGTCGGCCGGCCCGATGCCCGAGCGCTGCAGGATCTCAGCGCTGCCGAACACGCCGGCGCTGAGCACGATCTGAGCGGTGGCGGTCACCGAATCGGGCTTGCCGCGCTTGCTGAACTCCACCGCCACCGCCCGGCCGTCACGCACCACCAGCCGGTGGACCAGCGCTCCGGTCAGCACCGTGAGGTTCGGACGGCCACGCGCCGGGGTGAGAAACGCGCTGGCCGCGTCGCAACGCGCGCCACGCCGCTGGGTCACCTGCGGCCGGCCGACGCCGTCCTGCTGCGCACCGTTGAAATCGGAGCTGCGCGGAATGCCGGCGGCAACCGCCGCGTCGATCCAGGCAAAGCTGAGCGGATCCGGCGACGGCGTCGAACCGACGTGCATCGGACCGACGGTGCCGTGGTAGGAGTCTGCCAGCTCGTCGTTGTGCTCCGAGCGACGGAAGTAGGGCAGCACCTGCTCGTAGGACCAACCCGGCGCACCGTTGTCGGCCCAGCCGTCGTAGTCCAACCGGTTGCCGCGGATGTAGAGCATCAGGTTCATCGACGAGCTGCCGCCGAGCATCCGGCCGCGCGGCTGGGCCAGCACCCGGCCGCCGAGGGTGGCCTCCGGTTCGCACTGGTAGTCCCAGTCCAGCGCCGTGTGGAACTGGGCGGCGAAGGCGGCCGGGATCCGTACCTCCGGCCGCCGGCCGCTACCGCCGGCCTCGATCAGCAGCACCTGTCGGTTCGGGTCCTCCGACAACCGGGCCGCCACCACGCAACCGGCGGTGCCGCCGCCGATCACGACCGTGTCGTAGCCGCGCACGCTCAGTCCTGGCTGAACGCGCGTTGGGGCAGGTACATCGCCTTGGTCTGCCGGTAGGTCGCCAACGCCTCCGGGCCGAGTTCGCGACCCAGCCCGCTGGCCTTGATGCCACCGAAGGGCGCCCCGATGTCCAGCGCGTAGCCGTTCACCCCGACGGTGCCGGTGCGTACCCGCCGGGCAATGTCGAGGCCCCGCTCCTCATCGGCGGTCCAGACCGTCCCGCCGAGGCCGTACTCGGAGTCATTCGCCAGCGCCAGCGCGTGCTGCTCGTCGTCGTAGCCGATCACCACCAGCACCGGGCCGAAGATCTCCTCGCGGGCTACCGTGGCCTGGTTGTCCACATCGGCGAACACCGTCGGCTCGACGAACCAGCCCTGGTCCAGGCCGGCCGGCCGGCCACCGCCGGTGGTAAGCCGTCCGCCCTGGGCCTTGCCCGCGGCGATGTAGCGCTCCACCCGGTTGCGCTGCGTCGCACTGACCAGCGGACCGACCTGGGTGGCCGGGTCCAGCGGGTCACCGACCTGCAGGCCGGCGGCCATCGCGGTAATCGCATCGACCACCTCGGCATAGCGCTGCCTGGGTGCGAGGATCCTGGTGGACAGGAAGCAGGTCTGCCCGTTGTTGCCCAGGGTCGCGGCCGCCATCGCCGGCATCGCGGCGGCCAGGTCCACATCATCGAGCAGGATCGCCGCGGACTTGCCACCGAGTTCGAGGGTGACCGGGCGCAGCAACCGGCCACACACCTCGCCGATCTGGCGTCCCACATAGGTAGAACCGGTGAAGGCGACCTTGTCCACCCCGGGATGGCCGACCAGATAGGCCCCGAGCGCGCCGTCCCCGGGCACGATCGACACCACGCCGGCGGGCAGTTCGGCCTCGGCGACCGCCTCGGCCAGCAGGAACGCATCCAGCACGGTGTCCGGCGCGGGCTTGACCACCACGGTGCAGCCGGCCGCCAGTGCCGGTGCCAGCTTGCAGAAGGTCAGCGTCTGCGGAAAGTTCCAGGGCACGATCGCGGCGACCACGCCGACCGGTTCGTTGCGGACCACCGTGGTGCCCATGGCCATGCTGCGGCGATACTGCTCCACCTCTTCGCCGGCAGCCAGGCCCGCGTAGTAACGCAGCAAGTAGGACGGCGCGACCCCTTCGCTGTAGGCGCCGACGCTGACCGGCATGCCGTTCTGCGAACTGACCCGCCGGACCGTCTCGTCGCTGCGCTTGTCGATCGCGTCGGCCAGCCGGACCAGCGCGGCCTGCCGCTGCTGCGGCGACCAGGCCGACCAGCCGGCCGGATCGTCGAAGGCGGCCCGCGCGGCGGCCACCGCCCGGTCGATGTCGGCACCGGTGCCCTCCGGCACGCTGCCCAGCAGCTGCTCGGTGCTGGCCGAGCTGACGTCGATCCGCTCGCGTCCGGACGGTGCCACCCACTCGCCGCCGACGAACAATGCGTCGTACACGATGCTCATGCGTTTCCCCAATGATTGTCGGTCTTGTTTCGAGGATGCGCGGATCGCCTCGAATCCCGCTCGGATTCTGGTCAGCTGGGCCACTCCGGCCCGACTTGAGTGTTCGTCAAGGCCGGCGGGGCAGGCTCGGTAGCACGCAGCACCACACCCCACCGGAGGAATGATGGTTGACGACACCCGACGAGTGGCCCTGGTCACCGGTGCCACCCGAGGCATCGGGTTGGCCGTGACCGAGCGGCTGGCACGCGAGATGCAGGTCTTCATCTGCGCGCGATCGGCCGACCAGGTCGCCGAGACCACCGCCCAGTTGCAGGAGCAGGGATTCGAGATAGCCGGGACGACCTGTGACGTGACCTCCTCGGCCGAGGTCGACGCGATGGTGGCCGCCGCGGTGGAGCGCTTCGGCCGGGTGGACGTCCTGGTCAACAACGCCGGCCGCAGCGGCGGCGGTCCCACCGCCCAGCTCACCGATCAGCTATGGCTCGATGTGATCAACACCAACCTGCACAGCGTGTTCTACGTCAGCCGGGCGGCGTTGACCACCGGCGGCATGCTCAAGCGTGGTGCCGGCCGGATCATCAACATCGCCTCGACCGGCGGCAAACAGGGCGTGGTGCTGGGCGCGCCGTATTCGGCGTCCAAGCACGGCGTGGTCGGCTTCACCAAGGCGCTCGGCCTCGAACTCGCCAAGACCGGAGTGACCGTGAACGCGGTGTGCCCCGGCTACGTCGAGACCCCGATGGCGGCCGAGGTTCGGTCGAACTATGCCAAGATCTGGGACATCACCGAGGATGAGGTGTTGCAGCGATTCAACGCCAAGATCCCGCTCGGCCGCTACACCCAGCCCGACGAGGTGGCCGGCCTGGTGCACTACCTGACCAGCGAGCAGGCCGCGCCGATCACCGCGCAGGCGCTCAACGTCTGCGGCGGCCTCGGCAACTACTGAGGCGATCACCGTCCGGACACACAATGATGGGCCGCACGTTCTGCGTGCGGCCCATCGTCGTGTGCTGCTTGCTCAGGCGATCGAGTCGCTGTTCACCATCCGGCTGCGGACCAGCAGTTCACCGTCCTGGCGGATCAGCCGGTCGACGATCTCGCCGGCGAAGTGCAGCCGCGGCGGGTCACCGTGCTTGGTGTTGCTCACCAGGGCGTAGGAGATGACATCGTAGGTCGTCTCGTCGACCTCGGTGACGGCACTCATGACCATCACGTGCCGCCGCTGCTCGTCGCTGTTGAACACCTGCTTGGCGAAGTTGTCGAGCTTCTCGACGATCGCCGGCCGACCGTGTGCGGTGGGCTGGTGCTTCATCGGAGTGAAGTCACAGTCCTCGGAGAACGTACCGGCGAACTCGGCGTACCGGCCGTTGTCCATGGCCTGTACCTGACGTGCATAGAACCCTTGTATTTCTGCTTGCAACTGCCCAGACACCACAGCGCTTGACATCCTTACCTCCTTGACGATTGAGCCCCGACCGTTTCGACACTATGGCCGGGCACTTGAGAACCACTACAGTCCGGCAGCGCTGTCGCGGCCGGGTTTGCCTTTATGGCGACGGTATATTCTCAGCGTCCGAGAGCATCCACCGACGCTCGCCGGTCCTCCGGTATTACCAGGTCCAGCCGCGGCTCGGCCGCCAGGATCGCGCTGTGCAACCGCTGCAACTTCGGCGCCGGTTCGAGCCCGAGCTCGTTGAACATCGAGGCCCGCAGCCGGTGGAATACCTCCAGCGCGTGGTTGCGATTGCCCGAGCGGTAGAGCGCCAGCATGAAGTGAGCGTGCAGGTCCTCATGGAACGGATGGTGCAGCACCAGCGCCGCCAGCTCGGAGAGCGCATCGCGATGCCGTCCGAGCCGCAGTTCGGCCTCGATCTTGCGCTCGATCACGGTCAGCCGGGACTGCTCGAGGCGGGCCACCTCGGCCTGCATCAGGCTGCCGTGCTCGACGTCCATCAGGGCACTTCCCTGCCACTGGTCCAACGCGTTCTGGTATGCGCCGACGGCGGTGCGGTCATCGCGGCGGGCCAGCGCCAGGTCTCCGGCACGGCGGGCTCGCTGGTAGATGTGCAGGTCCAGCTCGCCATCGCCGACCATGAACGCATAACCGCCGTTGCGGGTCTGCAACAGTTCCCTGGCTATCTCTTCGGAGGTGAGGCCGAAGGCGTGGGCAAACAGCTTGCGCAGGTGCAGCACGTAGGTCTGCAGCGTGGTGGGCCCGCTCTTGGGCGGTGCGTCACCCCACAGCTCGGTCATCAGGACGGGTGCCGAGACGGTCCGGCAATCGTTGAGCAGCAACAAGGACAGCACCTTGCGGGGCTTTCGAGCGCTGGGCACGGCGATGACCGAGTCCCTGCGGATCGACAGCTGACCGAGAACCTTGATTTGCACAGCACCCAACTTCCAGATCGTCGTCGCCCAACGCGCTCGCGAACGCCGCAACGTAGGACACCGGCGTGCTGCCGATGCGATGCCGCCGTCCGCGGTCGCCCGCTTCGCGACACGATGAATTCACCAGCGTCCAGACTGGGCCAGCGCGGCTGCTGTTGTCCTCTCAGATCCTGCCCATCTAGGCGTCGCCGCCATCCGGCAAGGCCTGTGCGCCGAACTGCCAGGGTGAGACAGCCGAGTGGGTTCCCCGGGCCCAGCCGGCGGGCGATCCTGATCGGCGCCGCGAGCCTGGGCGCCGCGAGCCTCGGCACGCTGGCCGGTTGCACCAGCAGTAGTGGTGGTGGGCAGACTGGGACGATGCCCGCCACCGGCCCGACCTCCCCCAGCGTGGCGCCGGTGGTGAGCAGGCATCGCTACGGCGGCGACCCGTCCCAGTGGGCCGATCGGTACCTGCCGGCCGCCACCGCGAAGCGGCCCGGCACCATGATCGTGATCCACGGTGGTTTCTGGCGCTCCCAGTACGGCGCCGACCTGGGCGCGCCGCTTGCCACCGATCTGGCCTCGCGCGGCTGGACGGCCTGGAACCTGGAGTATCGCCGGGTCGGCGACGGCGGCGGCTGGCCGAACACCCTGGCCGATGTCGCCGCCGGCATCGACCAGATCGCCAAGCTGGACCCGAACCACGGCCCGGTGGTGGCGATCGGGCATTCGGCCGGTGGTCAGCTGGCCGCCTGGGCCGCGCACCGCGACACCCTGCCGGCCGGCGCGCCGGGTGCTCGGCCCGCGCTGGCAGTGACCGCGGTGGTGTCGCAGGCCGGGGTGCTCGATCTGATCACCGCCGCCGACCAGCAGGTGGGTGGCAGCGCGGTGCCCGACCTGCTAGGCGGCCTGCCCGCTGACCAACCGCAGCGCTACCACCAGGCCAGCCCGCAGGCCCAGCTGCCGCTGCGGGTGCCGGTGCGCTGCGTGCACAGCCCGGCCGACGGCAACGTCCCGTTCTCCCAGAGCGTGCACTACGTCCAGTCGGCCAAGGCGGCCGGCGGCGACGCCGAGCTGGTGCAGGTGCCCGGCGATCACTTCTCCCTGATCGACCCGGGCGCGCCGGCCTGGCAGGCCGTGCTGGCCCTGCTACCCGGCCTGCTGGCCTGAGGGGTTCAGTCGCCGGCGACCGGTTGCCGGATCGCCCTGTCGGCGGCCCGCTCGAAGGCGGTGACCAGGCTCTGCACCGCCATCGGCCGCAGCCGGGCTACCACCGCCGCCAGCTGGTCCTGATCGACCTTGGCCAGCTCGCCACGCCGGTAGGGCTCCCAGATGCCACTGCGGAACACCTCTGACAGCCCCTCGGCAGCCGCGGTGGCATGACCGAAGATCACCTCGGCGGCCTGCTGCAGGACGCTGCGGGGTACCGGCATGTCGATCAGCTCGATGCCCATCGCCAGCAGGGACGGGGTGGTGCGGTAGCTGCCCGCACCGGTGATCTCCAGGGTGCCGATGGAGGCCAGAAACTCCAGGGCCGCCTCGTCCAGCGGCCGGCCGGCGCGCAGCTGCAGCCCGGCCCGGTCGACCGTCTCGGCACGCTCGGGCGCCCATGGCGCCAGCATCGCCCGGTGCAGCGCCAGGTCGCCGGGCGAGACGTCGTGCGGGATCCGGGACAGGTAGCGCTCGATGCCGGCCAGGGTGTAGCCGTAGTCCTGCAGCTCCCGGACGAAGTCCAGCCGCATCCGATGCGCCGGGCCGTAATAGGCGATCCGGCCGCGCCGCAACGGTGCCGGCAACAGGCCCTGACTGGCGTAGAAGCGGACCGTCCGGACCGTGGTGCCGGTCCGGGCCGCCAGCTCGTCGATGGTGAGCAACTCCTCGGCGGTCGGCTCGCCGGCCCGGGCCGGGTCGGTGGTCGGATGAGCCGTCACGACGGACACTATAAGCGTGATGGCAGTAACACTGTTACTCAACGAATGTGACAGTTACCGTGTCATCGAAGAGACTCGTTCGCTATCGCAGAGGAAAACCCGTCCATGAGCACCGAAGCATTCGTCTACGATGCGATTCGCACACCGCGAGGTCGCGGCAAGAAGACCGGCTCGTTGCACGAGAGCAAGCCGGTATCGCTGGTGGTGGGCCTCATCGAAGAGATCGGCCGCCGCAACCCGAACCTGGACCCGGCCCGGATCGAGGACGTGGTGCTCGGCGTGGTATCCCCGGTCGGCGACCAGGGCGCGGTGATCGCGCGCACCGCGGCGCTGGCTGCCGGCCTGATCACCTCCGGCGCCGGCCTGCAGGTGAACCGGTTCTGTGCCTCCGGCCTCGAGGCGGTCAACCTGGCAGCGCAGAAGGTGCGCTCGGGCTGGGAGGACCTGCTGCTGGCCGGTGGGGTGGAGTCGATGTCGCGGGTGCCGATGGGCTCCGACGGCGGCGCCTGGGCGATGGACCCGGAAACGTCCTACGCGACCAGCTTCGTGCCGCAGGGCATCAGCGCGGACCTGATCGCCACCCTGGAAGGGTTCAGCCGCGAGGACGTCGACACCTTCGCCGTGGACTCCCAGGCCAAGGCAGCCAAGGCGCAGGCCAACGGCGCCTTCGACCGCTCGCTGATCCCGGTGCGCGATCACAGCCGGCTGACCGTGCTCGACCGCGACGAGTTCCCGCGCGCCGGCACCACCCTGCAGACCCTGGCGTCGCTGCCCTCGTCCTTCGAGGGCCTCGGGTCCTTCGGTGGCTTCGACGCGGTGGCGCAGCAGAAATACCACTGGGTGGACAAGATCTCGCACGTGCACACCACTGGCAACTCCTCGGGCATCGTGGACGGCGCCGCCCTGATGCTGATCGGCAGCGAGCAGGCCGGCCGCGAACTGGCGCTCACACCACGGGCCCGGGTGGTGGCCACCGGCGTGGTCGCCGAGGAGCCGACCATCATGCTCACCGGACCGGCTCCGGCTGCCCGCAAGGCGCTGGCCAAGGCCGGCCTGCGCGTGGCCGACATCGACCTGTTCGAAGTCAACGAGGCCTTCGCCGCCGTCGTGCTGAAATTCCTACGCGACCTGGACGTGCCGGGCGACAAGGTCAACGTCAACGGCGGCGCGATCGCGCTCGGGCACCCGCTCGGGGCGACCGGCGCGATGATCCTGGGGACGCTGATCGATGAACTGGAGCGGCGGGAGTTGCGCTACGGCCTGGCGACCCTGTGCGTGGGCGGCGGCATGGGCGTAGCGACGATTGTGGAGCGCATCTGATGAGCGACGATAGTGGAGCGCATCTGATGAGCGACGATCGTGGAGCGCAGCTCAACATGATCGGCTGGGATCTGGCCACCGACGGCATCCTCACCCTCACCATGGACGATCCCGACCAGCGGGCCAACACCATGAACGAGACCTTCCAGAACTCCTTGGCTGCCACCGTCGATCGGCTCTATGCCGAAAGGGACAACCTCACCGGAGTGATCCTCACCTCGGCCAAGAGCACCTTCTTTGCCGGCGGTGACCTGCGGCTGCTGAGCAGGGTCACCGACGACACCGCAGCCGATTTCTTCGCTCACGCCGAGGCATTGAAGGCCAACCTGCGCCGGCTGGAGTTGCTCGGTCGGCCGGTGGTCGCCGCGCTCAACGGCACCGCCCTCGGCGGCGGCCTGGAGATCGCGTTGGCCTGCCATCACCGGATCGCGCTGGACAGCGCCACGATCCAGTTCGGACTGCCCGAGGTGACACTCGGTCTGCTGCCCGGCGGTGGTGGCGTGGTGCGCACCGTCCGGATGCTCGGCATTCAGGATGCGCTGATGAAGCTGCTGCTGCAGGGTCAGCGACTGAAGCCGGCGGCGGCAGTCGACACCGGCATCGTCGACGAGTTGGTCGGCACGCCCGAAGAGCTGATCAGCGCTGCCCGGGCCTGGATTCTCGACAATCCGGAGGCGAACCAGCCCTGGGACCGGAAGGGTTACAAGGTTCCCGGCGGAACCCCGGCCAGCCCGACGTTCGCCGCGATGTTGCCGGCCTTTCCGGCCAACCTGCGCAAGCAGCTCAAGGGCGCACCGATGCCGGCCCCGCACCACATCATGTGCGTGGCGGTGGAGGGCTCGCAGGTCGACATCGACACGGCGCTGCGGATCGAAACCCGCTACCTCACCGACCTGGTGCGCGGCCAGGTCAGCAAGAACATGATCCAGGCTTTCTGGTTCGACCTGAACTCGATCAACGGCGGTGGCAGCCGACCGGCTGGCTACCAGCCCCGTCCCGCCACCAGGGTCGCGGTGCTCGGCGCCGGCATGATGGGCGCCGGAATCGCTTATGTCAGCGCCCGAAACGGCATCGACGTGGTGCTCAAGGATGTCTCGTTGGAGGCAGCGGAGAAGGGTAAGGACTACTCCCGCGCCCTGCTGGACAAGGCGATCAGCCGCGGCAAGCTCACCGAGGCGACGCGGGACGAGGTGCTGGCCCGGATCACCGCCACCGCCGATGCGGCCGACCTGGCCGGCTGTGACCTGGTGGTGGAGGCGGTGTTCGAGAACGCCGAACTCAAGCGGAAGGTGTTCGGCGAGGTCGAAGCGGAACTCGCGCCGGACGCGCTGCTCGGCTCGAACACCTCGACGTTGCCGATCACCTCGCTGGCCGAAGGTGTCAGCCGGGCCCGGGACTTCATCGGCCTGCACTTCTTCTCACCGGTCGACAAGTTGCCGCTGTTGGAGATCATCCGTGGCGAGCAGACCTCTGACGAGGCACTGGCCCGGGCGCTGGACTTCGCCGCGCAGATCAAGAAAACCCCGATCGTGGTCAACGACAGCCGGGGCTTCTTCACCAGCCGGGTGATCGGCACCTTCGTCAACGAGGCGCTGGCAATGCTCGGCGAGGGCGTGCACCCGGCGAGCATCGAGCAGGCGACCACCCAGGCCGGCTACCCGGTCGGCGCGTTGCAACTGGCCGACGAGCTGAACATGGAGCTGTTCGTCAAGATCCGCAACGAGACCCGGGACGCGGTGACAGCGGCCGGCGGGCAGTACCCGGCGCATCCCGGCGAGGCCGTGGTGGACCGGATGGTGCAGCTGGGTCGGCCCGGCCGGCTGCGCGGTGCCGGTTTCTTCGACTACGCAGAGGGAAAGCGCACCGGACTGTGGCCGGGATTGGCCGCACAGTTCCCGGTGCAGGGCGATCCGGCGGTCCTCGACCTGCTGGAGCTGGGCGAGCGGATGCTGTTCGCCGAGGCGATCGAGTCGGTGCGCTGCCTGGACGAGGGCGTGCTGAACACGGTGGCCGACGCCAACATCGGCTCGATCATGGGCATCGGTTTTCCGCCGTGGACCGGCGGGGTGCTGCAGTACATCAACGGCTACCCGGGCGGGATGGCCGGCTTCGTGGCTCGGGCCGATGAGTTCACCGGGAGGTTCGGTGACCGGTTCGCGCCCACCCCCTCACTGCGCAAGCGGGCCGAGAGCGGCGAGACGTTCTGATGCCACTGTCCCGGCAGCTGTTCGACGAGCAGCACGAGGCCTTTCGGCAGAGCTGCCGGGCCTTCCTCGACAAGCACGTGGTGCCCCACAACCAGGCCTGGGCCGAGGCAGGTCAGGTCGATCGCGAGCTCTGGCGCGAGGCCGGTCGGCAGGGGCTGCTGGCGATGGCGGTCGAGCAACGCTACGGCGGCGGCGGGGTCAGCGACTTCCGGTTCAACGTGGTGCTGGACGAGGAGCTGACCCGGGCGCGCGCGTCCGGGGTCGGCTTCGCGGTGCACAACGATCTGATCGAGCCCTACCTTCGCCGGCTGGCCACCGACGAGCAGAAGCAGCGCTGGCTGCCCGGCTTCTGCTCCGGTGACCTGGTCAGCGCCATCGCGATGACCG
The DNA here is from genome assembly GCA_050999655.1 of Jatrophihabitans sp. Classification (GTDB taxonomy): domain Bacteria; phylum Actinomycetota; class Actinomycetes; order Mycobacteriales; family Jatrophihabitantaceae; genus Jatrophihabitans_A. Next base: position 29,691 of record JBPCPA010000039.1, read on the forward strand.
AGCCGGAGGCCGGCAGCGACCTGCAGGCGATCCGCACCACCGCGATCCGGGACGGTGAGCACTACCTGCTCAACGGCCAGAAGACCTTTATCAGCAACGGTATCCATGCCGACCTGGTGCTGGTCGCGGCCAAGACCGACCCGTCCCAGGGGGCCGGCGGCCTGTCCATCATCGTGGTCGAGCGCGGCACGCCGGGCTTCGAACGCGGCCGCAACCTGGACAAGATCGGGATGAAGGCCCAGGACACCGCCGAACTCTTCTTCGCCGATGCCCGGGTGCCGGTGGCCAACCTGCTGGGCGAGGAGGGCCAGGGGTTTCGCTACCTGATCGAGAACCTGGTGCGCGAGCGAGTGACCATCGCGGTGGTGGCGGTAGCGGCCGCCGAGGCCATGCTCGAGCTGACCATCGCCTACTGCAAGGATCGTAAGGCGTTCGGCCGGCCGATCGGAAACTTCCAGCACAACCGGTTCCTGCTCGCCGAACTGGCCACCGAGGTGCAGATCGCGCGCACCTTCGTCGACCGGTGCGTGGCCGAGCACGCCGATGGCGACACCCTGGACATCTCCACCGCGGCGATGGCCAAGTGGTGGACCACCGAATTGCAGAACAAGGTCGCCGATCGCTGCCTGCAACTGCACGGCGGCTATGGCTTCATGAGCGAGTACCCCATCGCGCAAGCCTTCCTGGACAGCCGGGTGCAGACCATCTACGGCGGCACCACCGAGATCATGAAAGAGATCATCGGCCGCGGAATGGGCTTCTAGCGCGATGCCCGGACCGTTGGCCGGCGTGCGGATCCTGGAGCTTCCGGCGATCGGGCCGGTGCCGTTTCTCGGCATGCTGCTGGCCGACCTCGGTGCCGAGGTGATCCGGATCGACCGGGTGTCGGCCGAGGCCGACCCGTTCGCTGCCATGCCGGTCGGGCCGAGCGGGCCGCTGGGCCGCGGCCGCCGATCCATCGCGGTCGATCTGCGCCAGCCCGAGGGGGCCGAGATCGCCCTGCGGCTTTCCGAGGGATGTGAGGTGTTGATCGAGGGATTCCGTCCGGGCGTCGCCGAACGGCTCGGGCTGGGACCGGAGGTCGCGCTGCGCCGCAACCCGGCCCTGGTGTACGGGCGAATGACCGGCTGGGGTCAGGACGGCCCGCTGGCGGCCCGGGCCGGGCACGACATCACCTACCTGGCGGTGGCCGGCCTGTTGCACGGCATCGGCCCGGCCGCCGGCCCTCCCACCCCGCCGGCCAATTACCTCGGCGATTTCGGCGGTGGCGCGATGTCACTGGCGGTGGGCCTGCTGGCCGCGGTGCTCAGCGCCCGGGCCACCGGGCAGGGCCAGGTGG
>JBPCPA010000066.1:0-3244 GCA_050999655.1 Jatrophihabitans sp.
GCGCCGCTCCGAAGGGACGCCTCGTCGTCGAGGCACCGCCGGCAAGAACTCTGATGCCCCCGCGCTGCTGGTCGGGCGTCCCCCGGTGGCCGAGGCGCTGCGGGCGGAGATCCCAGCCAACGTGCTGTACGTCGCCATCGGCATCGAGGCCGACGAGCGCGTGACCGAGGCGATCCACCTCGCCGCCGACCGCGGCCTGCCGATCCTCGAGATCAGTAAGGCCGAACTCGACCGTCGCACCGGCGGCATCCTGCACCAGGGATTGGCCCTGCAGGTGCCGGCCTTCTCCTACGACGAGCTGCCCGACCTGCTCGAACTGGCGGCGCAGTCGACCACCGCGCCATTGCTGATCGCCCTGGATGGCGTGACCGATCCGCGCAACCTCGGTGCGGTGATCCGCTCGGCGGTCGCGTTCGGTGCGCTGGGCGTCATCGTGCCGACCCGCCGCTCAGCCGGCGTGACGGCCACCGCCTGGCGGACCTCGGCCGGCATGGCCGCCCGGATCCCGGTTGCCCAGGTGACCAACCTGGTACGCGCACTGCGCGACTGCCAGCAGGCAGGCATGCAGGTCGTCGGCCTGGACGCCGACGGTCGGACCACCCTGGACGATTTCGAGCTGGCGGTCGAGCCGTTGGTGATCGTGGTCGGCTCAGAGGGCCGCGGGCTGTCCAGGTTGGTCGGCGAGACCTGCGACACCACCATCTCGATCCCGATGAGTGGGCGCGCGGAGTCCCTCAACGCCTCAGTGGCGGCCGCGGTGACCATGGCCGAGGTGGCGCGGCAACGCCGGCTGGCCTGACCCGCGGCTGGTCGCGCGAGCACCGCCAGCCGTCGCGACCTGGGTAGTTCGGCCCATCCTCAACAGCCGAATCTCGTCGATCCGCGACACGTGGCGCTGACTCGACCGTCTCAACAGTGGACCGACGAAACCCAGCCGGGGCGACGCGGCATCGGTGTCGGTGGCTGCCTTGAGACAGGACGAGACGATGCAACGTTTCTTGCCGGCGGGCCGATGCCCGTTGCCCACCCGAGGTGGACCCGTCGCGGTGAGTCCGGGCAACGCCCGCCCGTGATGGGCCGCCACTTCGGTTACGCGCGGGTATCCACCCTGGAAACGGATCCGGGGCCGCAACTGGCCGCGCTGGCTGCTGCCGGGTGCGGCCGGATCTTTCGCGACGACGTGACCGCCGCGCAGGCCCGCCGGCCAGAGCTGGAACGAGCGCTGCGGGCGGTCCGGGCCGGTGACACCCTGGTGGTCTGGAGACTCGATCGGCTCGGACGCAACCTCAGACACCTGAGCGAGGTGCTGACCGAACTGGACGAGCGCGGCGTCGGACTGCGCGCGTTGACCGAGGACGTCGACACCGCTAGCGCCGGCAGCGGCCTGGTGGCGCACCTCTGCGCGGCGCTGGCGGCGTTCGAGCACGGCCTCATCGTCGAGCGCACCAGGGCCGGCATGGCAGCCGCCCGGGACCGCGGGCACAGCGGCGGCCGGCCGTCCACGATGACCCCGGCCCGGATCCAGGCCGCTCAGGAAATGTATGAATCGGGGCGTTACACCGTCCAGGCGATCGCTGACAACCTCGGGGTGAGCCGGCCGACGGTCTACAAACACCTCGATCGCGCCGCGCGGTGACCATGTCGCCGGGCCGCCCGCGGGTCCTGTCGATCGGCTCTGAGTCACCAACGCAGGCGTGCACCCGAGACCGGGGCCGAGGTGCTGGCCTGATGCTCAGGTTTCGGCGGTGACAGCCTTCAACTCCTCGAGTGACTCGCGAACCAGCAGCGTGAATTCTCGCTGGTTCGCCTGGGCTATCCAGCGTTCGAAAGCGATCTTGAAGACCGCGATTCCCGCCTCAGCCGACAGGCTCGCAGCGGGATCCCGAACGCCGCGCTGCCGCAATGCTTCGGTCATCGCGGAGGCGAAGGAGGCGAGCTTGATCAGTTCCCGTTCCTGCAGCCCGACGTTGGCCGAGATCACCGCCTGACGCTGCAGCGAGAACTCACGGCGCTGTTGTAGTAGCCCGGCCGCGGCCTCGAGTGCCGCGGCTACCGCCTCGATCGGCGGAGCCGAAGCGGGTGCGCTGGCGATCGCGTCGACCAGCAGGTCCTGCAGCGAGCCTGATCCGAACAGGACTTCCCGCTTGTCGGTGAAGTGCCGAAAGAACGTCCGTTCGGTGAGGCCGGCGCGTTTGGCGATCTCAGCAACGGTGGTCTGGTCGAAGCCGCGCTCGAGGTAGAGCTCCAATGCCGCCTGCTCCAGCCGGCCGCGCGCGTTCGGCTCCCATCGACCCATGCCTCGATCCTAGTGATGGCAGCGACTGCCAGCGAGTGCTACGTTTGATGACAGTGACTGACATCGTCTCGCTCGCCGTACCCGGGGCGATGGACGGCCGACAAATCTGAAAGGTTTCTCATGCGTGTTTTCGTTACCGGCGGCTCCGGTTGGATCGGTTCTGCCGTCGTCCCCGAACTACTCGGGGCCGGTCACCAGGTCTTGGGGTTGGCTCGTTCGGACGCTTCGGCCGAGGCGCTCGCCGTCGCAGGTGCCGAGGTGCATCGCGGCTCTCTCGATGACCTCGACTGCCTGCATGCCGGTGCGGCTGCCACTGACGGGGTGATCCACCTGGCCTTCAAACACGACATCGCATTCGCTGGCGACTACCGCGGTGCTGCTGAGGCCGATCTTCGCGCCATCGAAACGTTCGGCACGGCGCTGCGCGGTTCCCAGCGCCCGCTCGTGATCGCCTCCGGCACGGCCGCCCTACCGCCTGGCCGGGTCAGCACCGAACGGGACGTGCCCGCCCCGGATCACCCCCTGCGTGCGCGCTTCGCCGGCGAGCAGCAGGCGGTGGCCCTCGCCGCGGACGGCGTGCGCTCGACCACCGTGCGGCTCGCCCCGACCGTGCATGGCAATGGAGACAGCGGTTTCGTGGCAACCCTGATCGGCATCGCCCGAGCCACCGGCGTTGCCGGTTACCTCGGCGACGGGTCCAACCGCTGGCCGGCGGTGCACCGCTTCGACGCTGCTCGACTGTTCCGGCTCGCGCTGGAGCGGGCCCAGGCGGGTTCAGTGCTGCACGGGGTGGCCGACCAGGGGGTGCCGGTCCGTGAGATCACTCACGTGATCGCGGATCGTCTCGGCATTCCGATGGTCGCCGTGGCCGCGGCGGACGCGGGCAAGCACTTCGGTTTTCTGGCCAACGTCCTCGCTGCCGACGTGCCGGCCTCCAGCGCGTTGACC
>JBPCPA010000078.1:0-8468 GCA_050999655.1 Jatrophihabitans sp.
GTGGGCGGATCGAGGTCTCGGTGCGTGCGCCGGCGCGTCTCGGAGCGCTCTCGCTGGTGGAAGTCGGCAATCGCCACCGCGGCCTGGTTGGCGAACAGCTCCAGCACCGTGCGCTGTTCCAGGTTGGGCAGCCGGCCGCTGGCCGGCTGATCGACGCTCAGCACACCCAGCAGGCTGCCGTCCGGTCCGTTGAGGGCGGCGAACAGCGCGTCGCGAGGATGCCAGGCCTCTGGACCGGGGTCCCCATCGCCCTCGGGCACCCAGCTGGCGATCTGGTCGAACAGGCCCTGGTCCATCTCGTGGCTGAAGAACCGCAACGATCCCCAGGCCTCGCAGGCGCCGAGCAGGTCCTGCCAGTACTGCAGGGCGCTGGTCTGGCCGAGTAGGCCGCGCATCTCGGGCGGACCAGCCACCGCTGCGACCCGAACCTGGCCCTGCTCGTCGAGCACGTTGATGGCGGCGGCGCCGAACTCCAGAAACTCCACCGCGGCCGCGGTGATCCGATCGAGCATCTGGGCCAGATCGCGGGTCGCGCCGAGTTCGCGGACCACGTCGAGCAGGCGCTCGAGCCAGGAGCGGCGAACGCTGGCTAGCTCGGACGAGGCGGCCATTGTGCGAGTTTCACACAAGCTGCAGCCATGAACCACTCGACAGGCACAGATTGCCCCGCTGGCACCGGCTCACTCGAGTGGCAATTGGCGTTTCATGACCTTGCCGGCCGGGTTACGGGGCAGCTCGTCGAGGAAGACGATGTCTCGCGGCGCCTTGTAGCGGGCCAGGTGGGCCTTGACGTAGCGCTGGACCTCGTCGGCGTCCAGTTCGGCGGCCGGCCTCCGTACCACGAAAGCCCGCAGCCGCTGGCCGAAGTCCGGGTCGCTGACGCCGACCACGGCCGCCTCGAGGATCCCGGCGTGGCCGCCCAGCAGGTCTTCCACCTCGCCGGGAAAGACGTTCTCGCCACCGGAGACGATCATGTCGTCATCGCGGCCGTCGACGAAGAGCCGGCCGGCCGCGTCGAGATGGCCGAGGTCGCCGGTGGACATCAGACCTGCCACCTGTTCCTTACTGCCGCCGCCGGTGTAGCCGCCGAACTGGATGCTGTTGCCGACGAAGATCCGGCCGGCCGCACCGGATGCCACCTCGACACCGTGCTCGTCCAGCAGCCTGACGGTGGTGCCGCGCGGCGGTCGGCCGACGCTGCCGGGTGCGGCAGCCAGATCGGCCGGCGTGGCGATGCTGGCGTAGGCGACCTCGGTGGAGCCGTAGAGGTTGTAGAGCACCTCACCGAGCACCGCGCGGGTCCGCACGGCCAGATCCGGTGACAGCGCCGAGCCTGACACCGCAACGATCCGCAACCGTGGCGGTGGCGCGGCGCCGGTGGTTTCCAGTTCGGTGATCAGGCGGGACAGCAGCACCGGCACGGTGATCAGCGCGTCGCAGCGATGCTCGCGAAGCGCCTGCAGCACCTCGCCGGGTTCGGCACGCCGGCGCAGCACCAGGGTGTCGGACAGGGCCAGCGCGATCACCGAGGACAACAGGCCCCAGGCATGAAAGACCGGCACCGCGACATAGACCGGACGCTGGGACCGCAGCGCGATCCTGGACAGGTAGCCGCCCGGAATGGCCAGCGAGGTGCCGAACTCGCGAGCCGCGCCCTTGGGAGTGCCGGTGGTGCCGCTGGTGAGCAGCACGATCTGCTGGGTGCGGGCCGGTCGCGGCGGCGGGGCGTCGTCGCCCTCGGCGATCAGTGCGTCCACCGACTCGGCCGCGGCGCGGTCGGTCCAGCCCAGCAGGCAGCCCAGGGCTGGCCGGTACTCGCCGACGGTGCCGGTGAACTCCTCGTCGTGGATCAGCAGGGCGATCCGCTCCCGGTCACACACGTCGGCCAACTGCGGGCCGGCGAAGTCGGTGTTGAGCAGCACCGTGCGGGCCCCGAGCTTGGCCGCGGCGAACAGCGCGTCGAAGATGCCCCGGTGGTTGCGGCACAGGATGCCGATTCCGTCCCCGTCGCGAAAGCTGCGTGCTCGCAGGGCATTGGCCAGCCGGGTGGAGCGCTCGTCCAGTTCTGCGAAGCTGAGCTCGCCGCGCTCGTCCAGGATCGCGGGCCGGCCGCCGTGTCGCTGGCAGGCCACCGCGAGGGCGGCGCCGGCCGGACCGTAGCGCTGAAAGGCCTGCAGCACCCGGGCCAGCCGAAGCGGCGGTTCTACTCCGAAGGCACCGGCCCGCAGCAGGCTGACCGCGGCGAAGCCCTCGACCCCGACCCGTGCCGCGACCTGGCCGGCCACCCCTGTCACCCGCTCAGCGATGCTCACCTGGCAGATGCTTTACCCCGTCGGCGGATTTGTCACTCGCCGAGGAGATGGCGCAGGTACAGCTGCGGGTTGCCCAAGAAGGCCTGCCAGTGCGCCACCAGTTCGAGATCCTCCCATGTGCTACGGGTGATTCCGGTCTCATCGAACTGCAGTATCTGGGCACCGGGCAGCGCCGCGAGCACCGGCGAGTGTGTGGCCAGCACCACCTGATTGCCGGCGCGCACCAGGGCGTCGAGCAGGCTGAGCAACTGCAGGCAGGACGTGAAGGACAGCGCTGCTTCGGGCTCGTCCAGCAGGAACAGCCCACGCTCGGTGGTGCGCGACTGCAGGTAGGCCAGAAATCCCTCGCCGTGGGAGCGGGTGGTGAGCGCGCCGCCGAAGGCCCGGCCGGTGGCGTCCTGGGCGTCCAGGGCGGTGAACAGCGGGTACATCGCCTCGGCCCGGACGAAGCAACCACCCTGCGGTGCCGGCCGCTCGCCGGCCAGGACCAGCTCCCAGCGCAGGTCGCTGTCCTCAACGCCGACGCGTGGTGACCAGTGCGCTACCTGCGCACCGGTCAGCGCGGTGCGTAGCCAGGTGTCGGCCATCGCCTCGAGCAGGGTGGACTTGCCCGAGCCGTTGTCGCCGACGATGACGGTGCTGCCGGTCAGCTCCAGCGGCGCCTGGCGCAGCGCGGCGATGGCAGGGATGGCGAAGTACCAGGGGTGCGGGTCCGAGCGCGGCGTCAGGCTGATCGAGATCCGGTCGAGGATGGCCACCACGGTGACGTTAGCGCTGAATTGTTTTGATGGGGGGTTGCCGCCGTGCGAGGCTGAGCCCATGGCTGAGGAATCTGAGAACGAGGGCGCGGACGCCGATCTCAAGGCGCAGTTCTTGAAGGCGCTGGAGCGTAAGAAGGGTCACAACACCGACGGCGTGGGCGGTGCGGGACCGGACTCGTCGAAGGTCGGGGATGTGCACAGCAAAGCAGGCGCTAAGCGGCAATTCCGGCGCAAGAGCGGCGGCTAGCGGTCAGAATCGCCGTCCCGCTGGATTTTCTGGCGCATCATGGGTCACAATAGTTACTGCTAGTCACCACTAGCACATACGTACCACCGGCTGTCGTACGGCGCGCTTGGGGAAGACGTTGCCGTCGAGTTGCGGAGGTGCGCGATGTCTGCTGTTCCAGTGGCCTCGGCCACTCGGGGTGTGGTGTTCATTCACTGCTGCCCGCCTGCCATCGGGCCCCACGTCGAGTGGGCGCTGGCAGGCGTGCTCGGTCGACCCTGCCGGTTGGAGTGGACCGCCCAGCCGGCCGCACCCGGCCAGCTGCGCGCCGAGGCCACCTGGATCGGACCGCTGGGCACCGCGGCGCGGCTGTCGGCCTCGTTGCGCGCCTGGCCGATGCTGCGTTTCGAGATCACCGAGGACGGCAGCACGGCCACCGACGGCGAGCGGCTGGCCTACGTGCCGGGCCGGGGCTTTCATCGCAGTGCGGTGTCGGCCAACGGCGATCTGGTGGTGGGCGAGGAGCGGTTGCGCGGCCTGCTCAGCCGGGCCCGGTCGAGCGAGGAGTTCGCCCACGGCCTGCACGAACTGCTGGGCTCGGCCTGGGACGAGGAACTGGAGCCCTATCGCAGCGCCGGCGACGGATCGCAGGTCGTGCTGCTGCATAAGGTGGTCTGAGCCGGCGGGGTCAGGCAACTGCCGCCGGCAGGGCCGGCAGGCCCACTCCTAACCCGGCTCAGAGCTTGTGGAACAGCAGCGCGGCGTTGTGGCCGCCGAAGCCGAACGAGTCGTTCAGGGCCGCGGTGACGACCAGCTCGCGAGCCTTGGTCGGCACGTCCACCGCGAGCCCGTCCTCGGGATCGTCGAGGTTGATGGTCGGTGGCACCGTGTCCCTGGCGACGCTGAGGACGGTGGCAACCGCCTCGATCGCGCCGGCCGCGCCGAGCAGGTGACCGGTCATCGACTTGGTGCCCGAGACCACCGTCTGCTCGCCCAGCAACTTGGCGATCCACAGCGCCTCGGCCATGTCGCCGGCCGGGGTTGAGGTGGCATGGGCGTTGACATGCACCACGTCGGACGGGTCGAGGCCGGCCCGCTCGATCGCGAGCTGGGCGGCCCGGGCCTGCCCGCTGCCGGCCGGGTCGGGCTGGACGATGTCGAAGGAGTCCGAGGTCATGCCGGCGCCGCCGAGCACCGCGTACGGCTGGCGGCCACGGGCCTGTGCCGAGGACAGCCGCTCCAGCACCAGCACCCCCGCACCCTCACCCAGCACGAAGCCGTCGCGGCCCTTGTCGTAGGGACGCGAGGCGCGCTCGGGCTCGTCGTTGCGGCTGGACATCGCCCGCATCTGGGCGAAGCCGGAGATGGTCAGCGGGTGGATACAGGCCTCGGTGCCGCCGACCACCACGAGGTCGGCCCGGTCGAGCTGGATCAGGTCCAGGCCGTAGGCGATCGCCTCCGCGCCGGACGCGCAGGCGCTGACCGGGGTGTGCACGCCGGCCCGGGCGCCGATCTGCAGGCCGACATAGGCCGCCGGCCCGTTGGGCATGTTCATCGGGATCATCAGCGGCGAGACCTTGGTGGGCCCCTTCTCCAACATGATGTCGTGCTGGTGGATCAGGCTGGTCACCCCGCCGATACCGGTTCCGATCACCACCGCCACCCGGGCCGGGTCGAGGCCGTTCTCGCTGGCCTTGCCGGTGAACCCGGCGTCGGACCAGGCCTCGGCGGCGGCGACCAGCGCGGCCTGCTCGGCGCGGTCCAGCCGGCGGGCCTGGACCCGGGGCAGCACCGAGGCCGGATCGACGGCCATCGGCGCGCCGATCCGGACGGTGATGTCAGCGGCCCAGTCCTGGGTCAACGCGACCACGCCGGACGTGCCGGCCAGCAGCTGCGTCCAGAACGAGTCCACGTCCCCCCCGAGCGGGGTGGTGGCGCCGAGGCCGGTCACCACGACCGGATCGCCGGGCTTGTTGCGCACGCTGGTCTCGGTCATCGTTGGCTTCCTCCGCGCTCGGGGTGGATCGTCGTTGGCGCTCAGGTGGTCGAGTTCAGCTGGGGTTGGCGTTGATGTAGCTGACCGCGTCGCCGACCGTCTTGAGCTTGGGCAGCTCCTCGTCGGGGATCTTCACGCCGAACTTCTCCTCGGCCGCCATTGCCACCTCGACCATCGACAGCGAGTCGACGTCCAGGTCGTCAGTGAAGGACTTGTCCACGGTCACGTCCTCGGGGGCGACGTCAGCCACCTCGTTGAGGATCTCGGCCATGCCCGCCAGGATTTCTTCGTTTGATGCCACTTGATTGTCTACCTCTCTGCATCGGACGCCGCTGGCGTCCGGTGTGGGTCGTCCGGCTCCGGCTGGATCGGACGCGGGTGCGCTGTGCTGCCGCTGGGCTGCGGTGGTGCGGCGTTGTGCCGGTTGCGTCAGAGCGCTGGCCGGCTAGGGAGCAAGGATCACCTGGGCAGCGTAGGTGAGGCCGGCGCCGAAGCCGACCATCAACACCGGTCCGCCGCTGTGCACGTCGCCCCGCTCGATCAGCTTGGACAGCGCGATCGGGATCGAGGCCGAGGAGGTGTTGCCGGCGGTGATGATGTCGCGGGCGATCACTACCGAGTCCGGCAGGTCGAGTTTCTTGGCGATCAGGTCGATGATCCGCAGGTTGGCCTGGTGGGAGACGAACGCCGCCAGCTGGTGAGGCTGCACGCCGGCCGCGGCGCACGCCTGCAGGCCCACTCCGGCCATGCTCGAGGTGGCCCAGCGAAACACCGTCTGGCCCTCCTGGCGAAGGGTGATCGTCTCCGGGTCAGTGGTGATGGCACCGGCGTTGGAGCCGTCGGAGCCCCAGGTGACCGGGCCGATCTCGGGCCGGTCACTGGCCGAGATCACCGCCGCACCGGCGCCGTCGCCGAAGATGATGCCGGTGCCGCGGTCGAACAGGTCGACGTAGTCGGTGAGTTTCTCCGAGCCGACCAGCAGCACGTTGCGGGCCTGCCCGGTGAGCACCGCGTTGGACGCGACGGTCAGGCCGTAGACGAAGCCCGCGCACGCGGCATTGAGGTCGAACGCACCCGGTGAGTGGATTCCGAGCCGGCTGGCCAGGGTGGCCGCGCCGCCAGGAACCTGGAATCGTCCGGTGCAGGTCGCCAGGATCACCAGGTCGATCTCGGCGGCTTCCACGCCGGAGTTGGCCAGCGCCTTGCTGGCCGCGGCCACCGCCATGTCGAGCATCGACTCGTCCATCGCGAACCTGCGCTCGGCGATGCCGACCCGGCTCTGGATCCACTCGTCGTTGGTGTCCACGCCCTGGGCCACCAGGTCGTCGTTGGTGAGCACGGTAGGCGGCTGGTAGTGGCCGAACCCTGCGATCCGAGTACCTGCGGGACGGGCGGGAATCGCGATCCGAACGTTCATCATTCCTCGATTCCGGTAGACAGTCGAGCAATCGGCAAGCCGGTTCCGACGATGTCGCCGTCGTTGCGCAGCCACTCGGCCAGCACGCCGGAAACCGGTGCCACGATGGCCAACTCGTCGCGGTTGGTGCGGATGGTGCCCAACCGGGTGCCGCCGACCACAGCCGCACCAGCCTGGACGCCTCGGGCCCTGGTGAAGATGCCCTGGTCGGGGGTGTGCACGACCAGCAGGTCCGGTCCGGGCCGGTCGCGCTGGCCGCTGGCCGTCAGCAACCGCTGGGCAGTGGCCAGATCCTCCGGGGCCTTGATCGCGACCAGTTCGACACCGGGCAGCTCTCGCTTGGCGATGCCGGTCAGCACCTTGGCCGGGCTGAGCTCGATGGTGGCGGTGACGCCGAGTTCGCGCAGCGTGTTCAGGCACAGGTCCCAGCGCACCGGGCGGGTGACCTGGGCCACCAGCCGCGCCAGCACCGTCCGGCCGGTGGTCACGGCGGTGCCGTCGGCGTTGGACAGCAGGATCTGGTGGGGCTCGCCCGGCTGGATCCCGGCGGCCACCGAGCGCAGGTTCTGCTCGGCCGACCTCATGTACTCGGTGTGGAAGGCACCGGCGACCGGCAGCTTGCGAAAGCGGGTGCCCTCCGGGGGGTTGGCGACCAGCTCGTCGATCGGCCCGACCGCGCCCGCTGCCACGATCTGACCGGCTCCGTTGCGATTGGCCGGGGTCAGGCCGCGAGCCAGGATCGCGGCGACCACCACCTCCGGGTCACCGCCCAGCGCCGCGGCCATGGTGGTCTGCTCTGCCTGGCAGGCGGCGGCCATCTCCGCGCCCCGGCGGGCGGCGAAGGTGATCGCCTGTTCGGCGGTGAGCACGCCCGCCACGCAGGCGGCGGTGACCTCACCGATGCTGTGGCCGGCACTGATCAGCTGGCCGGAGCCGGCCGCGGCGACGTCCAACTGGCCGGCGGTGACCAGGCCGAGCATGACGATCAGTGGCTGGGTGAGGGCGGTGTCCATGATCTCTTCGGCTGTGGCGGTGGTGCCCAGCCGGAGCAGATCGAGCTTGGCCAGCTCCGAATACCCGGCCACCTGCTCGGCCACGCCGTCCAGTTCGAGCCAGGGACTCAGCATGCCCGGGGTCTGCGAGCCTTGGCCGGGAGCGAGGACAGCTATCACTACTCCAACGTTGCCTTGCCACGGCCACTTTCGGCGATCACGGCTCGCACAGGGTTCATGGCTGATGTTTGTAGGATAGCTACAAGGCAGTGGAATTACAACGGTGCTGTAAGCGGTTCCAGTGCAGGGATTCCGCCAACTGGCGTGGTACCGGTGTGGGCAACGCCGGCGCCCTCAGGACTGGCAACGCCGCCGGGAATGGTGGCGCCGGCGCTGCTGCCTGTGGCGGCTGTGTCCGCCGTGGCGGCTGTGGCGGCTGTGTCCGCCGTGGCGGCTGTGGCGGCTGTGGCGGCGAGCCGGCCCAGCACCATCGCCAGGCTGATGGTGAATGCGCCGCGCGCATCAGTAGGCGCCCGGCCGCAGAGGTCAGCAGCCCGGCGCAACCGGTAGCGCACCGTGTTGGCATGCACGAACAGCGCCCGGGCCGTGGCCTCCAGCGCCCGGCCGCTGTCGAGGTAGGCGACCACGGTGTCCAGGATCGCGTCGCCGGACTCGGTGAGCGGGCGGTAGACCGTGTCGATCAGTTGCTCGCGGGCTGAGGCGTCCCCGGCGATCGCCCGCTCCGGCAGCAGGTCGTCGGCGGC